>CAZEDU010000022.1:22428-52412 GCA_964511185.1 uncultured Myxococcaceae bacterium | reverse complement strand
GTTTGCCGAGAGGTTCTCGAGGATGGGGAAGAACGACGACGCGCCGTCGCGGATGCGCAGCGACACCCGGGTCGGGTGAATGCGCGGGTACAAGCGGCGGTTGGCGAGGGCTTGGCGTGCTTCGGGGGCCATGCAAGGACACGAAGCAGGAACCGCGCCCAGGGGCGACCCTCGTGCTCCCGCACGCTTGGCGTTCCAGCCGTGTCAGGATTTTTCACGACTGGAGACAGCGTTGGAGCACCCCCGCCTCAGGGGACGGGGTCGGTCGATGTGCGACCCTGGCTCAGCCGCGGTTCGGCGGGCTCGACTGCGTGCTCACCTGCACCGCCAGGCCCGAGGGGTGCGCCGTGATGTGAAACACGGGCTTCAAGAAGAGGGTGGTGAGCGGCCGCGGGCCGGTCTCGCGGGGGACGTTCGGCTTCATGCGAGCTTGAGGCCCCGCGCTTCGACGTACGCGCCGATCGCCTCGCGCGCCGAGCTGGAAATGTCGACGAAGCGAATGCCCATGCCGCCGGGCTTGAGCCAGCCCCCCTTCACGGTTCGAACCACCTTGCCGAGCGCGGTGAACGCGCCCTTCATGCCGGGGATGGTCAGCCGCAAGGTGACCATCGAGCCCTCTGGCAACGCCTCGCTGGTGCGGAGGAAGACCCCGCCCGCGCTGATCTCCGCGGCGTTGGCCGCGAGCGGACGGTCCCAGTCGAACAACTTCACCGAACCCGTCATCGGCGCTCGGTGGTGCTTCCGGTGATTCGAACCCATGACGCGTCCCGTTATGCAACCGTGGCGCCATGACAAGCCGCTGCACAAAAGGTCGACGGTGCACCTTGAGTTTCAACGGCTTGTCGAGTGAAACCCCGACGTTCCCCCATTCCAACCAGGGCAGCGATGTCTGGCCGCTGCCAGCTTCCACCCACTGCGAGCGCCCCTGATGGTGAAGAGAATCTCCTTGTTGACGCTTCTGCTGGTGCTGCCGGCCCACGCGGCGCGCCCGTTTCGGCACGGCGCAATTTCGACCGAGCACCCGGCGGCGAGCGCGGCCGCGGTGCAAATGCTGGAAAAAGGAGGCAATGCGGTCGACGCGGCCGTGGCGGCCGCCTTCGCCTTGTCGGTCGTCGGCCCGTACCACTCGGGCATCGGCGGCGGCGGCTTCGCGCTGGTGCACGAAAAGAAGACAGGGCAAACGCGGGTCCTCGACTTCCGAGAGGTCGCGCCGAAGGCCGCCCACCGGGACATGTTCGTCCGCGACGGCAAGGTCGACGCGGCGCTCGCCACCGACGGAGGGCTGTCGGTCGCGGTGCCCACCGCGGCGGTCGGCTACCTGGAGCTGCTTCGCGCTGCGGGGCGGCTCAAGCCCCAGGTGGTGCTCGCGCCGGCGATCCGGCTCGCGCGCGAAGGGTTCTGGGTGACGCCCGGGTACCAGAAGATGGCGCGGGCGCGGCTGGAGTGCCTGCGGAAGGACTCGGAGGCATCGCGCCTGTTTTTACGCCCCAACGCCGAGGGCGCGCCCGACGTGCCCGCGGTGGGCACGCTCCTTCGGCAGCCCGAGCTCGCGCGGACGCTCGTCGCGTTGAGCCAGCAAGGCGCGAAGGCGCTGCAGACCGGCGCGCGCGCGCGGGCGATCGAAGAGACGGTGAAGCGCCACGGCGGCGTCTTGACGCAGGAGGACCTGGCGAACGCGAAGGTGCGTTGGCGCGCGCCGCTGGAGACGACGTACCGCGGCCACCGGGTGCTGACGATGCCGCCGCCCTCCGCCGGCGGGCTCGCGGTGGTGCAGGTGCTCGGCGCGCTCGAGCTGCTCGGGCCGCACGGGCTCGCCTCCCGCGAGGTGGGCGTGCTGCACCGCTACGTCGAGACGCTGCGCCGCGCGTACCTGGACCGCGGGCGCTACCTGGGCGACCCCGCGTTCGTCGACGTTCCGCTCGACCGCTTGGCGTCGCGCCCGTACATCGAAGGGCTGGTCGCGACCATCGACCCCAAGGCCGCCACGCCGTCGCAGCGGCTGACGACCAGCGTCCCCCCGTCCGACGCGCTTGCGCCGAAGAACACCGCGCACATCTCGGCCATCGACGCGCAAGGCAACGCGGTGGCCATGACCACGACCGTCAACTACTGGTTCGGCGCGTGCCTGGTCGCCAAGGGCACCGGCGTTCTGCTCAATGATCAGATGGACGACTTCGCCGCCCAGCCGGGCGTGCCGAACACGTACGGCCTCATCGGCGGCGAGGCGAACGCCATCGCGCCAGGGAAGATCCCGCTCTCGTCGATGTCGCCCACGCTCGTCTTCCAGCGGGATGACCCCCAGCGCGTGATGCTGGCGGTCGGCTCGCCGGGCGGCTCGACGATTCCCACCACGGTGATTCAGGTCATCTCGAACGTCATCGACGGCAAGATGGACGTCGCGCGCGCGGTCGCGTTCGGGCGGCTGCACCACCAATACCTGCCCGACGTGATTCGCGTCGACGCGTTCGGCTTGGAGCCGCAGACGCAAAAAGCCCTCGAGGCGCTGGGGCACAAGGTGCAGCGCAGCGACGGGTGGGGAGACGCGCACGCGGTGATGGTCGACCCTTCCACCGGGCTCGTCACCGCGGCGGCCGATCCGCGCAACGAAGGCGAGGCGATGGGGCGCGACTAGAGGCGTTTGGGGCACAATGCGCCTCGACCTTCATGGCCGACGAGCTGCCTCCCCTCTTTGACGCGCACATTCACCCGCGCGGGCTGTCGAATCAGGACCTCGAGTCGCTGCGCTACTTCGGCGTCACCGGAGCGCTGGTGGCCGCCGACGCCACGCCGCACGGCAACGCCGAGGCGCTGTTCGAGCACTTTCAAGACATCGTGAAGACGCAGCTGCCGCGGCTCGAGGCGGCGGGCATCCGCGCGTACGCGGCGCTCGGCTTGCACCCCGGCGCGCTGCCGCGCCGCGGCCTGTCGGAGGTGCTCGCCGCCCTGCCCGGCTACTTCCAGCGCGGCAAGGTGGTCGCGGTCGGCGCCGTCGGCCTGTCGCGCGGCACGCACGAAGAAGAAGAGGCGTTCACGGCGCAGCTCGAGCTGGCGCGCAAGCTCAAGCTGCCGGCGCTGGTGCACACGCCGGTGAAGGACAAGACCAAGCACACCCGGCGCATCCTCGCGCTGCTGCGCGAATCGGGGCTCGCGCCGAGCCAAGTGCTGGTCGATCACGCGAGCGCGGCGACCGTGCGCCCCATCCTCGAGCTCGGTTACTGGGCCGGGCTCACCGTGCACCCAGAGGAGCTGAAGGCCGAGCGCGTCGCCGCCTTGGTGAAGAAGCACGGCAGCCAGCAGCTGGTGGTCGACACCGACGCCGGTCATGGCGCGAGCGACATGTTGGCGTTGGCGCGCACCGCGAGCCTGCTCATGCGCGGCGGGCTGTCGGAGCAGGTCGTTCGGCGCGTCACATTCGACAACGCGCGCCGGCTGTTCCGCGTCGGCCGCTAGGCTGGCCTTGAAGGGAGCGATGGTGGCTGTGGGCAGGCGCCGGCGCTCCGATGGCTCGAGCATCCGCCAAGACACCACCGCCGCGACGGCGCGCTCTGCCAAGCATGGGCTTTTCCGCGTGCACCGACGCCCGCCATCTGCGGGGTAACCTGTCCCCCCGGGGAGGGGTGCGAGTTACCCCACTCATGAACGCGCCAATTCCCCGCTCGAGGTCGTGGCGCTGGTCGACGTTCGCCGCTGCGCCCGCCAAAGTCCGCCCCCTTCCCCTCCAGGCCGACTTGATAGGCCCGCGCGCCCACCGGGCTGGCGAGCGTTCGCAGCGCGGGTCGGACGCGGTGTTCCCTTCGCGCGGCCCACCATCATCTTGAAGGAGGGTCGACAAGGAGCGCCGCGACATGAACGGAAGAACGGTTGGCCAGCTGATGCGCCCGGTGCGTGGCCGTTTGAAGCTCGAGGATGAGGTCACCTTGCGGGAGCTGCGCCGGCTCCTGTCGCGCGCGCGGCACCTGCCGGTGCTCGACCGCGAGGGCCGGTTCGCCGGCTTCCTCCTGCGCGCCGACCTCTTGAAGCTGCTCGACCGGGGCCTCGACGAGCGAATCGCCATTCGCGAGCTCGTGCGCGCCGCGCGGCCCATCTCGAAGGACGAGGCGCTCGAGACGGCCGCCCGCACCGTCACCGACGCGGGGACGCACGTGCTGCCGGTCGTCGATGGCGAGGGTCGGCTGGTCGGCCTGCTGACCGACCACGCGCTCTTGCGCGCGCTCATCTCCCAGCGGCCCGCCGCGCCGAGCGCGCGCGAGGCACCCAGCCTGTCCGTCGATGACGTGATGACCGCCGAGCCCATCTCCGTCCCTCCGGACGCGAGCCTGGGGGAGGCCGCCGGCACGATGCTCGAGGCCGGCGTCCGGCACCTGCCGGTGGTCGACTCCGACCGCCGCGTGATCGGCATGCTCTCCGAGCGCGACCTGCGCGAGCAGTTCGGAGCCAACCCCAGGGACTGGTTCCGCGCCGCGGCCGACGTGCTCGACGAGCACGTGGAGCAGGTGATGACGAACGACCCGGTGACGGTGCGGGGAGGCGCGGCGCTGGCCGACGCGCTCGAGAGCCTCGAGCGCGAGCGCGTGGGAGCGCTCCCGGTGGTCGACGAAGAGGATCGGCTGGTGGGCATGCTCTCCTACGTCGACGCGCTGAGCTGGATGCGCGAGGCGATGTTGAAGCAGACGGACGCCGAAGAGGCTGCACCGAATGCGCCGTGAAACGGCTGTCTGAAACGCAGACAAAGCCAATCAACTCGGCGTCGGAGCGCGCTTGACTCATCGCACGACGGCTGCAATGTTTGTCGAGAGTCCGCCCAATGACAGACGTCTGCCGTTTCAGAACCAAGCGTGTCTCTGCGTTGATTCTGGTCGCGGCCTGGCTCGCGACCCCGGCGCTTCATTGGCTGCACGGTGCCGATGCGCACCGCTACTGCGACGAACATCAGACGTTCGAAGAAGTCAGCGACTCGGGTGCGAGCGAAGAGGGGGCGCCAGAGGGTCCTGACGCCCATCAAGAGTGCGCGATCCTCGCTGCGCAGCACCGCCAGCCAGCGCCTGCGAGCCCGACGCCATCGCTCCGCGTCGTTCAGCCGTTGGTGCTCGTTTTCACCCGCGCCGAGCTCCCGACGGAGCCGCAGGTCCCGCTGCTGGCGATGGCCCCCAAGGCCTCACCGCCCCGAAGCTAGCCCCAAACGCATCGTCAATTCAGACAAGGCTTGGGCACCGGTGTGCCGAGGCTTTCCTATCCATTTGTCTTTTTTTGGAGATTCCCGTGAGCAGCTTTCACAAACATCTGGAAGAGCACCACATCCGCATCGACGCGCTCGTTCGCATCTCGTCTCAACTCGAGAAGAACACCGCTGAAGGCCGCACGCTCCGGCAGCTTCGCTGGCGGAAACGCAGACAATCCCCAGAGACGTCCTACCAAGCGTTGGGGCTCGCCAAGCCCAACAGCGGCCGAGGCGTGAGCGTTCAGCAGATCCAGAGCGCCATCGCTCAGCGGCCGCTCCCCGTGCGCGTGCGCAGCAAGCTCGTGCGCGCGGTGAACGCGCTGCTCGCCAAGCGGGGCGCCCCGGCCGTCGACGCGCGAACCCTCTTCGGCGACGTCACGAAGGGGCGACCAGGCCGTGGCGAAGAAATCTAAGAGGACCCCAGCGCGGTGCACGGTGCGCGAAGAGCTCGAGCGACAGCGCGCCGTGCCTCCAGAGCTCGAGCGGCTCATCCACGCCATCGTGGAGGGCTATCTCCAGAGGCGCCTCGCGACCTCATCGGCGAGCGTGGACAGGAGGCTCGCGGCGCGCCGGCGCGAGCCTCCTCCCCGACTGGATGCCCTCGAGCTGCCGGACCCCGAGCCGGAGCAAACGAGCCCGCCGCCGAAGCTCAAGCTCGTTCGTCCCGTCGATGGCGCTTGAGGCCCCTACTTCACCTCGACCGTCATCGAGTAGGCGTTCACCGTGGTCGAGCCATTCAGCACCAGGATGTAGTGCGGCCCTGCTTCCGTGGTGGTGAAGACGATCTCCTCCACGTCCGCCTCGCCGACGCTGACTGCGTCCGCCTGGCCGTAGTTGCTGGGCGACCACAGCGCCAAGTCCAGATCGCCCTGGGCGTGCTTGAACTCGATTTTGACCTTCAGCTGCTGCCCCCGCTGCGCGTCGACCGTGTACCAATCATCGTCCCCCACGCAGGCGGTCAACGGCGTGCCGTTCATCGAGACGTCCCAGGGCGTGGCGGTCGCGTCGGTGTCGTTGTCTTCGTGGCCGTCGTCGGTGCAGGCCGGAGCCGCCACGCAGTAGAGCTGAACCTCGATGTAGCCCGGGTCGCAGTGGCAGTGGTTGCCATGCTGGCTTCCGTTCGGACCGCAGCCGTCGGGATCGCTCACGCCCGCGTCCGCGACCGGCGCCACGGGCTGCCCGGCATCCTTCTTCTCCGCCACATCCGTCTGCCCACCGTCGACGTCGCCCGGCTCAGGAGCCACCGTTTCAATCGGGTCGGGCACCAGAGACGAGCCCTCAGGGACCGGCAGACCGCAAGCGCCCACCCAAAGGGCAAAAGCGCAACCCACTACGAGACGACCTCTTCGCACGACGTACACCTCACCGTTTCGAGCTGGAGGAGGCCCCATCGCACGAAATCTCGACTAAATGCAATTAAGATGCATTTATATCCACGGTGACTAAAGAAACTTTATTGAGACAGGTCCGATAACGAATGCATCTCCACCACCCAACCAAAGGAGTGCATCGCCATGCGTCTCTTCCGACCGATGATCCCGAGCCAAGCCCGCGCCAACCTGACCCATGCACGTGCCGACCTGCGCCATGCAGGGGCCGACCTGACCCACTCGAGGGCGGATCTGTCCGGGGTCGTCGCCCGCCTTCGAGCGGGATCAGGCGATCAACGGCAAGCTGCCGCGCTGCGCTTCGCGGCCCAGGCCGGTGAGCGGGTGAGCCACGCCCAAGGGGACCTCAAGCTCGCGACCACCGACTTGATCGGCGCGCAGCGCGCGCTTCGCGATTCCGCCTTCCCCCGTCTGGAAGGCCACGTCCGCCGCGCGGCCAAGCAAGTGGCGCACGCCGAGGGCGACCTGAAGGGCGCCCGGTACCAGCTCAAGAACCTCATGCTGCTGTCCCGGTCGTCCGAGGTGCGCGGGCTTGCCCGGCACGCGCTGGACGACTGGAGCCATGCCGAATCCGACATGGCCCACGCGCGCGCCGACATGGCGCGGGTCCTGGGCTCGCCCATCTAAAGGCAGTCGTCGCACGGCCCCTGCAGCGTCACGCGAACCGCTCTTCGCGCGACCGCCTTCGGGAGCCCTCGCGCGCGGGGGTTCAGACCGATGGCCTCTTCAGGCAGGCAGGTGACCGCGCCGCACTCGGTGCAGGTGAAGTGGGGATGCTGCGACTTATGGTCTTGCCCTTCCGCTTCGCCCTGAAGCTCGAACCGCCAAGTGTGGTCGCCGAGGTCGGTGCGAGTGACGAGCCCCGCCGCCGCGAGGTCGCTCAAGTTGCGGTAGACCGTCACCCGGTCGAAGCCGCTGTGCACCAGAGCGTCCGTCAGCTCGGCGTGGCTGAGCGGCTTCCCCGTCTCGAAAAGGCGGTGCAGCACGGTCAACCGAGGGGCCGTGCTCCGCAAGCCCGCCGACCTCAGCCGGCGTCGAAAGTCGGCGATGACTTTGGCATCCACTGTTGCGCCGGCGAGCGTGGCTCGCCGCCCCTTGGTCACCACGCTTCCCTCCAGTCGAACGACGCGGACCGCTCCGTCGCTTCTTCGACCGTCAACGGCAGGAAATCAATGGCTAACGTTTCGCGCTCCCCGGCGCACCTTCCTGACGAGCGCGAGCAGGAGCAGCGCCTCGAGCCATGGCAGGGGGGAGGCGTCCGCCTGACAGCCGCAGCCGACGCGGAGGTGGCGCGGGGTGCAGTCGACGTTCAAGAGCAGCTCCTGGCTGTCGACGCCTCCTGGGCCGTGCACGGTGCGCCGGTAGCGGTAGGTCCCCGTCGCGAGTCGAACGAGCGGCCAATGCACGCGGCCGGTGTGGGCGTCGATGGACATGCCTTCGGGCACCGCGTCGGCGTCTGACGCGAGGGAGAAGACGAGCGGCCCGGCTCCGAGCGCGACGGGACCAGGCTCGGCCGAGTCGTAAGCCATGCCGCAGGTGGCTTCGGTCGCCGCGTACGCGACGAGCTGCGGTGGCGCCCCGGGGCCTTCGGGCCCAGGACCTGGCGTACCGGTCACACCGCCGTCATCGCCACCGTCGGGAGGAGGCGGCGAGAACACCAGCGTCCCCGGCTCGGGCGCGTCGAGGAAGTCGGGGTGGGTGGCGGTGACGGTCGCGACGCCTGCTTGCGCCGCGTGCACGTAGGCTGTTCCTTGCGTGGCCTCGGCCGGAATGGTGACCGTGGGGGTGGGCGTGGTGCACGCGGGGTCGGCGTAGAGCTCGGCGCCGCCGTCGACCGCCAGCGACAGCGAGACGTCATACGGCGCCGGCGCCGGGCCTTCCGGCTCCGAGTGCGCGAGACCGAACGCGATGGGCGCGCAGACGCCGCTGACGAGCGAAGGCGCGTGGGGGAGCGTGATGCGGCTCGCCGGCGGCGCGGCCGAGACCCGCACGTCGTCGAAGTGGAGGCTCCCCATGAAGGTCCGGTCGTCGTACCAGGGCGCGCCGACGCTGAGCTTGTTCGGCTGGACACCGGTCCAATTGACCGTGCGGGTGGCCACGTGTTGGCCGTCGACCCACAGCTTCCGCTCGGCCGACGCGGTCCCCGCGCCGACGAGAGCGACCTCGATGAGGTGCCATTGCCCCACGGTCAGGTCGGCGGTGTTCGGGCTGTTGGCGTATTGCGGCGAGCCTCCGACCAGGCCGAAGCCGCTCAAGCGCACGGTCGCGGGCGGGTCGAGGTGAAGGTCCAGGAGCGGGCTCGAGATCGGCCCGGCGCCGTGGAGGTTGAGGAAGACGAACGTTCCCTGCGCGTTCGTGCTGGCCACCCTCACCCATGCCCGGGCGTAGGTGTTGGGCAACATGCGGGCGAGAAAGCGCGTGGCGTGGGCTCCCAAGCCCACCGAGCCGCTCGCCGCGCTCGTGTCCACGAACCGCAACCCTAGGGCGCCGCGGTGCGCGGCCTCCGGGTCCACCGCCAGCCCGTTCCCCGTGTCGGTGCTGTCCTCCGACCAGCGCCCCGGCGGGTCGTCGAACAGCTCGATGCCGCCCAGCTCGAGGTCGTCGGCGAAACCGTTCGGGCTGACCGGATACACGCGGACGGCGTCCTGGAAGCTACCGTCCCCGTCCACTGTCAGCGTGGCGGTCGAGAGCCTTCCGTCGCGGTAGAAGAACGGCGCGCTGACGCCAGAGTTGGCGGCGAAGCTGACCGTGTGGGTCGAGCTCCACGAGAAGGCCGACGCGGTGGGCGAGAACTCCCCCTGCGGCGAGTCAGAGCTGACGGTGAACGACAGGCTCGGCGCGCCGGTGCTCCACAAGCTGCCGTCGGGGTGAAACCGGCTGACCGTCACAGGCGCCGACGGCATCCCGTAGCTCAAGGTTTGCGGCGCCGAGGTGAATTGGAGGCTCTGCGCCCAACCCTGCGCGCCCACGAGCAGCGCGAGCGGTATGAGTGGACGAAGCTCCATCACGCGTACAGCCTACTATGCCGCCCCTCAGAGAGAGGACCTGCGGCGCCGCGTGTCATTCGAGGATGACGCTTCGCTCAAACGGTGTCGACGGACCAGACCTTGAACGGCATCTCGGGCGTCAGCTCCGTCCCTACGCCCGGGGCGATGTGCGGGCCGTTCCACCGCACCCGCTTGCCGGTGGTGTGCTCGGTGAGGTGCACCGGCCGGCTCGGGTCGAGCCCGAGCTGCTCGTACGGGACCGGAAACTGAATCTGGTGCATCTCGTCCGACAGGCTCACCGCGACGAGGACCCGGTTCTTCCCGTCCGAAGACTTCTTCATGAAGAAGGCGACGTTCTGGTGTGGGCTGCCGAACGCGTCCCGCACCTCGAGCGGGACGAAGTTCTTGTCTTCGAGCAGCGCGGGGTTGGCCTTGCGGATTCGGTTGAGGAGCCCGACGAACGGCGCCATCGACGCGTCGGGGCCCGACGCCGCCGCCCCCAGCAGGTCTCTCTTCTGAGGGAAGTACTTGTCGTTGTTCCCTTGCTCGTGAGCGAAGCGGCTTTCCCAACCTTCGAGGTTGTCTTCGCCGAACAGCTCGCGCAGGAAGTTGTCGCGCGCTTCGGGCGCGACGCGCTTCACCCCGGGCGGCAGCGGGCGGTCGAGCGGCCGCGGCACGTTCTCGAACAGCTCGATGCCGCTGTGGAAGCCCCACAACGGCGATCCCATCGCCGCGAGCGCGGCGCGGTGGCGGAACCGCGCGGGCGAAGCGAACTGCAGGTCGCGCTCGAGGATGTCCGGCGTCGCGACCCAGCGGAAAGGACGCATGATGCGCCCGGCCTTGCCGTCCCAAGGGCCGGTGTCGGGGTGCAGAGAGAACTCCTCGATGACGCCTTCGTTGCCCGGGCCGCCGGTCAAGTGCCTGCGCCAAGCGAAGGGCGAGACCATGTGGCTGATGCCAGACGTCGAGAGGCCGGCCTGCTTGTTGGGGTCGGTGAACGACTCGCCCTGCGTCACCACGTCGGGGAAGCGCTGCTCGACCCGCGCTTCGGGGTGAAGGCCGCGAATCTCGTCGTGCAGCCAACTCCAGAACGCCTTGGCCTTGGTGTGGGGGTTGTCGATGCGGATGACGCGCACGCCGCGCTGGAGCCACGGCATCACCGCTTCGTCGCGAATCGCCTCCCAGAGATCCATCCGGGGCTGGCCATTCGCGTCGTAGAAGCTGAACTGGGTGACGTCCGGGTAGACCTTGGGCGGGTTGGTCGCCGGCTTCAAGGTGCCGTCAGGGTAGCGCTCGAACCAGTGGTAGCGCGGGTTGCTCGGGTCCTGGGTCACCCACGGGTGATCCGGCGAGGCCTGCAGGACCAGGTCGATGGCCGGCTCGATGTTGCGCCGCTGCGCCGCCTTCACGAAGCGGATGAAGTCCTTCTCGGTGCCGAGCGCCGGGTCGATGGCCCCGTGGCCCCCCTCCTCGTTTCCGATCGCCCACGGGCTGCCAGGATCGCCCTCTTGGAGCGGCGCCTTGTCGCGGCCCAAGCGGTTGGTCTTTCCAATCGGCGAGAGCGGCGGGAAGTAGAGGACGTCGACGCCCATCTCCTGCATGTACGGCAAAAGCTTCGTCACGCCCTTGAAGCCGCCGTGGTTGCGCGGGAAGACCTCGTACCAGAAGCCGCGCGCCGCGAGCGGGTTCTCCTCGACGTAGAGCGGAACGCGCTGCACGTACGGCGGCGGATCCGTCGGGCCGACCTCCGCCCACGCGCGCGGCGGGACGTCGGGCGCCATGGGCGGGAGCAGGAAGTTCGCGAGCTTTCGGTTCGGATATTTCCCCGCGAGCTCGACCATCTTCTGCGCGGCGGGGATGGCGTCGCGCTTGCCCGCCCGGACCTTCGCCGCCGCCTTGACGAGCGCGGTGTGGTCCTTCGAGCCAGGCTCGGCCCGCTGCGCCGCTTGTTCGAGCAGGAGCGCCGCCGCGTCGAGGTCATGACGGACCAGGTCCGCCTTGCCCGCCTGGTGGTTGAGCCGGAGGCTGCGCAGCACCGCGCCGTACTCGTCGGGCCGCGCCTCCAGGGCGTACTCGTACTTGCCGCCGCGGTCGAGCTTGAGCTCGGCGACGTAGTTGCCCGGCGCGGCGTCGTCGCGCTCGCGCATCGGAAGCTCTTTCCACGGTCCCTGCTTCGGGCCGGTCTCGCGGTAGCGAACGAAGACCTGCAGCGGGCGCGGGTCGAGCCAGGTCGCCTTGGTCTCGAAGCGAATGGTCTCGCCGGCCATGAAGCGCGCGGGCGCGCGGCCGCCGAAGACCATCGGGGCGCCGGGGTCGAAGGTCACCAGGTCGAGCTGCTTCGTGCCGTATTGCGAGCGGGTGGCGGCTTCAGCGCGCGAAGGCTGCGTCGTCAGTCGCTCTCGGCGGGCAGGCGCCGTCGCCCAGCCTTGAAGCGAACGTCCCCGGCGCACCGCCGGACGGACGGATGGAGAGGGCGCTGTCCCTGGAGATCTCAGTAAAATCGGCCCTGCCATCGAGCAAGCTCCGAAAAACGGTGGGGTATTTGTTTTTCGGGCCCAGCGCGCGGAAGTTTCCTGCTTTGGCGGATGCGGAGACGCCGCCGAGGGTCAGCGTTGTCTTTCTTCCTGCAGGGCCTCCAGCTCAGCGATGGCCTCCAAATCCTTCGGCCGGCCAGCCGCTCGCTTCACACGAATCAGCGCGCCCAAATTCAGACAGGGACAATCACAGTCGAACATGTGCAGGACCGTGCTTTCACCGATGAGCTGATCGTACCCTCCTCCTCCTACCTCTTTCGCAAGGCGATGAAGAAGCCCACCAAAATCCGCAGGGCCTATCATCGATCTAAGCCACCCGGCTTCGACCAGGCCTTCGCCCCCGCTCGTTGCACCTCGGCCGCGAATTGAAGGTGCCGAACGAGCTTTCGAACCCGTTGATCGGGAGTCAGCTTGAGGTTCTCTCGAAGGAGCGTGCGATCGACGTCCCTCTTGTAGGCCTCGATGACGGGATCGGGCGGAAGTGTTTCTTCACTCAAAGCCATACGCCAAAGAATAGGCTCCGCAGAGGACTGGGGACAACGTAGGGCCGAGAGACCTGGTTCTTCCGGGGTAGCATGGCCCCCATGGCCGGCGAGGCACCCTACATCCCCAAGCCCGGCGACGTGCTCGACGACCGGTGGCGGCTCATCGAGCGCATCGGTCAGGGCGCGATGGGCTCGGTGTTCAGCGGCACCGACCTCACGCGCAACGCGCGGGTGGCGGTGAAGATCCTCTCGGCCGAGCACAGCAAGAAGTCGAAGGTGCTGGCGCGCTTCGAGCGCGAGGCGCGGCTGATGACCACGCTTCGGCACCCGAACATCATTCAGCTGCTCTCGTTCGGCTGGCGCGGCGCCATTCCCTTCCTGGTGATGAGCTTTCTCGAGGGCCGCACGCTGGCCGACCGCTTGAGGGACACCGGCGGCAAGCTCTCACCGGTCGAGACGCTCGAGGTCGTTCGGCAGGTGTGCGCGGGGCTCTCGTTCATTCACCACCACGGGCTCGTGCACCGCGACATCAAGCCGCAGAACATTTTCCTGTCGCCCGAAGGGCACGCGACGATCCTCGACCTGGGCGTGGCGCGCGACAAGAGCAACCCCGGGCTCACCAAGCCGGGCGCGATGGTCGGCACGCCCTACTACATGGCGCCCGAGCAGATCCTGGGCACCTCCGAGGTCGACAAGCGCGCCGACGTCTACGCGCTCGGGGCGGTGATCTTCGAGCTGCTCACCGGCACCCCGCCGTTCGTCGCCGACAACAACTTCGAGGTGCTCTACGCGCACAAGACGCTGCCGCCGCCCGACGCGTCCTTGCTCTCGGGCTTCGTGCCCAAGCCGGTGGCGCGCGCCATCACCCGCGCGATGGCGAAGGCGCCCGACGGCAGGCAGCAGAGCGTGCACGAGCTGCTCGCCGAGCTCGAGGCGGGCTTCAGCTTGGGCGCGGAGCGGACGCACCCGGGCTTGTCCTTGCCGGTGCTCGAGGCGCTCAAAGGAGAAAAGAAGCGCAAGCGGCCCGCAACCGTCCCGCCGCGCGCGCCTGTGGCGGAGGACGAGCCGCCGATGTTGAGCTCCAGCGAGATCGAGCTCGTGCCCTCGCTCGACGTCGACCCCACGGCCGAGACCGGCGAGCTGCGCGTCATCACCACGGTGAAGGGGCTCACCTCGAGCGCGGCGGTCCTCATCGACGGCGCGGCGCAGGGCAACACGCCCGCGTTCCTCACGCTGCCGGTGGGCCCGCATCGGCTGCGCGTCGAGCGCGCGGGCTTTCGCCCGGAAGAGCGCGACGTGCAGGTGCGGGTGAAGGAAGTGACGCTGGTGCGGCTGGCGCTCGAGCCCTCAGCTCATTGAACGGTCGCGCTCGGCGCGTCGAACTCGAGCCGAATCTTTCCCTTGCCGTCCGGGTCGATGCGCACCTCGACGGGGACGCCGCGGCGCCGGTGCAGCTCGATGGAGTCTTCCGCCGCGTTCAGGAGCTCTTGGTAGCGATCATCCAGCTCGATCGCCACCAACAGCGTCGTCTCGTCACAGTCCTGGTGACCCGCATTGACGATGCGGCAGCGCTGAAAGCGCGCCCAACGGCCGTTCTCGAGCTTCGTCAATTCGCCTTCATAGGCCATCGCGTCCTCCCCTGGATGCGTGACAGTGACAGGCAATCTGCGCACGCAGTCTAAACGCAACAACCCCCTTCTTGAAAATCGTTAAATGGCTGAGAGGAGAGTCTTTTCGAAGCCTCACACCCCCACCCACACCAACCGGGAGAGAAAGCGGTTAAATCTGTAAATTTGCCTCCGTGTAAATCCGTTATCTGTGGCCCAGCCGCTCGCCGCACAGGTCTTCGAGGGCGGTGACGACGGCCGAGATGTCCTGGCCGCCTTTCCCCTGAGCGCGGGCGAGTTGGTAGACCTCGCGCACCGCAGCGGCGGTCGGCGTCGGCACGCGCTGGCGGGCGGCGCTCTCCAAAAAGAGCGAGAGGTCCTTGAACATCAGGTCGATGGCGAAGTGCGTGTCGAAGTCGCGCGCGAGCATCGCCTTGCCCTTGAAGTCGTAGTACGGCGAGCGGAAGCCCGAGGCCTGAACCACCTCCAAGAGCTTCTGCGGATCCACGCCCGCCTTTTGGGTGAGCAGGAGCCCCTCAGACAGCCCCTGCAGCATGAGCGCGATGAGCGCGTTGCCCGCGAGCTTCACCTGCGTGCCCGCGCCGACCGGTCCGCAGTGAATCGCCCGCTCGCCCACCGCCGAGAAAAGGGCCCCCGCGCGCTCGAAGGTCGCGGGCGTGGCGCCCACCATGAGGACGAGCGTGCCCTTCTCCGCGCCCAGCTTCGAGCCGGTCACCGGCGCGTCGGCGAAGTCGACTCCCAACACCGCGGCGCGCTGTCCCAGCTCGGTGGCGAGCTCGACGGAGATGGTCGAGAAATCGACGAAGAGCTGACCTCGCTTGGCGCCCGCGGACAGGCCGCGCTCGCCCTCCAGCACCTCGCGCAGCGCGGCGGGGTCGGCGACGCAGGTGCAGAACGCGTCGACCTGCGCGGCGAGCGCGCGCGGCGTGTCGGCCACACGAACGCCCTTCGCGGCGAGCGCGTCGGCCTTGGCGCGCGTGCGGTTCCACACCACCACCTCGAAGCCCTTGCTCTTCAGCATGCTCGCCATGCGGCTGCCCATCAGCCCCAGGCCCGCGAAACCCACGGTCCGAATCGTCATCTCGCCTCTCTTTCGAGCGCGCCCTGCCGTGTGGCGGTACGCGCCGCACTCCCTTAGATTGGCAGGTCATGAAGTTTCCACTCCTCTTCTCGCGCGAGCGCTCCACCGCGGCCGCCCAGGCGAGGCAAGCGCAAGCCGAGAAGCTGCTCGCCGAGTCGCTGCGCATGTTGGGGCAGATCTTTTCCAAGCTCGCCGACGCCGTCGAGGCGCAGCGGCTCGAGCGCGCGGGCTACGAGCGGCAGGAGAAGTACCTCGAGCGCACCGAGACGCAGAAGAAATGAGCGCGCCCGAGGGGCCTCCGCCCTGCCTGGCGCGGTGGTTCGACGCCAAGTCGTTGCCGCTGCCCGCGCTCGGTGACGAAGAGGGCGAGAGGCTGCCCCAGTCGCTGCCCGACGTCGTCGACGCGCACGTGCACCTGTTTCCCGACCGCCTCTTCGAGGCGATTTGGCAGTGGTTCGACCAACACGCCTGGCCGGTTCGGTACCGGCTGCACAGCGAGCGGGTGGTGGACTTCCTCCTCGCGCGCGGCGTGAAGCACCTGGTGGCGCTGCACTACGCGCACAAGGGCGGCATCGCGCGGGGGCTCAACGCGTACATGGCCGAGCTGTGCCGCTCGCGGCCGCGCGTGCTCGGGGTGGCGACCGTCTTTCCCGGGGAGCGCGGCGCGCGGGAGATTTTGAAGGACGCGTTCGCGCTCGGGCTGCGCGGCGTCAAGCTGCACTGCCACGTGCAGTGCTTCTCGCCCGACGCGGCGGCGCTCCACGAGGTGTACGAGACCTGCGTCGAGCAGGATCAGGTGTTGATCATGCACGCCGGCCGCGAGCCGTCGATGCCGCAGTACCGGTGCGACCCCTACCAGCTCTGCTCGGCGGAGTCGGTCGAGCGCGTGCTCACCGACCACCCGAAGCTCAAGCTGGTGGTGCCGCACCTGGGGGCCAACGAGTACGACGCGTACGAAAGGCTGCTCGCGCGCTTCGACAACCTGTGGCTCGACACCACCATGGCGGCGGCCGACTACTTCCCGGGCGGCACGCCGCGGCGGCTCATCGAGAGCCGGCCCGAGCGGATTCTGTACGGCACCGACTTCCCCAACCTGCCCTACGCGTGGGACCGCGAGGTGAAGGCGCTGCACGCGCTGGGCCTGCCGGAGGCCGCCGAGGCGCAGGTCCTGGGCGGGACCGCCCGCCGTCTGTTCGGCTTGGACTGATGGCTCCGTCGCGCTGGCTCTACCCGCTGCTGCACCTGGTCGCTCGGGCGTTGCTCTTCGCCTTCTACCGGGTGGAGCGGCGCGGCTTCGTCCCCGCGGACGGCCCCTTGCTCCTGGTCGGCAACCACCCCAACGCGCTGGTGGATCCGACGCTGATCTTCGCCGCCGTGCCCAGACGGCTGACCTTCCTGGCGAAGGCGCCGCTCTTTTCGATTCCGCTCCTGGGCGCCGCGATGCGGGCGATGGGCGCGCTGCCGGTCTACCGGCGGCAGGACGACCCGACGCAGATGGACAGGAACCAGGCCTCGCTCGAGACCGCCGCCGCCGCGCTCGCGGACGGGAGCGCCATCGCGCTGTTTCCAGAGGGCCGCAGCCACTCCGAGCCGCGCCTGGGCGAGCTGAAGACCGGCGCGGCGCGCATCGCGCTTCAGGCCGCGCGGCGCGGCGCGCCGGTGCGCGTCGTTCCGGTCGGGCTCACCTACTCGGACAAGACGCGCTTTCGCAGCGAGGTGCTGGTGCAGTTCGGCGAGCCGCTCACCGCGACCGCGCGGCCCGAGGACGACGGCGCGGCCGTGCGCGACTTCACCGCCGAGCTCGGCCGCGCGCTCGAGGGCGTGACGCTCAACTTGAGCCAGTGGGAGGACCTGCCGCTCTTGCGCACCGCCGAGTCGCTCTACGCGCTGGGGCGTGGCGAGCCGGTCGGCGATCCCGCCCGCCTGCGCGCCTTCGCGCAAGGGCTCGAGCGGCTTCGGCGCGGGCAGCCGGAGCGCGCGGACGCGCTGCGCGCCGAGCTGGCGTCGTTCCAGCGGCGGCTCGACACCGCGGGCATCGAGCCCCGCGCGCTGGAGATCCTCTACTCGCCGAGCGTGGTGACGCGCTTCGTGGCCAGGCAGGTGGCCGCGGTGCTGCTCGGGTTGCCGTTCTTCTGCTTGGGCATGCTGCTCTTCGCGCTGCCGTACCGCGTGCCGCCGCTCGTGTTGCGGCGGCTGTCACCCGAGCCGGACATGGAGGCGACCCTCCAGCTCGCGACGCTGCTCGTGCTCGCGCCGGTGTGGTGGCTTTTGCTCGTGGCGCTCGCGTGGGGAGCGGGTGGCCCCATCGCGGCGGCGGTGATGGGCGCGGGCGCGGTGCCGCTCGCGTTCTTCACCCGGTACTTCTACGAGCGCCGGCGGCAGGCGCTCGCGGACATGCGCACCTTCTTCGTGCTCGGAAGCCGCCACCGGCTGAAGGCGTACCTGGCCGCGGAGGCGTACGGGTGGGCGAGGCGGCTCGACGCCCTGGCCGCGGAGCTCGAGGGGGAAAGGGCCCACCCCTGACGCTCGACCCGGCTGTCCATCCTCGAACAAAATCGACCGCGCGGCCCCTTCCCTGCCCGGCGGGGGCACCCCATCTTGAGGCCTCGGATGCAGACGATTCTGGTCGTCGACGACGACGCGAGCCATCGAACGCTGATCTGCGATCTCCTCGAGGAGATGGGCTACCAGACCCTTCAAGCCGCCAACGGCCGCGAGGCGTTGGACGTGCTCGAGGGTGAGCTGCCGGCCGCCGTGCTGCTCGACCTGCGCATGCCGGTGATGAGCGGCTGGGGGCTGCTCGACGCGCTCAAGAAGATGCCGCGCGCGAAGGACCTCCCCATCATCATCATCTCGGCGTACGGCTTCGAGTGGGAGGCCGAGCTGGTCGGCGCGAGCGGCTACGTCTCGAAGCCGGTGGACCTGGACAAGGTGCGCAGGACGGTCGAGCAGATCGTCGGGCCGGCGCCGGCGCAGATGCTCCACTGACGCGCGAGTTCATTCTTGACCCCGGGGACGGGCGGGCTCTGATGGGCGCCTCCGCAGATGGCCCTCCGCGTCCTCACCTTCCTGCTGCTCCTCTTCCTGCACTTCTTCGCCGGTTGCGCGACCGTTCCGCGCGCAGACTCTGCTTCGGAGGAATCCCAGGTCGTCGTCGTGGGCGGCGGCTTGGCCGGGCTCACCGCCGCGCGCGAGCTCGAGAAGCGCGGCATTCGGGTCGCGCTGCTCGAGGCCATCGAGCGCTTCGGCGGCCGCGTGGCGACGGCGAGCTATGGGCCCGGGCTCACCGCCGAGTTCGGCATGCAGGAGATTTGGGAGAAGAGCCCGCTGCTCTCCATCGCGCGCGAGCTGGGGCTCCCGCTCGAAGAGGACATCGCCTACTCGAGCGTGCTGCTCGGCGGGAAGCTCTACCCGTTCACGCAGGACACGGCCGAGGCGTACTTCCGCGCGGTGTTCTCGCCGGAGGAGCTGACGGCGCACCAAGCGTTTCTCGAGCGCGCCGCCGCGCTCGAAGAGGAGCTTCACCAGCGCGGCCTCACCGAGCGGCTGCGGCCGCTGCAGGACACCTCGTTCGCCGACTGGCTCGTGGAGACGCAGGTGCCGCCGCGGGTGGCCGAGTGGGCGCGGCTCACGCTCGAGTGCGAGCTGGGCGCGCCGGCGGACCGCTTCAGCGCGCTGTCCGGGATCGCCGAGCTGCGCATGTTCCTCCGCGGCGGCGAGAAGGC
This sequence comes from uncultured Myxococcaceae bacterium, assembly GCA_964511185.1. GTDB lineage: Bacteria > Myxococcota > Myxococcia > Myxococcales > Myxococcaceae > CAZEDU01. Next base: position 33,366 of record CAZEDU010000022.1, on the reverse strand, counting down.
GTTCTCGGTGGTGGGCGGCAACGGACAGCTCATCGAGCGGCTCGCGGCGTCGCTTCGAGGTCCCAAGCGCACGGGCGCCAAGGTGACGTCGATTCACCGCGCGCAGGACGCGCGTGGCCGGTGGCGCGTCACCGTGCGCTACCTCCAGAACAACCGCGAGCACGTGATGACGGCCGAGCGCGTCGTCGTGGCGGTGCCGTGGCTGATGCTGCACTTCCTTCAGCTCGACCCGCCGCTGGGCGACGAGGTGTGGAACGCCGTCTATACGATTGGGCGCGGCCAATACACGGTCGTGCACCTGCTGTTGGACCGGGAGGTCGAGGCGCTCTTCGGCGAGGTCTCTCCCTTCCCGGTGCTGACCTCGGGGCCGCTCGGCGTCATCTACGGGCCGTCGCCGGTGAGCGACCCGAAGCTGCCGCTGCGCGTCTTCTCTCTGCTGGTGCACGGCGATGACGCGCGCGCGTTTCACCTCGCCCCGCATGAGGCCAAGCGCGACGCGCTGGTGGCCGAGCTCGAGCGGCTCTGGCCGGGCTTCGCGCGCCACGTCCGGTCCGCGGCCATCTACCCCTACCACCCCGCGGCGGTGCCGTACTGGCCGCCCGGCCGCTCACCGTATGACGAGGCCGCGCAGCTGCTCTTTCGCGCGCACGACGGGTTGCGGCTCGCCGGCGACTACCTGGTGAGCAGCCACTCCGAAGGCGCGGTCGTCTCCGCGCTCAAGCAAGCCGACGCCATCGCGCGGGAGCTCGCCGCGCCGGAGCAGCGGTAGGCCGAAGAATCGGGTGGTCCGCTATTGACCCCCGCTGGATAGCGCTTAAGTCCTTGTCCGTCGCGCAGCTGGAGCGAGAGGACCTGGCATGTTCCCTTACCGAGACGAGAACGAGACCATCCGCACGCCGATCGTCACGTTCGCGCTGATCGGCCTCAACGCGGCCGCCTGGTTCTTCTTGCAGGGCGCGGGGCAGACGCAGGCGCTGGCGGCCTCGGTGTGCAACCTGGGCCTCATCCCTGGGGAGCTGACCTTGAGCGCGCGGCCGGGCGTCGCCTTCCCCATGGGGCCGGGCATGGCGTGCGCGATCGACCCGGGGCGCGCGCCGCTCCACCTCTTCACGTCGATGTTCCTGCACGGCGGCTGGGCCCACCTGCTCGGCAACATGTGGTTCCTGTGGATCTTCGGAAACAACGTCGAAGACTCCATGGGCCGCCTTCGCTTCGTCGCCTTCTACTTGCTCTCCGGCTTGGGCGCGGCGTTCGCGCAGGTGGCGCTCGACCCCAGCTCGATCATCCCGATGGTCGGCGCGTCCGGCGCGATCAGCGGCGTGATGGGCGCCTACGTCGTGCTCTACCCGAAGGTCCGCGTGTTCACCTTCGTGCCTCTGGGCTTCTTCTTCACCACCATCGCGCTGCCCGCCTGGGTGATGCTCGGCTACTGGATGCTGCTGCAGCTCCTCGGCACCTTGGGAGGGATGCGCGGCGGCGTCGCGTTCGGCGCGCACATCGGCGGCTTCTTGGTCGGCGCGCTCTTGGTGAAGCTGTTCGCCCGGCGCGATTACGTCGCGCAGCATCAGGCGCGGCACTGGCGGCCGCGGCGGCTCGGCCTTCACCGCTGAGCGCTTGGATCGGCGCCGCGCGTCCGGCGACGTTATGAGGAGCAGCCATGGAGCCACTTCGAAAGAGGCAGTTCACCTTCTCGGGTTTCTATCTGGTGCTCGCCCTGATGGTGCTCTGGGGCGCCCAGACCTTCTTCCAGGCCCCGCGGCCCAAGCCGGTGCCCTACAACGAGATGTTGACCTTGCTGCGCGACGGCAAGCTCGCCGAGGTGCAGGTCGGCACCCACGAGCTCATCGCCACGCTCAAGCCGGTCGACGGTGACGCCCAGGCGCCCAAGCAGGTGGTCGTCACCAGCCGCTTGCCCGGCCTCGACGAGACACCGCTCCTGCAGGAGATGGAGCAGCGCGGCGTCACCTTCATCGGGAAGATCGAGACCACCACCTGGTGGCAGCAGCTCCTGCTCGGTTGGATTCTCCCGTTCGCGGTTCTGGGCGGCATCTACTGGTTCATGATGCGGCGGGTGGGCAAAGGCGCGGGGCCCATCAGCTTCGGCCGCTCGCGCGCCAAGCTGTTCGACCTGAACGCGCAAGGGAAGGTCACCTTCGACGACGTGGCCGGCGTCGACGAGGCCGAAGGGGAGCTGGTCGAGATCGTCAGCTTCCTCCAAGAGCCCAAGAAGTACGAAGCGCTCGGCGCCCGCATCCCCAAGGGCGTCCTGTTGGTCGGTCCGCCGGGCACCGGCAAGACGCTGCTCGCGCGCGCCGTCGCCGGGGAGGCCGGCGTGGCGTTCTTCTCGATGTCGGGCTCGGAGTTCGTCGAGATGTTCGTCGGCGTGGGCGCGGCGCGGATGCGCGACATGTTCGAGCAGGCCAAGGAGCGCGCGCCCTGCATCATCTTCATCGACGAGCTCGACGCCATCGGCAAGTCGCGCGGCGGCATCGGCGCCTTCGGCACCCACGACGAGCGCGAGCAGACCCTCAACCAGCTCCTGGTGGAGATGGACGGGTTCGACACGCGCAAGGGCGTCATCCTGATGGCCGCCACCAACCGGCCCGAGGTGCTCGACCCGGCGCTCTTGCGCGCGGGCCGCTTCGACCGCCAGGTGCTGGTCGACCGGCCGGACCTGAAGGGGCGCGTCGACATTCTCCAGGTGCACGTGCGCAAGGTGCGGCTCGCCCCAGACGTGGACTTGGAGGTCGTCGCCCGACGCACGCCCGGCATGGTGGGGGCCGACCTGGCCAACGTGGTGAACGAGGCCGCGCTCGCCGCGGCCCGGCGCCAGGCCCGGGAGGTGAACGCGCAGGACTTCGAAGAGGCCATCGACCGGCTGCAGCTGGGCTTGAAGAAGAAGGGCCGCGTGATGAACGAGGACGAGAAGCGGCGCGTGGCGTACCACGAGGGCGGCCACACGCTGGTCGCGCTCTCGGTGGCGCACGCCGATCCCGTGCACCGGGTGACCATCATCCCGCGCTCCATCGGCGCGCTCGGCGCGACGCTGCAGCTGCCCACCGAGGAGCGCTACCTGATGACCAAAGAGGAGCTGCGCGATCGGCTCGCGGTGATGCTCGGCGGGCGCGCCGCCGAGGAGCTCATCTTCCGGGACGTCTCCACCGGGGCGCAGAACGACTTGGAGCGCGCGACCGAGACCGCCCGGCAGATGGTCACCCGCTTCGGCATGAGCGAGCGGCTCGGGCCGGTGACGTTCGGGCGCGCGTTGAGCTCGCGCTTCTTGGACAGCCCGTTCGGCGCGGAGGAGCGCAACTACAGCGAAGAGACCGCGCGGGCGATCGACGCCGAGGTGCGCGCGATCCTCGATGAGGCGCGCGAGCGGGCGCTGCACGTGCTTCGGGTCAAGGCGCACACGCTCGAGCGCATCGCGCTGGAGCTGCTCGAGCGCGAGACACTCGAGCAAGAGGATCTGCGCCGAATCCTCGCGGAGCCCGAGACGCCCACGTTGCCGCGCACCGGCACTGCGGCTCTTTGAGCCTTGGAAAAACGGCTCGTAGGATGGCACTCGGGCTCGAACGAGCGCCGGACGCTCAGGTTCGAGCCACGGCCAGCGGCTCGACACCGCGCGGCGGCCCTTTCATCCGGCGGCGCGCGCGGTACCACTTCTCGAAGCTGACGACGGGCAGGATGGCCGCGCCCACCGCCAGGGCGAGCAGCAGCTCCTGAACATCCAACGCCGCGGTGCGGAACACCCGCTGGAGCGGCGGCAGGTAGATGAAGGCCGCCTGCGCCGCGAGCAGGACGCCGATGCCGACGAACACCGCCCGGTTCCGGAAGACGCCGAGCCGGAACATCGAGTCCTTCAAGCTCCGGCAATTGAGCAGGTAGAAGATCTGAAAAAAGATGACCGCGGTCACGCTCATGGTCTGCGCCTCGCGCAGCGCCAGCGCGTGGCCCACCTGATCCACCTCGCGCAGGTACTCCCAGAAGAACAGGCCGAGCGCGCCGGCGGTCATCAACGCCGCCGCCATCGCCGTGCGCGTCAACACGAAGCGCCCCAGAATCGGCGCGCTCTGGCGGCGGGGCGAGCGCCGCATCACGTCGCGCTCGGGCGCCTCGAAGGCCAGCGGCAACGCCAGCGTCACCGACGCGACCAGGTTGATCCACAGGAGCTGCGTCGGGAGCATCGGCAGCAGCGGGACCCACGCGCCGGCCACCGGCACCAGCGGGAAGAACGCCACCGAGGCGATGAGAATCAACGCCAGCCCCAGGTTGGTGGGCAGCACGAACGCCAGCGCCTTGACCAGGTTGTCGTAGACGCGGCGCCCCTCCTCGACCGCGGCGGCGATCGATGCGAAGTTGTCGTCGGCGAGCACCACGTCGGCCGCCTCCTTCGCGACCGACGTGCCGGCGATGCCCATCGCCACGCCGATGTCGGCCTGCTTGAGCGCGGGCGCGTCGTTCACGCCGTCCCCCGTCATCGCGACGACCTGACGGTGCGCCTGCAGCGCCTTGACCAGCCGCAGCTTGTGCTCGGGCGCCACCCGCGCGAACACGTTGCACCTGCGCGTCACCCCCTCGAGTTCGCCATCGCTCATGCGCGCGAGCTGCGCGCCGCTCACCGCCCCGCCGTCGCCCAGGATGCCCAGCCGGGCGGCGATGGCCTGCGCCGTCCTCACGTGATCACCGGTGATCATCTTCACGGTGATGCCCGCGGCCTGGCATGCCTGCACCGCGCTGATCGCCTCCTCGCGCGGAGGATCGAGCATCCCCACCAGGCCGAGCAGCCGGAACCCTCCGTCCGTGTCCTCGAGCTCGAGCCCGCCCGCGCCTGCGGGCTTCTCGGCGACCGCCAGAATGCGCTGGCCCTCGCTCGCGAGCGCCTCCACGCGCTTGGGCAGCGCGTCGCGCAGCTCGGGTGACAGCGCGCAGCGCGCGAGCACCACCTCGGGCGCGCCCTTCATCCAAATCACACGCTCCGCCTCGCCGAGCGCGTGCAGCGTCGCCATGAGCTGGCGCTCCGATTCGAAGGGAATCTCATCGAGCCGCGGGCGAGCTCGCTGAAGCGCCTGGAGCGAAAGCCCCGCCTTCATCGCGGCGACGAGCAGCGCCCCATCGGTCGGGTCGCCCGCCAACGTCCACCGCCCGCCCGCCTCTTCCACGGCCGCGTCGTTGCACAGCGCGCTCGCTTCCAGGAGCCGCGCCAAGTCCGCCGGCAGCTCGCGGACCGGCGCGCCGCCCTCTCCCGTGAGCGCGCCCCGCGGCGCGTAGCCGACCCCCGAGAGCCGATGCGCTCCCGAGCCTGGCGCCCAGACCGCCTGCACCGTCATCTCGTTGCGCGTCAGGGTGCCCGTCTTGTCCGAGCAGATGACCGAGGTGCTCCCCAACGTCTCCACGGCGGGCAGCTTGCGGATCACCGCGCGGCGCCGCGCCATCCGCTGCACGCCGATGGCGAGCGCGATGGTGACGATCGCCGGCAGCCCTTCGGGGATCGCCGCCACCGCGAGCGTGATGGCGGCGAGCAGCCCGTCGGCCAGCGGGTAGCCGCGCCACAGGGCGACGCCGAGCAGCGCGAGCGACACCGCGCCGATGCCCACGGTCAAGACGACGCTCACCTTCGCGAGCGCGCGGGTGAGCGGCGTCTCCAGCGCGACCGCTCCTTGCAGCAAGTCGGAGATGCGGCCCAGCTGCGTCCGCGCGCCGGTCTCGACGATGACCGCGGTGCCCGCGCCCGCCGACACCAGCGTGCCGCCGAACACCAGGTTCCTTCGGTCGCCCAGCTCCACGTCCGCCGCCAGCACCCCGAGCCCCTTCTCGCTCGGCACCGACTCGCCGGTCAGCGCGCTCTCCTGCACGCGCAGCCCTTTCTGCGACAGCAGGCGCGCGTCGGCAGGCACCCGGTCGCCCGCCGCGAGCTCGATGACGTCGCCCGGCACCAGGAGCTGCGATGGCAGCTGCGCCTTCTTTCCGTCCCGCCAGACGGTGGCCAGCTCGGGGACCATCTGGCTCAGCGCTTCAATCGCCTTTCCGGCCCGGAGCTCCTGAACGAAGCCGATCAGCGTGTTGAGCACCACGACCGCGAGCACCACCCCGCCGTCGAGCGGCTTGCCCATCGCGATGGCGACGAGCCCAGCGCCGATCAGCACGAGCAGGAGCGGGTTCTTCAGCTGCCGGGCGAGCAAGACCAGCGGGCCGTCCGCCTTCGCCCGCTGGAGCTCGTTCCGGCCGTGCGAGGCGAGGCGCCGCCGCGCTTGGTCGTCGCCCAGGCCGCGCGCCGACGACCCCAGCGCCTCCAAGACCTGATCGGACGGCAGCGCGTGCCACTGCGTCTGCGTCGCCTTCTCCAAGCGCGGCACCTCCCACCCCTCAATGTTCTGCCGCTCCGGCCCAGCCGCCCGGCCGCCTGCCCGTCGTTCACCTGTCGAAGAGGCGCCCCAGAGCCCGCGAGAAACGTCGAAAAAACCTTCAGATTCACCTGGCTTTTCGTGGTTGTTCCGACGGCCATTTGCGCGTGAGTAGGGCTTGCCATGGCCTGGCTCAACTACCACCACCTGCTCTACTTCTGGTCCACCGCGCGGCTGGGCAGCATCGCGCAAGCCAGCAAAGAGCTTCACCTGTCGCAGCCGACCATCAGCGCGCAGGTCAAGCTTTTGGAGCAGTCGCTCGGCACCAAGCTCTTGCAGCGCGAAGGGCGCAGGCTGGTGCTCACCGAGGCCGGCCGGATGGTGTACCGGTACGCCGACGAGATCTTCCTGCTCGGCAAGGAGCTGCAGCTCGCGCTGGACGGGAAGGCGGTCGGCCGGCGGCTGCGCTTCACGGTGGGCATCGCCGAGGTGATCCCGAAGCTGATCGCCGAGCGGCTTTTGCAGCCCGCCTTCGCCGCCGTCGCCAATCTGCAGGTCGAGTGTCGTGAAGGGCCGCTCGAGCAGCTGATGACGCAGCTGAAGCTCCACGAGCTCGACGTGGTGCTCTCCGAGCTGCCCGCCAGCGGCGGCAGCGTGCGCGCCTTCAGCCACAGCCTGGGCGAGACCGGCATCTCGTTCGTGGCGCCCGCGAAGCTCGCGCACTTGAAGAGAGGCTTCCCCGACTCGCTCGACGACGCGCCGGTGCTGCTGCCCTCGTCGGCGTCGGTCGTGCGGCGCGCGCTCGACGCCTGGTTCGACGGCAAAGGCATCCGGCCGCGCGTCATCGCCGAGTTCGACGACAGCGCGCTCCTCAAGGTGTTCGGCCAGCGCGGGTTGGGCTTCTTCGTGGCGCCCACCGCCATCGAGCACGAGGTGTGCCGTCAATACGACGTGACGGTCATCGGCAGGACCGAAGAGATCCAGGAGCGGTTCTTCGCCATCTCGGTCGAGCGGCACCTCAAGCACCCGGCGGTGCTCGCCATCGCCGAGACCGCGCGCGAGAAGCTGTTCGCCTGAGCGAAGAGCGAAGTCCGTCACCGTTCAGGTTGGCTTCCGCGCTCGAACCTGATGTGAAATCGGTCTCTGCGCAGGAGAGCGATCGCGTGAGCAAGCCGGCGAGCGTCGTGGCGGTGGTGCTGTGCCTGTTGGGCGGCGCGCAGGCGTTCGTCGCGACGCCCTTGTTCTTCGGCGCCGTCAGCGAGCCGGCCATCTGGTTCTTTCAAGGCGGCGTCACCCTGATGCTGCTCGGGGTGATGAACCTGATGACCCGAGCCATCCGCCAGCGCGCCTACCTGTGGCTGTGCTTCGGCGCCAACGCCGCGTTCGCCTCGGTGTGGCTGGCGATGTCCGCGCTGCTCTTCGAGAAGTTCCTGCGCCACCCGCCCTCGTTCACCGGCGTGGTGGTGCTCCTGGCGATGACCGCGCTGTCGTGGCGCTCCATCGGTCGCTCCGCCGATGCGGCGCGCGCGTCGACGTGAGCTCGGATTCCACCTCCATGCCCCCCGAAGCGACGCCGCTCGCCGTGCACGCCCGCGGGCTGGTCAAGCGCTTCGGTGACTTCACCGCGGTCGATGGCCTGGAGCTGCGCGTCCCCCGCGGCGCGTTCTTCGCCTTCTTGGGGCCCAACGGCGCGGGCAAGTCGACCACCCTGGCGATGTTGACCGGCATCTTCGCGCCCGACGCGGGCAGCATCGAGGTGCTCGGCACGGACGCGCTGGCCCAGCCGCTCGTCGTCAAGTCGCGCATCGGCGTGGTGCCCGAAGAGCTCGCGCTGTTCGAGCGGCTCTCCGGCCGGCAGCACCTGGTCTTCTGCGGCCGCATGTATGGCCTGGCCAGCCAGGACGCCGCCGCGCGCGCCGACGAGCTCTTGCGGCTCACCGAGCTGACCGCCAAGGCCGACACGCTGGTGGCCGAGTACTCCAAGGGCATGCGGCGCCGGCTCGCCATCGCCGCGGCGCTCCTCCACGCGCCCGAGCTGGTGTTCCTCGACGAGCCGTTCGAGGGCATCGACGTCATCGCCGGCGCGGTGATTCGGGAGCTCTTGCGCGAGCTGTCCCGCCGCCGCGTGACGGTGGTGCTCACCACGCACATCCTGGAGATCGCCGAGCGGCTCGCCACCCACGCGGGCGTGCTTTCCCAAGGCAGGCTGCTCGACCAGGGCACGGTCTCCGACCTGAAGGCCCGACACCACGCGCCCACCCTCGAGGCGGTGTTCGAGACGTTGGTGGGGCGGCCGGCGGCGAAGGACGCGCGGCTGTCCTTCTACCGGGGCGGCGCGTGAGCGCGCAGCCCGGCCTCTTCACGCAGCTGTGGCTGCTCTGGTCGCTGCGCCTGCGGCTGGGCCTCAACCGCGGCAAGCGGCCGCACCGCGCGCTGTCGCTCCTCGCCTACCTGGCCGCGTGCGCGCCGGCGGTCGGGCTCTTCCTCGCGTTCGAGGGGCTCTTGCGCCTGCCCGCCGTCGCCGGCTCGGCGGTGTGGCCCGCCTTTCTGCTCGGCCTCATCGGCTTCGTCACCACGTGCCTGTGGGCCAGCTGGCCGGTGCTCTCGGCCGGCGTCGACGACCACAGCGAGCTCTCGCGCTACGCGTCGTTCCCGCTCTCCACCCCGCGCCTGCTCGCCGCGTCGACGCTGGCGAGCCTGTTCGAGCCCCGCGCCGTCGTCTTCTACGCGCCGGTGCTGGGCGCCACCGTCGGCTACGTGCGCGTCCACGCGCTGCCGGCCGCGATGGTGGCGGCGCTCCTCTTGGCGTACGCGCTGTTCAACGCGTCGGTGGGCCGCGTCGCTTTGCACTTGACGCTCAACCTGCTCAAGCAGCGCCGCAACGGCGAGCTGATCGGCGGCTTCTTCCTCCTCTTCCTCGTCGCCTGCTCCTTCTTGCCGCCTGTAGACACGCGCTGGCTCACCGCCTCCGCCGCGCCGCTTCAGGCCATCGGCGACGACGTGCTCCGCAACGCCGCGCTCGCGTTGACCCGCGTCCCGTCCGGGTTCCTCGCCCGGGGCGTGCTCCTGCTGGCCCGAGGAGATTGGGCCGGCGCGCTGATGCGGCTCACCTGGCTCATCGCCCTCGCCGTGCTCGCGTCGATGCTGGCGCACCGGCTGCTCGTCGCCTTCCACCGCGAGCGGCCCCGCGGCCGCGCCGCCTCGCAGACCGGCCGAAGCTTCGAGCCGCTCTCGGCCGCCCGGTCGTTGCCCCGCGCCCTGGCGCTCAAAGAGGCCATCGACCTGTGGCACAACCCGCGCGCGCGGCTGCTCGCCTCGGTGCCGTTCATCCTCGCCATCCTGCTCCGGCTGCTGTCGGGGCGCGACCTGTTCGTCGTCCTGCTCGGGGCGAGCGCCGACGCGTGGCTGGTCGGCGCTTTCACGCTCTACGCCACCGTCCTGATGGCCTCGACCTTCGCGCAGAACAGCTTCGGCTACGACGGCCAGGGCTTCGTCGCCTTCCTGGCCGCGCCGGTCGCCCTCGACGAGGTGCTGCGCGCCAAGAACCGGGTGCACGGGCTCGCCGCCGCGGGCCTGGCGCTGCTCGTCGCGGCCTTCTACCGGCTGTACTTCCGCGCCGGCGCGCCGGTGGACTTGGCGCTCGCCCTGCTCGGCGCCGCCGCGCTCCTCCCGGTGCTGCTCCTTGCCGGCAACTTCCTCTCCCTCACCTTTCCGGTGAAGTTCCACGTCGGGCTGCAGCGCAAGGACCGGCTGCCGTTCGCCGCCTCGATGCTGGGCGTCTTCGCCGCCGCGCTCGGCGCCTCGCCCTGGGCGCTGGCCCTGCGCTGGAGCGGGCGTGAGGCGCCCGGTCTCGGGTCGCTCGCCTTCGTCGGTGGGGCGGCCGCGCTCGCTTGGGTCGCGTACCTCTCCGCCCGTCAGGTGACCCGCGCGCACCTCGCCCAGCGACGGGAGGCCGTGCTCGCCGCTGTCACCCGCGACTGACGGGCCCGCGAAGAAAAACGCGGCTCGCCCGGCACGACGACGTAGTATCGGCGGGACGTGGCGACGCCATTGGGGGAGCTCCTCGTTCGCGAGGGCCTGGTCACCGTGCAACAGCTGGAGGATGCGCTGCGCGCGCAGGTCCTCTACGGCGGGCGTTTGGGCACCAACCTGGTCGAGCTGGGCTCTTTGGAGCTCGACACCCTGGCGCGCGCGCTGTCGCTCCAGCACGGCGTCCCCGCGGCGATTCACTCGCACTTCGACGCCATCACGCCGCAGGTGGTCGCGCTGGTTCCCGAGCGGCTCGCGGTGAAGCACCACGTCATCCCGCTCACCGCGAGCACGCAGGGCAGAAAGACGCTCGCCGCCGCGATGATGGACCCCAAGTCGATGGCGGCGGCCGACGAGCTCGCCTTCGTCACCGGCGCGCGCATCGTGCCGCTCGTCGCGCCTGAGCTGCGCATCCTCTTCTACCTGGAGAAGCTCTACGGGCTTCGCAGGAAGACGCGCTTCTTGCGGCTCGAGGTCGCCGGCGCCTCGCCGCTGCCGGCCACCGAAGACCCCGAGATGCAGGTGACGCTCGCGCTCGAGGTCGACGTTCCGCTCGAGCTGCCCA
>CAZEDU010000022.1:0-22418 GCA_964511185.1 uncultured Myxococcaceae bacterium | reverse complement strand
GCGCCCCGGCGCGTCCTCCCGGCCCGACGGCGGCACCGCCCCGGCAGCCGCCGGCAGCGCCCCCGCGCCAGCCGCCGATGCCGGCGTCGGTGCCGAGCCCTCAGCGCCCGGCGCCGAAGATCACCGCCGCCGCGCCCGTGCCGCCCCCGCCCGTCTACTTCCCTCCGCAAGTGCCAGCGGTCCCCGCCGAGCCGTCGTACGACGAGCTCGAGATGGTGCCGAGCGCGGACGAGGCGCAGCAGCCGGTCTACGCGCCGGAGGAGCTCGGCGGGGCGCCGGTGCTCGAGCCGCTGCCCGAGGAGATGCCGGCGGCCGTCATCGCCCGGCCCGCGCTCAGCCTGCCCGAGGCGCTCGCGGCCATCTCCCAGGCCACCACGCGCGAGGCCATCGGCGAAGCGTTGGTCGACGCGCTCCGCTCCACCTTCGGCTGCGGGCTGGCGCTCATCGTGCGCGACCAGATGGCGCTGGGTTGGAAGGGGTTCGCGGTGGGCGTCGGGGAAGAGGCGCTCGAGGCGCTCGCCATTCCGCTCGCGGGCCCGTCCGTCTTCCGGCTGACCCTCGACCGCAAGACCATCTTCCGCGGCGCGCCGCCCGACGAAGGCGCGCTGCTGCACGGGCGCATGTGGAAGCTGCTGCACGCGAGCCCGCCCGAAGAGGTGATCGTCGCGCCGGTCCTCCTCAAGGACCGCGTGGTGCTCCTGCTCTACGCCCACGCCATCGACGGCGGCGTCCTGCCCGACACCGCGATGAGCGACTTGAGCGGCCTGTGCGCGAGCGCGGCCACCGCGTTCGCGCGGCTCATCCAGAGCGGAAAACGACGCTCGGGCTGAGGTTTGACAGGCGCCCGGAGCCAAAAGTAGAGCCGACCGCGGTCCGTTCCTTTCGGAGTCTCCCACCGTGCGCCTTCGCTCTCTGTTCACTTTCGCTCTCGTGCTGCTCGCCGTCGCCCAGGGTTGCGCCTGCGGCGTCGAAGGGGACTGCACCCTCACCGGCTGCCCCACCGGCGAGACGTGCGACCTGGCCGACAAGCTGTGCAAGCCGGTGCTCTACGACGACGGCGGCACGGGCGAGGACGGCGGCACCGATGGAGGCAACGACGGTGGCAACCCTTTGGGCGACTGCGACGGCGGACGGCTGATTCCCGTGGGCGGCGACGCCACCGTCGGCTCGGTGGGCGGCGGAGACGCCGACAGCTGCGCCACCGCGGGCGCGCTGGTGTTCGACAACAACCGCGTGCGCATCCAGGGCGACCTGACGACCGCGACCAACAACAACACCGGCGGCGAGTCGCAGTGCAGCCTCTACGCGCGCAGCACCGGCAAGGACCGCGTCTACAGCTACACGCTGACCCAGAGCCAGGACGTGCGCATCGAGGTGACGCCGCAGCTCAACGCCTTCGCGCCGGTGGTGTACGTGCGCAAGCCCGGCGTCTGCACCAGCGGGCTCGAGACCGACCGGCTGGCGTGCAACTCGAGCGACACGATGACCGCGCCGAACGTGGTGATGCTCTACAACCAGGCGCCGGGCACCTACTCCTTGTGGGTCGACAGCTCGGACAAGGCCGGCCCCTTCACGCTGCAGGTCGACCTCTTGCCACCCACCGCGCCACCGTCGAACGACACCTGCGCGAGCGCCACCCAGGTGACCAGCTTCCCGGCGGTGCTGCAGGGCTCGACCGCCGGCGCCGCGAACGACTACCAGAGCACCTGCTACGGCGCGCTCTACGGCCCCGGCGGCGACGTGGTGTACACCTTCACCACCGCGTCGACGCAGAAGCTGACCGCGAAGGTCACGCCGCACCCCGACAGCCCGACGCTCCTGCCGCTGCTCTACGTTCGGCCGCTCGCCTCGTGCGCGACGAACAACGCCACGCCCACCGCGTGCGGCGAAGGGTTCGCGCGGGGCGAGGCAGGGCAGCTGGTCGTCTCCGCGCTGCCCGCCGGCTCGTACGCGTTGATCGTCGACGGCGCGCGGCCTGTCTCGGGCGCGATGGGCACCAACGGCCCGTTCACCCTCGAGCTGAACCTGACCACCGCCGACCCCGCGCCGACCAACACCAGCTGCGGCGCCGCCACCGCGCTCGTCTTCGACGCGCAGGGCATCGCCCGCGTGACAGGGAACAGCACCGGCGCGTCCGACACCACGAAGGCAAGCTGCAGCAACACCAGCACCGGCGCCGACGTCGTCTACAAGCTCACCACGCCGACGCTGAGCGCGGGGCAGACGTCCTTCAACGCCAAGCTGCGCGTCACCTCGCTCAACGGACAAGAGCTCTGGCCCACGCTCAGCGTGCGCAACGTGTGCGCGAGCTCAAACCCCAGCAATGAGCTCGACTGCGAGACCGCTGATCCGTTCGACCCGCTGCCCGTGACGCTGCAGCTGCAGGGGCTGACGGCGAACACCGACTACTTCGTGTGGGTCGACTCGGCGATCGGCGGCAACACGGAAGGGCCTTTCGAGCTGGTGGTACAGCTCGCCGGCGCACCCGCGTCCAACGAGTCGTGCGCCAACGCCGCGCCGCTCACCGTGAACACCACCGTCACCGGCAGCACCGTCGGCGCGGCAGACCACATCAACAACACCTATTACACCGGCTGCGACGAGACGATGCCCGGCCCCGACCTTCTCTACAGCTTCACCGCGCCCGAGAGCCGCTTCTACACCGTGACGGTGAACCCCAATGCCGGCTTCGACGTGGGCTTGGGCGTGCTGAAGGCCTGCTCGACCAACCAGTGCCTCGCGAGCACCGACGGCGCGGCGAGCGGCATGCCCGAGACCATCACCTTCTCGGCGACGCAAGGGCAGACGTATTTCATCGTCGTCGACGCGAACGCCGGCTTCGGCGAGCCGACCGACCGAGGCGCCTTCACCTTGAGCATCACGCCAGCAGCGGAAGCGGTCTGCGCGCGCTGACGCCAATCCCTTCGGCCCATGCTCAGCGCCCGAGCTGCCCGAGCGCCCATGGCCTGGAGGGAACCGGGGGCTGGGTTCTAGCCGGGGGTTTGAGCGCGATTGAGCGCGAAAGCGCCCACCGGCGGATGTGACTCAACGCGCCTGAGTCCCACCGGCGAAGTCGGACTTCAGCAGAGCATCGCGCGCGCGCCGGGACTCGACGACGTGGCAGATGGTCCCGCGGCCGTCGCCCGACTGGCAGACCATTCCGTCTGGACACGGCCGGCTCGCATCGCACGGGAGCTCGCAGGTCTTCTGCGTCTTCGCCTCGCGCGTCAGCGCCCAGGTCACGCATCGCATCGACGCCCCGCACGATGAATCGCCCTCACAGGGCCGATGCACGCCCAGGGCCGAGCACGTCGCGTCCTCATGCCGCCACGGTGCACCCGCGTCGGCCCCAGACGCGGGCAACGCCTCGCCGCGGTTGAACTCGACGACCAAGTCCCTCACTCGGTCTCGACCGAGGCAGAACTTGGGATCGCCTCGCCTGCAGCCGCCCTCCAACACGTGCTCGGCCTGCCGCGCGTCCTCGCACGAGGTGGGGCTGCCCCGCGCGCACGCGATGCGGAACAACGCCATCGCGCGGTAGCTGTCGTCCGGCTGCGCGGTGCTCAGGTACTGGAAGCCCAGCTTCGCGCACGACCGCCCGTCCCCGGCGTCACAACGAACTGCGTCTTCGTGGGCGGTGAGTTGCTCGACGGACTTCGGCAAGGCGGAAGCCGTCACGCCGACCGCGCGCTCGGCTGGACCCGGCTTCTTCCCGCTCGGACGAAATCCATCGCACAGCGTGCTGGACAGGTCGCACGCGCGCTGCCCCGCCGCGAAGGCGACTTCGACGGCGCCGGCGGCGCGCGCCAGGGTGGCCAGCTCGCCGCACGCCTTCGCCTGCCCTTTGCGGCACGCGCCATGGGCCGTCTTCATCTCGGCCGACGCGCCCGAAGGCAAGGAAGGGAGCTTCTGCGCCCAAGCGACCGAGGAGAGGAGCATCACCAGTGCGAAGGACAGACCGAGCCGGCGCATGCCATTGGCTTCGCGCACCCTCGGCCAAAACGCAATCGCGCCAGGTCGTCGAGGGTGGGAGTGGCTAGGATACGGACATGGACGTGGACGTGGCGAATGGCCCCCGGCGGCAGCGCGCACGCGCCGCGCTCCAGCTCGACGACGCGGCGCTGTTGGCCCAGTGCGAGGTGGAGTTCTTCGTCGCCAGCGGCCCGGGCGGCCAGCACCGCAACAAGACGGAGAGCGGCGTGCGGTTGACCCACCCGCCCACCGAGCTGTCGGTCACCGCGACCGAGCGCCGCAGCCAATGGCACAACCGCCAAGCCGCCCTGGCGCGGCTGCGCCGCGCGCTCGAGGCGCTCACCTTCGTTCCCAAGCCGCGGCGCCCCACCCGGCCTACGAAGTCGTCGAAACGCCGGCGGGTGGAGCAGAAGCGCCGGGTGGGTCAGAAGAAGGCCAACCGACGTGACCGCGATTGGTGACACTCCCTGCCGGCCGCTTTGCGCTCAAAACACGAACGCGGCAGGTTGCGCCGCGTGTCGAACGCCGCCCGCCCGCTTCCGCACCGCACCACCTCTGCCGAGCTGCCCTACGCGCCGGTCCTTCCGCCGCCGCAGCCGGCCCAAGTCGTTCGCCTGCCCGCCTGTCGGCCGAGGCCGGTCAATCCGGGAACGCCAGGGCCCAAGCTGGAGCCGCTGGTCCGGCCGCCGTTCTTCGGCGGCGCCGCGGCGCGGGAACGCGCGTCGGCCTACCCCGCCGATGCTTCGCGCAAGCACCGCGGCGACTCCCGTTGGGCGAGGCCGATGTTGATCGCGATGCTCGCGCTGGCCGTCGCGCTCACCGTCGCCACCCGCGCGCTGCCCTGAGTCCTTCGAGCGGAGAGCTCGGAACACGGCACTGCTGGTGGTCTCTCGCTCGAGCGAGCGGCAATCCAGACCCCTTCCCCTCCAGGCCCAGCCGCACGCTCATCATCCGGTACGGCCGGACGGTTTCACTTCCAACGACTCGCGCTCAATTGAGCAGGAACTGCCCGGCCTTCAGCGCGCCGTACAGAATGCCGCCGAAGTAGACCGTGGTCACCAGCACCATCAGCCACCCGAGGATGATGGCCAAGCCGTCGCGCTGCAGAATGCCGACGGCCAAAAAGAGCGCCGCCGCGGCGGGCAGCGGGTTGCTGAACGGAATCAGCGAGAGCGGCGCGACGAGCAGCAGCCCCGCGGCCACCAGCATGACGCCGTTCAGCCGGTTGATGGTGGCGCCGTGGGTCAGCACCAGGATGCGCGGCTTCACCAGCCGCTCGATGCGCTCGAACAGCTTGGTGCCCTTGTCGAACACGGTGAGCAGGTGCTCCCGCTGAACGTGGTGCGTCACCACCCGCTTGGGCAGCCAGGGCACCCGGTTGAACAACACCCCCACCCCGATGAGCGTGATGGCCGCGCCGAACACGGTGCTCACCCCGGGAATCGTCACCGGCGAAAGGTTGGGCAAGGTGAGGATGATGCACAGGAGCAAGAGCCCCTGCTCACCGAGCTGCTCGAGCAGCTGCCCCAACGTCAAACCGTCCGGCGGCACTTTGGCCGCGATCCCACGAAGCGCGATGCTCAGGCGACGGTCGGTATCGTGAAACTCAATCGACATGGACAAGACAACCTCTAGGCTTTAGCGAGCTGACGCAGCACGTACTGCAAGATGCCCCCGTGCCGGTAGTAGTCGAGCTCGTTCGGCGTGTCGATCCGCGCGATGACCTTGAACTTCTTTTCCCCGGCGACGACGTCCAGCCGCTTCATCGGCGTCAGGTCCGCCGCGATGCCGCGAACCTCGAACGTCTCCTTGCCGGTGAGCCCGAGCGACTGCGCGTCCTGCCCCGCCTCGAACTGCAAGGGCAGGACACCCATTCCCACCAAGTTCGAGCGGTGAATGCGCTCGAAGCTCTTGGCGATGACCGCGCGCACCCCGAGCAGCATGGTGCCCTTCGCCGCCCAGTCGCGCGACGAGCCGGTGCCGTACTCGGCGCCCGCCAGCACCACCAGCGGCGTGCCTTCCTTCTGGTAGCGCATCGCCGCGTCGTAAATGGACAGCTGCTCGCCGCTCGGCACGTGCACCGTCACGCCGCCCTCGACGCCCGGCACCATCAAGTTCCTGAGGCGGATGTTGGCGAAGGTGCCGCGCATCATCACCTCATGGTTGCCGCGGCGCGCGCCGTAAGAGTTGAAGTCCTTCGGCTCCACCCCCTGCGCGATGAGGTACTTCGCGGCCGGGCTGGTCTTGGCGATGTTGCCGGCGGGCGAGATGTGGTCGGTGGTCACCGAGTCGCCCAGGACCGCCAGCACGCGCGCCCCGGCGATGTCGGTGAGCGGCTTGGGGTCCTTCGGCATGTTGTCGAAGAACGGCGGCCGGCGCACGTAGGTCGACTTCGGGTCCCACTGGAAGGTGTCGCCGCCGGGGACCTTCAGCGCCTGCCACTGCGGCGCGCCCTTCAAGACCTCCGCGTAGCGCCGCTTGAACTGCTCCGGCTGCACCGCGTCTCGAATCGCCTGCCGCACCTCTTCATCGGTCGGCCAGAGCTCCTGGAGGTAGACGGGCTTGCCGTCCTTGTCGTGCCCGATGGGCTCGCGCGTCAGGTCGATGTCCATCTCGCCGGCGAGGGCGTAGGCGACCACCAGCGGCGGCGAGGCCAGGTAGTTCATCCGCACGTGCTGGTTGATGCGGCCCTCGAAGTTGCGGTTGCCCGAGAGCACCGCCGAGACGACCAGGTCGCCCTTGGTCACCGCGTCGGCGATGTGCTCGGGCAGCGGCCCTGAGTTGCCAATACAGGTGGTGCACCCGTAGCCGACCAGGTGGAAGCCCAGCCCCTCGAGGTACGGCGTCAGCCCGGCCCGCTCCAAGTAGTCGGTCACCACCTGCGAGCCCGGCGCGAGCGACGTCTTCACCCACGGCTTGGTGTCGAGGCCCCGCTCGACGGCCTTCTTCGCCAGGATGCCGGCGCCCAACATCACCGCGGGGTTCGAGGTGTTGGTGCACGAGGTGATGGCCGCGATGACCACCGCGCCGTGGCCGAGCTGGTAGCTCGCCGGCCCCTGGACGACGGTGACGGTCTGAGTCAGCCGCCCCAGCTCGGCGCCCCACTGCGCGCGCGGCGTCGCCTCGGGCAGGCCGCCCTCGGTGACCCAGCGGCCGACGCGCTCCTGGTTGAGGCTCGCGGTGTCGCACATGGTGAGCAGCGCCTTGCGGAACACCGGCTTGGAGGACTTGAGCGGCACGCGGTCCTGCGGCCGGCGCGGGCCCGCGAGCGACGGC
Source organism: uncultured Myxococcaceae bacterium (assembly GCA_964511185.1). GTDB lineage: Bacteria > Myxococcota > Myxococcia > Myxococcales > Myxococcaceae > CAZEDU01. The sequence goes on along the minus strand of CAZEDU010000022.1, from coordinate 15,170 downwards.
TCCACCGTCGACAGGTCGAGCTCGAGCGTGTCGGAGAAGAGCGGCTCGGGCGAGCGGGCGGTGTGAAACAGGCCCTGCGCCTTGCAATACGCCTCCACCCGCGCGACCTGCTCGGGCGAGCGGCCGGTGAAGCGCAGATACGACAGCGTCTCGTCGTCGACGGGAAAGAAGCCGATGGTGGCGCCGTACTCGGGCGCCATGTTGGCGATGGTGGCGCGGTCCGGCAGCGCGAGCCTGCTCACGCCGGGGCCGAAGAACTCCACGAACTTTCCGACCACGCCCTTCTTGCGCAGCATCTCCGTGACGGTGAGCACCGCGTCGGTCGCGGTGGCGCCCGGCGGCAGCTGGCCCGTCAGGCGGAAGCCCACGACTTGCGGGATGAGCATGGTGATGGGCTGCCCGAGCAGCGCCGCCTCGGCCTCGATGCCGCCGACGCCCCACCCCACCACGCCCAGGCCGTTGACCATCGTGGTGTGCGAGTCGGTGCCCACCAGCGTGTCGGGGTACGCCGCGCCGTTCGCGGTGAACACCGCCTGGGCCAGGTACTCCAAGTTCACCTGGTGGCAGATGCCCGTGCCGGGCGGCACCGCGCGGAAGTTGCGGAACGCCGACTGGCCCCACTTGAGGAACGCGTAGCGCTCCTGGTTGCGCTCGAACTCGTAGTCGACGTTCTGCTGGAACGAGCGCGACGAGGCGAAGCTGTCGACCTGCACCGAGTGGTCGATGACCAGGTCGGCGGGAGACAGCGGGTTGATCCGCTGCGGATCCCCCCCCACCGCGCCGAGCGCCTCGCGCATCGCCGCCAGGTCCACCACGCACGGCACGCCGGTGAAGTCCTGGAGCAGCACGCGCGCGGGGGTGAAGGAGATCTCGGTGTCGGTGTCGACCTTGCCGGTCCAGCCGAGCAGCGGGGTGACGTGCTCCTTCTTCACCACCCGCCCGTCCTCGTGGCGGAGCAGGTTCTCGAGCAGGACCTTCAGCGAGAACGGCAGCTTCTCGACGGCGGGGTGCGCCTTCGCCAGCTTGGCGAGGTTGACGACGTCGTACGTGAGCCCGCCGACCTGAAGCTTGTCGCGGGTGCCAAAGCTGTCTTGCGCCGCCATAGGGTTCCTCGGGTGGAGGGGTGGAGAAGGACGGCCTGGGTATGCACCCGCCGCCCGGGGTTCGCAACGGACTTCTGGGCGTGGCTTTCGCCCAGGGTCAGGACGTCGCCAAAGAGGGGGTTCGGCGGTCGCTCACAAGTCGTATTCGGCGCGCTTCTGATCCGCCAGCCACGGGCAGGGCTGATCATTGGCCGGGAAGTACTCGCGCACGTGGTCGAGCGTCGCGCGCGCGGCGGCGTATTGCCGCTGGTTGTACTCGCCGGCCGCCTGCAGCATCAGCTGCGAGCAGATGCGCTCGAGCTCGCTCTGCGCCTGCTTCATCTTGTCGCGCGCGAGCAGCTGCAGCTCGGGGTTCACCTCGGGCCGCGACTCGAGCATCAGCCACGCGTTCCTGAATTCCTTGTAGGCCTGGTAGCGGTTCCCCGCGCCGATGTCGCGGCGGTCGAAGTACTGCTGCCCCCGGCGAAACGCCTCGTCGGCCTCCTTCGCCAGCTGCTCGGCGGGGAGGATGGGGAGCAGGTTCGTCTCGACGCGCACGTTCCAGATGCGCCAGGTCTGGCGGTCGGGCGGGTTCTTCAAATTGTCGAACTCGACCTGGTTCATCTCGCCCTTCTTGAGCTGATCCTTCGGGATCAGCACCTCGTGCGAGCGCTCGTTCACCACCAGGGTGTCGGGCGGCACGGTGCTGATCGGCGTGCCGTTGACGATGATCTGCACCTCGCCGTCCTCGATGTCGCGCGCCTGGAACTGCAGCGCGACCACCGCGTCGGCGGCGGCGTTGAACTCGAAGCCGAACACCTTGCGGTCGGGCCGTTCGTACGACACCCCGTCGCCCAGGCCGAAGGACGCCTCGATGGGGGTGTTGGTCAAAACGCTCGGCTCCGGGCCCAGCGTCGGGCCGCCGGCGCGCGCCCACCAGAAGTAGCCGGGCAGGGCGACGGCGGCGAGCAGCACCACCGCGGCCGCGACCACCGCTCCCGTCCGCGCGCCCGGGCCCGACTCGATCCAAAAGACCTTGAGCGCGCCGATGGGACCCCGCGACTCGCGGCGGATGCGCGCGCGCTCGGCGGCCGACAGCTTGCCGTCGCGCGGCGGTGAGCGGTCGGGCCGCGCGACGGCGGCGCCGCTCGAGCGCGGCTTGGCGATCGCCTCGAGCGAGTGGGTGTTGCGCCGCTCGATCTCCTCCAGCGCGCGCGGGTCGGCGTCGACCGGCGCCAGGGCGGTGGCCTTCACCTTCTTCCGCAAGGAGTCGGCGGAGACGATGCGCGTCGACTCGGACGCCACCGCGCCATCGGCGGTCGGCTCCAGGGGCACCTCGACGGCGAGCTCGAGCCCGGCGAACTTGAAGACCACCGGCCCCAGCTGCACCGCGTCGCCGTCGGCGAGCTGGTGCTTCTGGATGACGCTGCCGTTGACCTTGGTGCCGTTGGAGCTGCCCATGTCTTCGACGAAGTAGCCCTCCCCTTCGGCGAAGATGCGCGCGTGCTTGCGCGACACCCCGGGGTCGTAGAGCACGATGTCGCACTCCGAGGTTCGCCCGATGACCACCGAGCTCTGCTCGAAGACGAACTCGCGGCCCGCCTCCTTCCCTTCGGCAATCACCAGCTGAAAGCCCATCGCGGCTTACGACTCTAACGAGGCGCGCGCGGCATCGGCAACGGCTCTGCGGGCCCAGGCAGGAGAAACAACCACCGCCTCGCCCCCGAACGAGAGCACCCACTGGGTGAGCCACCGCGTCGAGCTGCCGGAGACCTGGACTTCCACCCCGCCGTCTGTCAGGGCCCTGGCCTCCTCGCCGAACTGCTCCTTCACGTAGCCGGCCACCTGGGGCGAGAAGCGGACCTTCACGTCGCCGGCCGGCTGGGCCGCGCGCGGCAGGGTCGAGCGCTGGTGCGCGCGCGGCGCGAAGGTGCGCTCGGTGACCTTCAGCGACTGGACGCGGTCGAGCCGGAACAGCCGCTCGTCCTGGCGCGACAGGCAGTACGCCGACAGGTACCAGTGGCCGCGGTCGCTGAACACCTCGAGCGGCTGCACGGTGCGCGCCTCGCTCTGGCCGCGCCCCGAGCTGAAGTACTCCAGCTCGACCTCGCGCCGCTCGGCGACCGCGCGGCTCAGCGGCCCCAGCTCGCTCGGCGCCGCGGCCACCTGCAGCTTCTGCTCGATCTCCAGGAAGCGCGCCTTCGCCCCGGGCGGGATGACCTTCTCGAGCTTGGCCAGCGCGCGGGTGAGGGCCTCCCCGGCGGCGGGCTTGAGCATCGCGGCGGCCGAGGCGAGCGCGGCGGCCTCGGGGGCGGTGAGCCGCGGCGGGGCGGAGAAGCGCTGGTCGAGGTGCACGAAGACGCGGTCGTTCTCGAGGTACACATCGATGAAGTCGTCGGGTTGAAACGGGGGCCGCCCTACCATGGTGAGCAGGTCGAGCTCTTCGAGCAGCGACTCCTTCTCCACCCCGAGCACCTGCGCCAGTGCGTCGACGGTGATGCCCGGGTGCTTGACCACGTAGGGCACCAAGAGCAGCAGCCGGCGCACGCGCTCGTAGCCGTTGGGGCGCTCGCTCGCCATCAGGCCGCCTCGTCGCGGTGGGCGGAGAGAATCTTGCTGGCCAGCGCGGTGAACTTCTGGACGGCTTCGGCCGGCGCGGTCAGCTTGGCCCCCGGCCCCAAAGACAGCACGTACCGGGTGAGCCCCTCCAGGTCGGTCGCCGAGAGGCGGCAGCGGACGAGCGCGCCGTCGCGGGTGACGGTGGCGATGGGAAGCAGCCGCTCGGCCATCGGCGCCAGCTCGCCTCGCAGCGTGACCTCGACCTCGACGGGCGGGTGGAACCGGTGCTGCCACGGGTAGGTGGCGACGTAGTCTTCCAGGCGGAAGTCCTTGGGCACCTCGAAGTCCGCCGAGCGCGGCTTGCCCGTGTTGACCTGCAGCGCGCGCACGCGGTGCACGAGGAAGGTGCGGATGCCTTGGCGCAGGTGGCAGTGGCCGACCAGGCACCAGGTGCCCTGGCGCAGCGCGAGGCCGTACGGGTCGACCTTGCGCTGGGTCGTCTCGCGCTTGTGCGGCGAGTAGTAGGAGAGCGTGGCGAACTTGCGCGCGGCCGCGGCGGCCCACAGCTGCTCCAAGTACGTCGGCAGCTCGGGCGTCGACTGCGAGGTGAGCTCGAGCCGCAGCTTCGGGGTGGGCAGATCGCGGCCGGCGAAGAAGCCGATTTTTCGCAGCGCGTGGGCCAGGTCGTCGCGGCCAGGGAACGCGCCGGAGGCGAGCGCCGCCGAGCCCGCCGCGTAGAGCACCGCCACCTCTTCCGGCGTGAGGCCGGCGTCGGGCAGGTAGTAGGCCTCTTTCTCGACCAGGTAGCCGTCTTTGCGCTCGTCGTCGCCGGGCGTGTAGACGATGGGGATGCCCAGCTCGAGCAGCTCGGCTTTGTCGCGCTCGAACTTGCGCTCGGCGGCCTCTTCCGAGCCGCTGCCGTAGTCGTCCGGGAAGGCCTGGCGCAGCTCCGCCCACGAGGTCGGTTCCTTGCGGTCGAGCAGCAGCGCGACCAGGTCGAGAAGGCGTTCGGTGCGGTCCATCCCGGATCCGAGCCTTGCGAGGCTTCCCAAGGTCCGTCAAGGCGGGAGTTGGGGACTGCCCCCGGATTGTCCAAGCGCCTCTCGGAGGAGGCGCCCGAGTCGACTTCGGGCCTCGTCAAACCCGGGGACAGCCCCTTTCAGGGACAGTCCCCCGTTACGCCGGACGCGTCGAGCGCTTCGAACAGGGCGTCGACGTCGCGCTCCTCGTTGAACACGTGCGTCGCGAGGCGAAGGCCGCCGCCGCGCGCGGTCGACACGACGCCGCGCGCCTGAAGCTTCGCCACCGCCTCGGCGGGCGGGCCTTGAATCGGCACCACGCAGATTCCGGCGACGCGCTTCGGGTCGTCCGGAATGTTCGGCCGAAAGCCGCGCCCGCGAAGGCCCTCGCGCAGCTTCCTCTGCAGCGCCTGGTTGTGCCGCTCGATGACCTCGAGGCCCACCCCTTCGAGCAGCTCGAGCGCCGCGCCGAGCCCGAGCACGGTGGCGAACGCGCCGACGCCGAGCTCGAGCGCCGAGGTCTCCTGGCGGAACACCGCGCCCTCGGCCTCGAAGCCACCCTGCCCCGCCGTCCGCCGCGCGCCGGCGAAGCCGTCCATCTCCATCGGCCGCTCGGTCGAGAGCCACCCCGCCATCGGCAACCCGTCGGCCCACAGCGCGCGGCGCGCGAAGAAGACGCCGACGCCGAAACCGCCCATCAGCCACTTGTGGCTGGCGCCGCACAGAAAATCGATGCCCTCGACCGAGAGCGGAAACTGCCCGAGCGCCTGCGCCGCGTTCACCGCGAGGAGCAACCCTTTCTGCCGGGCCAGCGCCCGCACCGCCTCCAGGTCGATGCGAAAGCCGCTCGCGTACTGCACCGCGGAGAGCGCCAACGCGCCCGTCCTCCCCGACACCGCGCGCTCGAGGTCGTCGACTGCGTACGTGCCATCGGCGCGCGGCTCGACCACCTTCAGCCGGATGCCTGCGTGGAGCAGCGGGAGCGTGGTCGAAGGAAACTCCCCCGCCAGCGTCACCACTTCCTTCACCCCGCGCGCCCGGAGCGCCTGGGCGACCAGGTGAAACCCCATCGACGTGGAGGACAGGAAGGCCACGTCGGCGCTCGCGGCGCCCAGCATGCGGGCCAGCCGCTCACGCACCTGCTCTTTGCGGCTCAGCCATGTGAGGAAATGAAGGTCTCCATTCTGTCGTGCGTCGTCGAGCTGTTCGACGCATGCATCGAAGACCGGCTGGGCAATGGGCGAGGAGGCGGCCGCGTTGAGGTAGGTGAGCCGGCGCAACACGGGCATGGCACGGCGCACGTCTTGGGGAGAGAGGGCCACGATGACCTTCCGTTAGGGAACAGGACAGTTCGGCGTGGCGTCAAAGTCGAGCGCGGCCAATTTGTCACGCTCGGCGGCGCGCGCCTTGGCCAACCGCTCGAAATGGCAGGTGCCCATTCTTGGCGCACCCGTTGCTTGATAAACTCCCACCTCTTCCCCGGCCTTCCCGATGCGCTCGATTCTTCCTCCGCTGCTCGTCGCTTTCATCGCCTGCGCCTGCACCGCGCCCAAAGTCGCGCCGGGCGGCGAGAAGCTCTACATGGCGGTCGAGCTGCGCCACGAAGGCAAGCTCATCGGCAAACCGAAGCTGCTCGGCGAGACGGGCAAGCCGGTGCGGGTCGAGCGCAGAGAGCCCGGCGCCGCCACGGCCGACTACCGGCTGGCGCTGATGCCGACGCCGCACGGGATGGACCGCTACCGCGTCGACCTGGACGTCGAGCTGCCGCGCGCCAATGGCCACTCTCAGCTCGCGCTGCTCCACGGCGAAGAGCTGAAGGTCGAGCTCGGGCAGCACCCCGGCGAGCTGCAGGTGACCTTGCTGCTGATGAAGGTGAACTCGCCCGAGTTCCGCGCCTTGATGGGGCTGGCCCCGCCCGGCGCGCCGAGCTCCATCTGAGCGGACCCTGGGTTTAGCCGTCGCGGTCGTTCGAGAGCACGGCCAGGTCGTCGCGGTGCACCGCTTCTTCCAGGTACCGGTACCCGAGCACCGATTCGATCTCCGAGCTCTGCTTGCCCTGAATCTTCCGCAGCTCCTCGGAGGAGTACGTCGACAGCCCGCGCGCGAACGGGTTACCGTTCGCGTCCGCCAGGTCGATGGGGTCGCCCTGCGCGAAGTTGCCGTCGACGCGCACGATGCCCGAAGGCAACAGGCTCTTATGCAGCTCGGTGACCGCGCGGCGCGCGCCGTCGTCGACCACCAGGCGGCCCTTGGGGCGCAGCGCGTGGGCGATCCAGCCGGCGCGCGCGGGGCGGCGGCTCTCGACCGGACGAAAGAAGGTGCCGACCTCCTCGCCGGAGAGCACCTGCCGCAAGCGGCCCGGCACCTGCCCGGAGGTGATGACGCACGGGATGCCGAGCTCGGTGACCTTCGCGGCCGCTTGCACCTTGGTCGCCATGCCGCCCGAGCCGACCGGCGTGCCGCTCTGGCCGGCGAGCTTGAGGATCGCCGGCGTCACCGCGGGCACCTCGGAGAGCAGCTGGGCGCTCGCGTTCTTGCGCGGGTCCTCTTCGTAGAGCCCGTCGACGTCGGAGAGGATGAAGAGCCCGTCGGCACCGATGAGCCCCGCGACCAGCGCCGCCAGCGCGTCGTTGTCGCCGAACTTGATCTCGTCGACCGACACGGTGTCGTTCTCGTTGATCACCGGGATGACGTCCGCCCCGAGCAGCCGCTCGAGCGCGTGGCGCGCGTTCAGGTAGCGGCGGCGGTCCTGCACGTCGTCGTGGGTGAGGAGCACCTGCGCGACCAGCCGCCCGCTGGGCCCGAGCGCTTCCTCGTACGCCTGGATGAGCTTGCTCTGGCCGACGGCGGCGCAGGCCTGCTTGTTGGCGATGTCGGTCGGCCGAAAGCCGAGCTCGAGCCGCTCGACCCCGAGCGCGATGGCGCCGGACGAGACGATGATCAGCTGGCGCCCCTTCGCCGCCCAGGACAGGTCATCGGCGAGCGCCTGGAAGTGCGCGCGGTCGAACCGCCCCGTGCCGCGCGTCAGCGCCGCGGTGCCCAGCTTGACGACGATTCGACGTGTTGGACCGAGCGAGCGCCCCAACCTGCCCCCCGAAGCGTGTTTCCCCTCTCGAAGCCTAGAGCATTCCGCGCCGCTTCGGTTATGGAGTGTCCTGATTGAACGACCTGTTCGGCAACACCTTGGGCCTCAAGCCCAGCGACCTCAAGGCCCTGCGCAACACCTACCGCCGGCGGGTGATGCCGAGCGAGATCGTCAGCCCCGAGCTGGCGCGCCACTTGAGCGAGCTGTCCCATCAGACGCGCCGGCAGATCGGCGTGCTGGTCAACCGCAAAGGTGAGGTGGAGTGGGTGGTGGTCGGCAACGCCCACCAGCTCGAGCTGCCCGACATCGGCCGCTCGCGCGCCGGCGCGCTTCGCCTGCGCGGCCTGCGCCTGGTGCACACCCACCTCAAGTCGGAGCCGCTGACCAAGGACGACCTGACCGACTTGGCGCTCCTGCGGCTCGACCTGGTGGCCGCCATCGGCGTGGAAGAGGGCGGCCTGCCGGGCGTGCTGCACTACGCGCACCTGATCCCCAACGGGCACGACGGCGCGCTGTGGCGCACCGAGTCCTTGCCTTCGGTGCACGCCCCGCAGCCCGACGTGCTCGCGACCTTGGGCGCGCTGGAGAGCGAGCTCGCGCTGCAGGAGCGCGCGCGGCGCGTGAGCGGACAGGAGCGCGCCATTCTGGTCGCCGCGTGCCTGAGCGGCCGCCGCGCCGAGGCCGAGGTGTCGCTCGGCGAGCTCAAGGAGCTGGCGCGCACCGCCGGCGTCGACGTGCTCGACGCGGTGCTGCAGATGCGGCGCGAGCCGGATCCGCGCTACCTCATCGGCAAGGGCAAGCTGCAGGAGCTGAACCTGCGCTCGATGCAGCTGGGCGCCGACCTGATCATCTTCGACAAGGACCTGTCGCCGTCGCAGAGCCGCCACATCGCCGAGGAGACGAGCCTCAAGGTGCTCGACCGCACCCAGCTCATCCTGGACATCTTCGCGCAGCGCGCGCAGAGCTCCGACGGCAAGCTGCAGGTCGAGCTCGCGCAGCTCAAGTACCTGCTCCCCCGGCTCGCGCAGAGCGACGACTCGCTGTCGCGGCTGGCGGGCGGCATCGGCGGGCGCGGCCCCGGCGAGACCAAGCTCGAGATCGACCGCCGGCGCGTGCGCGACCGCATCAGCCACCTGGAGCGGCGAATCGAGGCCCTGTCGAAGGACCGCCAGGTGCGGCGCGCGCAGCGCAACCGGCGCGACCTGCCGATCATCTCCATCGTCGGCTACACCAACGCGGGCAAGTCGACGCTGCTCAACGCGCTGACCCGCTCCGAGGTGCTGGCCGAGGACAAGCTGTTCGCCACGCTCGACCCCACCAGCCGCCGCTTGCGGTTCCCGCAAGAGCACGAGGTCATCATCACCGACACGGTGGGCTTCATCCGCGACCTGCCGAAGGACCTGGTCAACGCGTTTCGCGCCACGCTCGAAGAGCTCGACGACGCGACGCTGTTGCTCCACGTGGTCGACGCGTCGGACCCGCACCACGAGCGGCAGATCGAGTCGGTCGAGCGCATCCTGGCCTCGCTCGAGCTGCACACCAAGCCGCGCGTCATCGTGTGGAACAAGATCGACCGGCTGCCGCGCGAAGAGGTCGAGGCGCTTCTGCACACCCACGGGGGCGTGGCGATCAGCGCGGCCACACGGGAGGGGCTGGAGGCGCTGCTCGCCAAGGCCGAGCAGACCCTGTTCGCGGAGGGCAACGGCGGCGCCGGCCTCTTCCCGACCAACGCCTGATAAGCTTCACCCAAGCCGACGCGATGGTCCTCGACGCCCTGACCTCAGCCCTGCTGCTGCTCCCGCGCCTGCCGGGCCAGGGCTCGCGGCCGCCGCCCAGCGACACCTCGCCGCGCTACATCGAGCTCCTCGAGCTGAACTCGCAATACCTCTACCCGCTCCTCGCGGTCGCCGCGCTCGCGCTGCTCGTCGTTGGCATCCTGCAGGCCTGGCGGACGCGCGAGATCGACGGCAAGGCCAAGGCCGAGTTCAAGCGGGAGATCATCACCGAGCTGCGCAAGAACGTGGCGGGCTGCTCGGCGGAGTCGCTCTCGCGCACCGTCGGCCTCGAGCGGCTCAAGCTCGTCAAGCTGCTCGAGGAGATGCAGGAGGAAGGCGCCATCACCTCGCACACCAACACCCAGCGCCTCCAGGTCTGGCGGCTCAGGGGGATTGGGCCGGGGGCAGCGTGAAGTACAAGGTCGCGCCTTTGTCGATCTCGCCTTCGGCCCAGAGCTTCCCGCCGTGCCGCTGGATCACGCGCTGCACGGTCGCCAGGCCAATGCCCGTCCCCGGAAATTCGGTCGCCTCGTGCAGCCGCTGAAAGGCGCCGAATATCTTGCCGACGTAGGCCATGTCGAAGCCGGCGCCGTTGTCGCGCACGAAGAACGCGGCGCGGTCGTCGCGCAGCGCCCGCCCCACCTCGATGCGCGCGTCGGCCTTCTTCGAGGTGAACTTCCAGGCGTTGCCGATCAGGTTCTCCAGCGCCACGCGCAACAGCTGCGGATCCCCGTGGGCGGTGAGCCCTTCGGCGATGACCAGCTCCACCTGGCGCTGCGGCTCCGACTGCTTGAGGCGGTCGGCGACCTCCCTGGCCAGCAGGCTCAGGTCGAGCGGCGAGGTGCGCATCTCGGCGCGTGAGACCCGCGAGAGCTTGAGCAGATCGTCGATCAGCTCGCCCATGCGCTGCGCGCCGGCCCGCACGCGCTGCAGGTAGTGCTTGCCTTGGTCGTCGAGCTGGTCGGCGTAGTCTTCGAGCAGCGCCTGGCTGAACCCGTCGATGCCGCGCAGCGGCGCGCGCAGGTCGTGCGACACCGAGTAGGAGAACGCCTCGAGCTCGGCCAGGGTCGTCTTCGTCGCCTCGAGCGCGACCGCCAGCTCCTGCCGGCTCTGCGCGAGCGCGTGGATGGTCTGCTCGCGCTCCTCGTGCAGGCGCTTCAAGTCCTTCGCCATCTGGTTGGCGCGCTGGGCCACGTCCCCCAGCTCGTCGCGGCTCACCGCGGGAATCGGCGCGTTGAACTCCCCGCGGCCGAACCGTTCGAACCCCGCCGTCAGCTCGGCGACCGACCGCAGCACGCCCCGGCCCAGCCACGCCGAGAGCAGCATCAGGACGAAGAGGCAGGCCGCGCTCACCCACAGCCGAATGCGCGCCGCGGTGGCCTGGCTGGCCGCCGCCGAGGAGAACACCTGCGTCAGCTCGCCGCGGTTGAAACCGGTGGCGGCCACCAGCCGCTCCGCCGCCGCCCGCTGCTTCCGCTGCATGGCGGCGATCGCCTCGACCAGCTGCTCGCCCTTCTCTCCCGCGATGATCCGGCGCGACACGTCCTCGGCCAGGCCGTGGTAGTCCTCGAGCGCCACGCGGGCCTCCTGCGCCTTCGCCGGGTCGATGACCCGCGCCGACGCGAGCTCCGCGAGGAGCCGCTCCTTGTGGCGTCGAACCTCGGAGAGCGCCTCCATGTCCTGCGCCGCGACGGCGTCCTGCAGCCCGCGGGAGATGCTCTCGAACTCGTGCGCCAGCTTCGGCTCCAGCTCGATCTTCGGCACGTAGGTGCGCCGAATCTCATCGAGCTGGCGGCTCACGTGGCGCGAGAGCACCGTGCCGGTGACCATCAACACCACGAGCGCGAGCGTCGCGGTGCCGACGATGGCGAGCAGCTTGACCCGGAACGACAAGCGCAACGCCACGGCTCAACGGACCTTGACGACCTTGACGCCCGACACGTCGGCGTTGGCCGACACGTAGCCGATCGCGCCGGGGTGGCGCCGCACGTACTCGACGACGTCGTCTTCGCTGCTCAGCTCGGGCGGCGGCACGTCGCGCCCGGAGAAGATGAGCTGCTGCCAGTAGCTCTTCACCGCGGCGACCGAGCGCGAGAGCACCTCGGCCGAGAAGCGGCGGCGGATCGGCGTGTCGGGGTCCAGGTCCACCGGCTGAATGATCTGCTGGTGCGGCCACCGGACCAGCTTCTTCAAGAACGCGTCGGCGAGGAACTTCCTCTCCACCGCGTCGACCGGGTTGTCCGGGTGGACGATGACCAGGAAGCCGGAGCTCTGGGCCCGGGCCTCGCTGACGAGCAAGCCAGCGGCGACGGACAGGGCGAAGGCAATCGTGAATCGCATCGCGGTCCCCTAGAAGGTGAGGGTCGTCTTGGCCAGGAAGAGCCACCACCTGGGGGGCAGGCTGGCCAGAGGGACGCCGCCGTTGAGCTGGGGGTCGAGGAGCGCGGTGCCTTTCATGTAGTGACCTTCGAGCTTGATGAGCCAGTACTGGTTGATGTCGAACCGCAAGGTGGCGGCGATGTCGTGCTGCTCGCCGGCGGGCTTGTCGCCGCGGTGGTGCGCGTCGCGAAAGATGAGCGAGTAGTAGGCGCCCGGGACCAGCCAGCGCGCGACCCGGTAGGAGACCATCAGGTAGGCGCGCTCGTTCAGCGCGGCGGTGGGGGCCAGCAGCGTCGGGTCGCTGCCGAACAGGCGCTGGTGCCAGCGGCTGTACTCGGCGGAGACGAGCAGGTCCTGCCAGGCGTACTCGCCCGAGACCGCCCAGAGGAGCGCCGGCAGCCGGAGCTCGAGCGGCACGGTGCCGTTGAGGATGACGTCGCTTCGCAGCTCCAGCCGCTCGGCGCTCGCGCCCACCCGCAAGCCGTCGAGCGGGGTCTCCCAGAGGAGCCGGGCGCCGTAGAGGTAGGGGTTGGTGATGGACGCCAGGTGGACCGGCCCGGGATTGGCCCGCGGCAGGTCGACGAAGATGGTGCCCGCGAACAGCCGGTAGTCGAGCGCGCCCGCCTTGCCCAGCGCGCGGTAGCCGTAGACCTCGACGCCGGTCTGCGCGAGCAGGAAGTCGCGGTTCGAGGTCGGGTACAGCGACTGCGGCAAGAGGATGGGCACGCGCGCCGCGTCGATGTCGCTGCTCTCGTTGTACAGCCCGAAGGGCAGCTTCACCCGGCCGGCGCGGAAGCCGAGCCAGTCGGCGAAGCGGTAGTCGAGGTGAAACCAGTCGAAGCGCGCGGCGTAGTTGCCGATCGGCCCCAAGTCGCGGCTGAACAGCTGCGCGCCGAAGCGCAGCCGTTCGGTCACCTGCTTGTTGAAGTTGATGCCCACCTCGGTGAACTCGAAGCTCCCCCGCCTCGACTCCGCCAGGTAGTTGTTCCGGGTGGAGTAGAGGAACCCCTGGCTCACGAAGCCGTGGACGTCGACGGAGCGGATCTCATCGATCAGGGTGGTCTCGGCGGCCAAGACCGTCGAGCTGTTGAAAACCCAAAAGAACCCGCAGAGCACAGCCGGCAGCGTCCACCGGACGCCCCGAAACGGTGGTCTCATCTCGACTTCCCCTCCCTCGCTTGCGATGAACGCCAAGGCCGATTTACCATGGAGCTCATGGGTTCCCCTGATTGACTGAGTTTCCGTCAATGACCGAACAGAAGAAGCCGCTGAACGTGTTGTTGGTGGAGGACCAGGAAGACGACGCCGCGCTCCTGCTGCGCGAGCTGGCCCGGCAGGGCTACCAAGTCACCCACCGCCGGGTGGAGACGGCCGAGGCGTTCGAAGAGGCGCTGCGCGAGCCGTGGGACGTGGTGCTGTCCGACCATTCGCTGCCGTCGTTCTCCGCGCCGGCGGCGCTGGAGCTGCTCCAGCGGAGCGGCCGGGACCTGCCCTTCATCATCGTCTCGGGGACCATTGGCGAGGACGTGGCGGTCGAAGCGCTGCGCGCCGGCGCGCACGACTTCATGGTGAAGGCGCGCCTGGCCCGGCTGTCACCGGCGATCGAGCGCGAGCTGCGGGAGGTGGAGACCCGCAAGCAAAGGCGGGAGGCCGAGGCGCAGCTGCTCGTGTCGGATCGCATGGCCGCCATCGGCACGCTCGCGGCCGGCGTGGCGCATGAGATCAACAACCCGTTGGCGGCGGTGCTCGCCAACCTCGAGCTGGCGGAGAAGGAGCTCGAGCAGATCGCCACCAGCGGCTCCCTCGAGCGGCTCGCGGCCGCGCGCGACGAGCTGCACGAGGCGCTCGAAGCCGCCGCGCGCGTGCGCGAGATCGTCCGCGACCTGAAGGTGTTCTCGCGGGGGGAAGAAGAGCAGCGCCACCCGGTCGACGTGAACCACGTGCTCGAGTCGTCTTTGCGCATCGCGTGGAACGAGGTGCGCCACCGGGCCAAGGTGGTGAAGTCCTACGCCGACGTGCCGCCGGTGCTCGCCACCGAGGGACGGCTGGGGCAGGTCTTCCTCAACATCATCGTCAACGCCGCCCAGGCGCTCGACGAGCGCCGCGTGGGCCGCAACGAGCTGCGCCTGTCGACGCGGCTGGAGCAGGCCCGGGTCCTCGTCGAGATCGCCGACACCGGCTCGGGCATCCCCCCGGAGGTCTTGAAGCGGCTGTTCACGCCCTTCGTGACCACCAAGCCCACCGGCGTCGGCACCGGGCTGGGGCTGTCCATCTGCCACCGCATCGTCACCGGCTTGGGGGGCGACATCCAGGTCGACTCGCGGCCGGGCGCGGGCAGCGTCTTTCGCGTCTGGCTGCCGAGCACGACCCAGGTCCTTCGCCCGCTCGAGCGGCCCGCGGCGCCGGCGCGGCCGGCCGCGCGCAAGGGCGCCATCCTGGTGGTCGACGACGAGCCGATCATCGCGCGGGTGATTCAGCGCATCCTCGCGCCGCGGCACCAGGTCGCCATCGCCGCGCACGCCCAGGACGCGCTCGCGCGCCTCGAGGCCGGCGAGCGGTTCGACGTCATCCTCTGCGACCTGATGATGCCGGAGATGACCGGGATGGACCTTCACGAGGTGTTGGCGCAGCGCGCGCCCGACCAGGCCGAGCGCATGGTGTTCATGACCGGCGGCGCGTTCACCACCCGGGCGCTGCAGTTCCTCGACGAGGTCGCGCGGCGGCGGCTGGAGAAGCCCTTCGACGCCGAGCAGCTGGAGCGCGCGGTCGGTGAGCTGCTCGCCGGCTGAAGCGCTACAGCGCGATCTCGCTCTTCGGTTGCCGGGTCATCAGCTCGACCACCGCGCGCTTGGGGTCCTTGCCCTCGTACATGATGGCGTGGACCTGCTCGCAGATCGGCAGCTCGACGCCGACCTTCTTCGCCAAGTCGCGCGCGCTCTTCGCCGTCTTCACGCCCTCGGCGACCTGCTTCATCTCTCCCAGGATGTCGTCGAGCTTCTTCCCCGCGCCGAGTGCCAGGCCGACGCGCCGGTTGCGCGACAGCTCGCCGGTGCAGGTGAGCACCAGGTCCCCCAAGCCGGAGAGGCCGGAGAGCGTCAAGGGGTTCGCGCCTTGCCGCACCGCGAGGCGGGAGATCTCCGCCAGCCCGCGCGTGATGATGGCGGCCCGCGCGTTGTGGCCGAAGCCCAGGCCGTCGGCCATGCCGGCGGCGATGGCGATGACGTTCTTCAGCGCCCTGCCGAGCTGCACGCCGACGACGTCGGGCGAGGTG
>CAZEDU010000021.1:0-52529 GCA_964511185.1 uncultured Myxococcaceae bacterium | reverse complement strand
CCCACGTCTTCGATGAAGCACCGGCCGCCCTGCGCGAACAGCCGCGCGTGGCGGCGCGAGACGCCGGGCGCTGGCAAGACGACGTCGTTCTCTTCGTCGCGGCCGAGCGAGGCGTGGCCCGCGGTGATCCGGTAGACCCGCCCCTTGTCCGACTCGGACGCGACGACCAGCTGGAAGGCGAAGCCCATCACCCGGCGTTCTGTTGCCACCAGGCGAAGGCGATGGGCCCGAAGAGCACCATGAACACCGTCGGGAAGATGCAGAAGATGAGCGGGAAGAGCATCTTCACGGGCGCTTCGTTGGCGAGCTTCTCGGCGCGCTGCGTGCGTTCGATGCGCAGCTGCGTGGATTGGATGCGCAGCACCTTGCCCAGGCTGGTGCCCATCTTGTCGGCCTGAATCAGCGCCGTGACGAAGCTGGTGAGCGCCGGCAGGTCGACGCGCTTGACCATCGCCCGCAGCGCCTCTTCGCGCGTCTTGCCCATCTTCAGCTCGCGCAAGACCAGCCGGAGCTCCTCGCGCAGCGGCCCGCCCTTGCCCTTCTCGACCACCTTGGCGAGCGCGGCGGTGAAGTCGAGCCCCGCCTCGACCGAGAGCGTGAGCAGGTCCAGGTTGTAGGGGAGCGCGCGGCTGATCTGCAGGTGCCGCTTGCGCACCTGATCGTTCACCCAGATGAGCGGGTAGGCGCCGCCGAGCAGCCCGCCCACCAGCGAGAGCGCCAGGTTCGCCTTGAGGAAGTTCGCGACGATGAGCCCGCCGATCAGCCCCACCACGAAGCCGATCTCCTGGAGCGCGATGATGTCCTCGGGTCGGTAGCCCTGCGGCTCGCCGGCCTTCACCAGCTTGCGCCGCATGCGGGCCTCGTAGCCGGGCCACATGATGCGCCGGTTGAGCACGCCCAGGCGGCGGATCAGCACCGAGCCGGCGCCGCGCATGCCGCCGACCGACTCGTCGCGCACCTCGGTGACGAAGCGCGCGAAGAGGTTCTCGTACACCCCCATGCTGAGGAACGCGACCGCCCCCGCGCCGAGGAGCGCCGCCAGCCCAGAGAGGATGAAGAAGAAGACCTCGTAGTTCATCGCCTGACGCTCAAATGTCGATGTTCACGATGCGCCGAATGATCAGCATCCCCATCACTTCCATCAGAATCATCACCAGGATCAGGATGTAGCCGGCCCAGTGATCGAGCATCGGCCCGACCAGGTCGGGCCGCATGTAATTGAAGATCACCAGGAGGATGACCGGCATCACGCCGACCACCAGGCCCTGCAGCTTGCCCTGCGAGGTGAGCCCGTTGATCTTCCCTTCGAGGCGGAACCGCTCGCGGATGGTGCCGGAGATGGTCTCGAACATCTCGGCCATGTTGCCGCCGAGCTGGCGCGAGATGTTGGTCGACACCACCACCAGCTCCAGGTCGTCGGACCCGACGCGGCGGCCCATGTTGACGAGCGCCTCCTCGAGCTGAACGCCGAGCTTCACTTCCTTCACGAACAGCCCGAACTCCTGCGCCAGCGGCGGCGGGGACTCCTTGGCCACGTGCTCGATCGCCTGCGGGAAGGTGAGACCGGCCTTGAAGGCGTTGGCCATCGCCTGCAGCGCTTCGACCAGCTGCGTGTTGAACTGCCGGATGCGCCGCTGGCGGTAGTAGCGCACCACCAGCATCGGCAGGAAGAAGCCGAAGATGGTGGCGACGATGCACACCAGCGGGTTGGTGAGCACCCACGACAACATGCCGAGCAGGAACATCGTGGCGATGTTGATGACCAGCATCTGCCGCGGATCGATGAAGAGGAACATGTCGCTCAAGTCGTTCATCGACTTGACGACGTAGCGCTCCTGGTACTGCTCGTAGGCCTTCGACAGCACGGCCATGATCGACCAGCTGAAGAAGAACACGCTGGCGGCGGTCAGCAGTGCCAGGAGGGTGCCGAGCATCGGGCCTTGCCTTCCCCTTCCGCGTCGCTACGGCGAGATCGGCGTCACTGGGCCGCCGACGGTCGCGCCGCTGTTCACCGAGCCTCGGATGATCTGAATCGTGTCGCGCCGCTTCTTCTCGAGCACCTTGGTGCGCTCGCCGGTCAACAGGCTCTGAATCGTCGCCTTGCCGCGCTCATCCATCGTGGCGACGTCCTCCTCGTTGCGCAGCGACAGGCTCAGCGTGCCGAGCTCACGGGCGAGCGCGAGCAGCTCGGCCTCTTCGGGGATCACCAGGAGCGACACCGAGTTGTACTCGCGCTGGTTCTCGGGGATGAGGTTCACGTTGGTGGTGCCGGTGATCTTCCCCGTGGCCAGCACGATGACGTCTTCGATGAGCGTGACCGCGACGGTCTCCTGCGACTGGGGATCTTTGAAGGTGCCGATGATGTCGACGTGGTCGTTGGGGCGCACCCAGCCGCCGACGGCCGTCACCCGGCCCGCCTCGATGGTGACCGCGCGGGTCTTCTTCTGCACCTTGGTCGAGAGCCGCTCGGCCGCCTTGGTGGTCTCGAACTGCGTCCACAAGAGCGGGTCGCCGGCCTGCACCGGGACCAGGATCTTCTGGTTCACGATGTAGTTCCACGAGTCGGGCTTGACGACCGACGAGGTGACGAACTGCTCGGGCACCGAGCGTTGGTTGATCATGTCCTGCGTGATCAACGTGCCGTCGGCGATGTCCTGCGCGGCGACGAGAACCGGAACCAGGTTCCAGCCGGCGCGGACACGGGCGCGTTGCGCCTCGATGCCGGAGAACGCGGCGATGGCCGCGAGCACTGCGAGCACGACCGCGATCACCAGCGGGGTGCGACCCTTAAGCATGGCAGCGAGCTCCGAAGTCCTGTGGGGAAGCGTCTGGCAACCGAGGAGTGGATGCTACTGGTTGGGCGATGGGGCCGTAAAGGCTCACGACGAGGGTCATGGATTGTACGCGCTGCGCAGCACCAGCCGGTCACCTTTCTCTCCCGTGAGCGGCGCGGCGGTCCAATCCGCGGCGAACCCCACCGGCGCGATGGCGAACGCCGCGCCCTCGGCCGGCGCCTGGACCCACAGGGTCCCGGGCCGGAGCGCGGAGAATGGCCCGTCGACCTCGCCGAGCGCGAGCACGAACGGCACGCGGCGAAAGAGGCGTGTGCGCACAGGTGCGCCTTCCCCCCTGGCGTTGAGCCGGTCGACGGCGGCGCGCCACTGGTCGGCAGGCGGGTTTCGCCCGCTCGCTTGAAGGCTCGGCCCCAGCTCGAGCTGCAGCGCGCGCGCGGCCTTGAGGATCTCCAGATTGGCCGCCGCCGGGTTGCGCCCCCCGGGCATCGACGTGAAGGTGCTCGCGTACGCGGCGAGGGCGGCGAGCACGAGCAGCGCCAGCGGCCAGCGCGGCAAACGGCGCCGGCGTGCGAGCGCGATCGCCCAGAGCGATCCGCCGAAGACGACGAGCGCGCCCGCCGCGAGCGCGGCCCACGAGGGAGGCGCGCCGGCGTGAAAGGGCATCGTCAGCGCGCGCCACAGGTGCAGCCACTCGGGCCAGATCGCGGCGAGCGCCACCGCGCCCAGGCCGAGCCCGAACGCGGGCACCAAAACGCGCGATGGGCTCAGCTCGCGCCGCCGCGCCTTCCCGCTCACGGGAAGGGCAGGTTCAGCACGAAGTAGTACGAGTCGTAATAGGCCTGGTACGCCTCGAGGAAGAGCTGAATCAGGTTGCGGTTGCCGCCGTACTCGCTGGCCCCCGCGGGAATCACCGGCGAGGTCAGGCCCAACAAGAGGATGAAGGCCACCATGCCGTTGAGGATGGAGTACTCGACCATGGCCTGGCCGCGGCGGGCGCGCCTCCAGAAGCTTCGGCCGGGTTGTCGCACCTGTCGGTTCATCACGGCTGATCTTGCCCCAATTCCGGCCGGGAGCCATCGGTCAACGGGACGCGCATCTGGGGCCGGGCGTCGGTGCCATAGGCGTGGACCTCGAAGGCGTGGTCGATGGGCGGGAGCTCCAGCTTGGCGATGTGGAACAGCGGCACCTCTCGGCTCACCCAAACCCGCTGAATCACTTCATTTCGAACCAGGAGCTCCACCGGGACCGCGTCCAGCGAGCCGGCGGCGGTCATCACCTTCTGCGCCCGACCTTCCCGGCTCGTCGTCGCGACCGGCCCTTCGGCCCGGGCCTGCGGGGGCTCGGGTGGAAAGACCTGGTCGACGCGGACCTCTTTGGGCCGCTCGTGCCCCACCGCCAGGTACACCCGCGTCACGCCGTCCGGCGACCAGAACAGCTTCTTCGCCATCAAGAGCTTGGTCTGAAGGAGCGGCGCCTTGAGCGACGGGTGGGTGCCGACGTCCAGCTCGACCCAGAACGCGTCGCGGCCGCGCGCGTCCTTCTCCTCCCCCACCACCGCGATGCGCAGGTACTGGGTGCGCCCCGCGCCGCCCATGCGAAAGGTCGCCCAGTGGCCGACCTGGGCGGGGACGGCGCCGCGGCTCAGGTGCGTGCCGACCACGCGATGAAACGCGCTCAGCTCGCCCGGCACCGCCGGCGTGGCGCCGAGCATCAGACAGAGCGCGAGCCCGATCACCGCGCCGCTCGCGTCTGGGTGACCGCGGTGAGCCCCGGCTCGGGAGCGACCAGGACGAGCGTCATGCGGGCGGTCCGGCTCTGGAGCTCGAGGAGCACCCCGCCCTTCTCGTCCGTCCGCTCGCGCACGGGTTGAAAGCCCTCGCCGCGAAGCTGCGCCAGCAAGCGTGCACGCACGGTGGGAATGTCTCCTTCGAACAGCGCCGTTCGCTGCGTCGATTGCGCGTCGCCGATGCGCTGCACGAACAGCGCGCCGTCGAGCGCGGTGGGCTCTTCTTCCGGCGCACTCGACCACAAGTCCTTCAGGCTGGTGAAGCCGAGCGTCTTCTTGCCGTGCACCCGTAAGAACACCGAGCGGGCGAGCCCCGCGCGCGTGTCGAACGCGGTGATGACGACGTGCGCGCGGCCATCGCCGTGCACCGTGACCGGGTAGCCTTCGCGCTCGAGCTGCTGGTGGAAGAACCGCGCGACGATCTCGAGCGCGTCGTCCGTCTGGAAGTACGCGATGCGGTAGAGCTCGCCGCCGATGCGCAGGTCGCCGCCGATGCGCGTGTGCACCGCGCCCGGGTAGGTGGGCACCGGCTGCTCCGCGCGCGCGCGGGTGCCGAGGGTGCAGGCGACGAGCGCGGCGAGACAGACGAGCAGCGGCCTTGTATGTCTCACGGCGCGCCTCCCTCGCAGGCGATCCGCTGCTGGTTGAAGTCGCCGGCGAGCAGCGCCGAGACCGACGGCTCGGTCGGGTCGTCCGCCATCGCGTTCTGGCAGCCCATGAAGTAGCTGCCGCGCGCGCGGAACATCTGAATGTAGAGCGACGCGTCGTACTGGTGGTCGTCGCGAAAGGGCGCGGTGTCGAAGCAGACGGGCCGGTCGTGATCGATGGTGCGGCCGTCCTCGAAGACGCTCAACCCGTCCGGCTCGGGGTGGCCCGGCGCTCCCGCGGGACAGCGCCGGTTCGCGCGCGCCTGGGTGAGGCCGTAGTTGTGGGAGACGACGAAGGTGCCGAAAGGATCGGGCAGGCTGGCGACGACCGGGAGCCGCCGAAGCGCGCGCCACCAAGGCAGGCTGTCGGTGTCGCGGCCCATGCCCAGGAACGTCATGCGGTCCACCTGGCGGTGCAGGCCGTGCTCGTCGCCGTAGCGGCGCGCGCCCGCGAGGCGCTGGCGGTGGTCGAGGACCGCGTCGGAGCCGTCGGTCAAGTCCCACGCGCTCGCGAGCAGCACGAAGCGGTTCGTCAAGCGCACGCGCGCGAGCTGGCTGCCGCCCCACCCGTCGGTTTGAAACAGGCCGCCGGGCCCGTCGAGGAACCGCCGGGGCAGGAGTAGGTTGTGCAGGTCGACCGAGACCTCGGCCTCCACCTGCCCGCGGGAGGAAAAGCCCCACGCCTCGAGCACCGCCGCGGTGCCCGCCGACGCGGCCGCCATGATGCCGAGCTGGAAGCCCGGCGCGAGCGTGGACGGCGGCGCGTCGATGGGCTCCGCGAAGGCCGGACCTTGGCCGTCCGAGATCGCCACGTCGAACGCGAGCGGCTCGGTGAACGGGCCGACCGCGCGGCGGCTGGAGATCGAATCGAGCCCCGCGTACCGCTGCTTGGCGCGCAGCCGCGTGTCGTTGCGCGCGAAGTCGAAGGCGAGCCCGTGCCGGCTCGAGTCGGTGCCGCCGAAGTCGGTCAGCGTGTGGCTCGTCATCTCCCACGCGGAGAAGCGCGCGGCCTCCTGCAGCTTGAGCCGCGCCAGCGCCAAGTCGGTCAGGTAGCCGCCGAAGAGCAGCACGATGACGAACAGCGGCACGAGCAAGGCCAGCTCGACCATCGCCGCGCCGCGAGGGGCGCTCTGTCGTCGCGCGCGCGCCATGGCGTCAGTGGGTCACCACGCGCTGCGGCCGCGCCTGCATCGACGGGGGCAGCTGCTGAAGCAGGTCGTCGACGAGCGGCTGGCCCTCCGCGGCCTGGAGCACCGGCGCGAGCCGCGGCTTCCAATAAGGGTTGAAGAAGTTGGGCTGCTCGGCCCAGTTGCCGGGCCGGTGGTAGTACGTCTGTCCGCGCGCGAGCGCGGTGAGCCCTTCGTCCCCCAGCGGCTTGGCGCGCACGTTGTCCAGCTCGAGCTCGGCGCCGCCGAGCGGGCTCGTCACGTGCAGCGCGGCCGGCCGGTTGCTGCCCGCGCCCGAAGGGTCGGCGAGCGGGTTCTTCATCTGCGCCGCCGTCTTGTTGAGCCGCACCCAGGTCGACGGCTGATTGAACTCGTGCTGGCGCACCGCCGCCTGGCTCGCGCTCGCCATCGCCGCGCCGCCACCGTCGCCGCAGACGCTGGCGTACTCGCCCGGCTCGAAGTGGGTGAACGGCATGATGCCTTGCCACGTGTGGTTGCCGTCCTCGACGGGGACGACGTTGGCGACGAACACCGGCACCTTCAGGCCCGGGACGATGGCGCCTCCGGACGCCCAGGCCGGCGTCACCATTTCCCGGTTGAGCCCCAGCCGCCGGTCGGCCGCGGTCGGCGCGTTGGGCCGCGGCCAGCGCGGATCCTGGCCGCGCGCGAGCCGGTAGTGGACTCCGCCGGGCGTGCCTTGGTGGGGGTTGAGCGCCCAGATGCTGGTCTCGAAGGCGCGGTGGAAGGGCAGCCGCGCTTGCCGCTGCCGTTCGTCCCTGCGGTCGACGCCGACCATCCCCGCGCCCCACCCGCCCTTCGACTTCGGGTCGGCCCCCGGGCGCACGAACGACAGCGGCCCGAGCGTGAGCCGGTACAGGTCGTCCGCGCCCAGGTAGTCGCCCTGGTCGAGCATCCCCATCGGCGCGGACGGCGTGCTGTTCCATTGCCGAATCCGGTTCTCCTTCGCCGGCGGCTCGTTGCGGTCGTGCGAGAGCAGCCGGGTCTGGCCGTACTTGAAGTCGCCCACGAGCCGGGCGAGCGCCTGCAAGCGCAGCGGCCGCAAGAGCTGCGCCTCGTCCCGGTTGGTCACGAAGTCCGGCGCGTCGCAGCGCGCGCGGGTCGCGTCGCAAGCGAACCGCGTCGCGTTGGAGATGGCGCCCATCACGCGCTTGGCCTTGGAGCGCTTGTCGGCGTCGGAGGTCGCCGTCGGGTCGAGCGCGGCGAACGCGTCGACGGTCTGGCTCAGGTTCCCGTTCGCCTCCACCATGTGCGCGCGATCGAAGAAGCACTCCGCCAGCGCGCCGGTCGCGGCCTGCGCGCGCGCCAGGTCCAAGTTCGGGTCGTTCGCGCGGATCACCTCGGGCGTGAGCGCGCGCACCTCTCTTCCCGCCGCGCGCATCACCGCCGCGGACGACGCGGCGAGCACGCCGTTGAGCAAGGCGTGCGCCGGAATCAACCGCCTCCCCACGAGCTCGTCGACGTCGAACGTGTCCAACAGCGCCTGCACGCCCAGCGCGGCCGCGCGCGCGACGCGCTCGATGAGCGCCATCGCCGACTGCACCTGCGTGAGCCCCGGCACCAGCCGACAGGCCGGCCCGAGCGGGCCGCGGCACAGGTTCAGCGTCCTCACCATCGCGACCAGGTCGACCGTGAACGCCTCGAGGAAGTAGATGAACGACGCGGTCGACTGCCACACCATCGCCGAGACGTAGTGCGAGACCTGCGCGCGGTTGGCGAATGAGTAGAGGTTGAACGCGCGCGCCTCGACCGCGGCCATCGAGTACGCCGCGGCGTCGGCGGTGTTCTGCAGCCGGACGCGCTCGTGCACCGCGTGGCCCACGTTCACCGTGGTCAGCACCGCGATGACGATGACGAGCCCGAGCACGGCGCCCAAGACCAGCGCCTGGCCACGCTCGGCGCGTCCGCGCGCGCGCAATGCCCGTCCCAACATCATGGCTGCCAGCCCGGCCGTTCGTGGAGAATCCACTTGCGGTGGAAGCTCGACTGCATGCGCATCGAGTACGTCGCGCTCAAAGGGACGAAGAAGCGCCGCTCGTTCCCACCGTTCAGGCTCAGCGCGCCCGTCGAGAGCCGCCACAGGGTTTGCATCTCGCCGCCCGTCGCCGTGGGCAGCCCCTTGTCGTTGTCGATTCCCTTCGCCATCGACTCGAGCGCGTCGACGTCGGCGGCGCGGTTGAGCATGTTCTCGTCGGCGAGCGTGGGCCGGTCGATGGCGCCGCGCAGCGCGACGTCGGCGTTGGTCGCGAACCAGGAGAGGAAGACGATCCAATTCGCGAACGGCACTTTCATCTCGTACCAGTAGCGCACGCGGATCGAGAGCACGGTGGCGCGGCGGTACAGGTCCTCGTCGGCGTCGAACATGGCGACCTGATCGAACTTGCCCGCGCGCCACTGCAGCCGCGGGTCTTCCGGGAAACCGCTCACGCCGTCGAAGTCGAGCTCTTCCCACTGCGCGCCGCCGCGCACCTTCCACACGTTGCCCAGCTCGGCGTAGTTGGCGGGGTTCACCGTGTCGACGCGCACCACGCCGCGCAGGGGCACGCCGTTGAGCTTCTGCGGCCCCGGCGACGGCCACGGCAGCGCCGCCATGTGCGCGTCGCGCTCGCGGAACGCGACCAGCGCCCGATCGAGCGCGTCCATGCTGTCGGTGCGGGTGAAGGTCGGCGCGAGCGCGAACATCACCGCGGCGCGCATGCGCTCGTTGCTCCCGTTCCACACGATGCCGGCGCGCGCCGCCTGAAACGCCGCGTACTCGGTGAACAGCCGCGCCTGCTGCAGCAAGGTCAGCTGAATGACCCCGAGCGCGAGGAACACCATCAGCGGCATGACCAGCGCGGCCTCGACGGCCGCCTGGCCACTCTGCGAATGCTGTCGGCGCACCCGTTCCATGTCCGAATTATCGAGAGATGGCCGCCCGCCGATGCATGGGCCGCACCGGCCGTCGCAGTCGCGCTACTGGCCGGAAATCCCAGTGCTTTCGTTCTCGCCGGAAGGTCCCCTCAGTTGGACGGCGGAGCGCTGGTCGGGGAAGCCGGCGCCGCTTTGGCGGGAGCGGACGACTTGGCGCGGCCCGCCTCCTGCGCTTCGCGGCGCTTGCGCGCGGCGAGGCTCTGGGGGAACTCGGCCAGCAGCTGGCCGCAGTAGCGCTGCGCCTCGGCGACCCGCCCCAAGGACTCGTTCAAGGCGCAGAGCCGATCGAGCGCTTCGTACTTCTCGCTCGGGGTGGGGTTCGACGCCAGCACGCGCGTCCACCACGAGAGCTCGCTTGGCGCATCGCCGGCCGCCTGCGCGTCACGCGCCCGCGCCGCGAGCGGCGGCAGCTCACTCGGCGGGGCGGCCTTCGCTTCGGCCCTCTGGGGCTCTTCTTCCGCGGTCTTCTTCTTGGCGCCGCCTGTGCCGCCGCGCGTGCCGACCG
Source organism: uncultured Myxococcaceae bacterium (assembly GCA_964511185.1). Taxonomy (GTDB): domain Bacteria; phylum Myxococcota; class Myxococcia; order Myxococcales; family Myxococcaceae; genus CAZEDU01. The sequence goes on along the minus strand of CAZEDU010000021.1, from coordinate 42,699 downwards.
ACACCTTCATGCTCTCGCGCTCGGCCATGTCCAAGCCTCCCAACGCCTCTTGCTTCGGGGCGGCCGTGGCGGCCGGCGCCGGGGGCGCGCGCGCCTCGTCGTCGTACGACGCGCCGGCGGAGGCGATGCCCTTGCCGGCGTTGCTGCCCGGCCAGCCGTCGGCCGGATCGGAGCGGCGAACGGTCGGCGTCACCTTCATCGTCTTTCGCTCGAGGGCGTCCTGCTTGGCGAGCGCGCCGGAGGAAGGCGCGGCCTGGCCGAATGCGGCCGCGGGAGCGGGCTCTGGCTGCGCGCGCTCCGCGGCCGGCTGAAGATCCTTCTCCTTCTCGAAGGCCGCCGCTTGCGGCGCGGGCACGCCCTCGCTGGGCGCCTCGTCTTGCGCCTGCTGGGTGACGCGGAACGCCACCACGCCGACCAACCCCAAAGCCGTCACCGCCGCGAGCGGGGTGATCCACCGGCGCCACCACGCGTCGCGCGCCGGCGCGCCCGCCGCGCTTCGCCGCGCCGACTGCTCCGCGTAGGCCAGGAGCGACTCGAGCCCCGTCTCCGGCACCGCCTCGTCGGGCAGCTTTTGCATCGTGCGCCGCACCCCGCCGATGGTCGCCAGCACCTCGCTGCAGCGCGCGCACCCCTTCACGTGCGCCTCGACCGCCTCGGCGTCGCGCGCGCTGAGCTCGCCGTACGCGAACTCGAGGAGCTTGTCCTCGTATTGGTGGCCGGTCGGGTTCATCGCTTACGCCACGGTCCTTCCATCTTCGATGGGGTCGGCTTCGACCCCCAGCTCCTGCAAACGTCTCTTAAGCCCCTCGATGGCATAGCGCATGCGGCTCTTCACGGTGTTCTCGGGCGTCTGCGTGACCTGGGCGATCTCCTTGAACGGGATGCCGTTGTACTCGCGCAGGATGAACACCTCGCGCTGCTCTTGCGGGAGCGCGGCGAGCGCCTGGAGCAACAGCGGGCGCAGCTCGGCGTTGTGCGCGCCGCGCTCCGGGCTCGCCGAGCCGCGGTCGGGCACCAGCTCGCCGAGCGCCGGGCCGTCGCTCTCGGTCGAGCGCGCCGGGGCGTCCAGCGAGTCGGTCTGGCGGTAGCTGTCTTTCCGCGCACCATCCACGCACAGGTTCCTCGCCAGCGTGTAGACCCAGGTGGTGAACCGAGCCTTCGCCTCGTATTCGGCCGCGCCCCGCACCACGCGCAGCCAGGTCTCCTGCAGAAGGTCCTCGGCCTTCTGCTTGTTGCCCGTGAAGCGAAGGATGAACTGGAACACCGGCGCGCGGTGACGGCGCACGAGCGCCTCGAAGGCACGCGCGTCACCCGCCTGAAAGGCGAGCATCAGCTGCTCGTCCGTCACTTCCGGTCCCAACTCGTCCCCGCTGGTGTGGGGTGAACGACCTGTCCTGACACTTTCAACGTGCGGCGGGCCGGCACGATCTACCGCCTGCAACCCTTTGGCAAGACGTGAGAAAGTCGCGGTAGAGTCTTGAAGCACTCACTGCCCACGCAAAGGTGGCTATGGAACGCCGCGCCTACGCTCGCTTGGCCTATCCGGTGAAGGTCGACCTCAAGATCGCCGGGCAGAGCATCTCGCTGCTCGCGCGCGACATCAGCCGCGGTGGCATCTTCCTTTTCACCACCTTCGTGGTGGACGTCGACTCGAAGGTCGGCGTGGTGCTGCACCCGCCGGACGGAGGCGAGCCGCTGGAGCTGGCCGGCGAGGTGGTGCGGCTGGTGGAAGCGCCGCAGGAGGAAGGCGGCGGCCTACAAGGCATCGGCGTCCAGTGGGGCACGCTGTCGCCCGCGAACGAGCGGCGGCTCGATCAGCTGATGCACCAGCTCTTGTGGGGTGGCTCGGGCGGAGATCGGCGCGCCCACCCGCGGCTGGCGGCGATGCTCAACATCGTCTGCCGGACCGACCAGGACATCAACGCGCTGGTCCGCGACATCAGCCAGGGCGGCATGCTGATGACCGTGCACCGGCCGATCGCGCTCGGCAGCGAGGTCGAGGTGCAGGTCGACGTCCCGCCCGCGCCATCGGTCAGCCTGCGCGCGCGCGTGCGGCGGTGCGAGCGACCCAAGAACCAGATCCCCTTCTCCATCGGCCTGGAGTTCGACATCCAGTCGGAGCAGGTCCGGGACGCGCTCCACGTGCTGATCAAGCAGCTCGCGCGCAACTAGCACCCATCTCCTCGGGTGGGTGGCTCGATTGACGCTGTGTGACGGTCGTCTTACAGTTGTAAGACATGAAGCGACCAGCCATGACCGGCACCCTGACAATCAGATTGACCTCTCCTCTTCGGCGCAAGCTCGCCCAGAGAGCGCGGGAGAGAGGAATGAGCCCCTCCGAGCTGGCGCGCCTGGCGCTCGAAAGAGCACTGGACCACCAGGAAGCGGAGGCAGGCCTTTCTTTGGGCGAGCGGACGGCCCACGTGCTCGGCAGCGTCGCCAGCAAGAAGGTTCCCGCCGGCCGAGATGCTCGCAAGGCGCTTCGCGACTGGTCGCCCGACCGCCGTGGCTGAGCGAGTCTTGCTGGACACGGGCTTCCTCGTGGCCCTCATCAATCGAAGCGACCCAGACCATGAACGTTGCAGAGACATCTGGGGGCCCCACCGGGGGAAGGTCATCGCGGTCGAAGGCGTGCTGGTGGAGGCTGCGCATATGCTTCGGCACGTCCGGGGTGGCGCCCGCGCGGCAATCGAGCTCGTCGTTGCCGCCGCGGTCGAGTTCCATCTCATGACGCCCCCTGTCCTGGGCCGAGTCGCGGAGCTGATGGAGCGGTACCGAAACGTACCGATGGACTTGGTCGACGCCCATTTGATGTGCGCAGCCGAGGATCTGAACATTGCGAAAATCTTCACCCTCGACAGGCGGGGCTTCGCAACCTACCGAGCGAGGGGGCGCCGCGCGCTGACCTTGCTGCCTGGCTGATCAAGCACCGGGCAAGCACCTCAGCGCGCGGTGACGAGGCGGACGAGCGACACCGCCACCACGACCACGAGCGCGAGCCCGAGCTGCGCCTGGAGCAGCGCCGGGAACGGCTGCTGGAAATGGATGTAGAGCGTCCGGCCCAGCGCGACGCCGAGCGCGGCGCCGGTGGCGGTGCGGACCGCGTTGTTTCCCCAGCGCGGCCGGAAGCGACCCGCCGCCCAATCGAGCAAGGCGGGCGCGAGCAGACCGAGCGCGACCAACTTGTCCAGCGGCCACGACAGCGGCGCGCGCAGCGCGAGCTGCAGCGCGAGCACGGCCACCAAGGTCGGGTAGGTCCCCAGACAGCGCGCGCACACCCGCCACCGGCCGAGCCGATACGTCCTGTGCAGCTCGTCCTCGCGGTGGTGGCTGAGCCAGAGCGGGCCGCTCATGGACGCGCCTCCGCGGCGCCCAGCACCTCGGCGGTCTGCCCCACCTTCACGAGCTTCCCCTGCGCGAGCAGCGCGACCTGCCGCGAGAGAAAGCGCGCGGGGCCTTCGCCGTGCGTCACCAGGACCAGCGTGAGCCGGCGTCGCTCCACCCAGTCCTTGAGGAGCTGCAGGAGCTGGCCCTGCACCGACACGTCGAGCGCGCTGAAGGGCTCGTCGGCGATCAGCACCTGCGGCTCGACGGCGAGCGCGCGCGCGAGCGCCACCCGCTGCCGCTGACCGCCGGACAGCGCGTGCGGCAGGCGCGGCGCCACCTCCGGCGGCAACCCCAGCTGCGTGAGCAGCGCCAGGACGCGGGCGGGCTGCTCGGCGCGCGGCAGCAACCGATGAATGGTGAGCCCTTCGCTCACCGCCTCGAGCACCGTCTGCCGCGGATTGAGCGACGCGCCGGGGTCTTGAAACAGGACCTGCACCCGGCGGCGGAAGTCGCCACCCGGCGGCGACCCGTCGAACGTAAGCGCGCCGGCGTCCGGCCGCTGCAGCCCCGCGAGCACGCGCGCCAAGGTCGTCTTGCCGCTCCCGCTCGGCCCCAGAATCGCCCAGCTCTCGCCGCGCTGAATCGACAGCGACACGCCGTCGAGCGCGCGGACGCTCTGCCCCGCGCTGCGGTACGTGACGGACACGTCCTGGGCGGCGAGCAGCGCGGTCACCGTGCGTCCGCCCAAGGCAAGGGAAAGAGGCACGCGACGCCCGACGCGGCGAGCGCGGGAGACGATTCGGCGCAGGCCGCTTGCGCGCGCTCGCAGCGATCGCGGAAGCGGCAGCCGGTCGGCCACTGGCCCACGCCCGGCGCGTGACCTTCGAGCGCCGAGAAGCCCGCGGCCCCACCCGAGAGCGCCTGGTCGAGCGCGACGAGCGCCGCCGTGTACGGGTGGGCCGGCTGGGAAAGGAGCCGCTCGGTCGGCCCGACTTCGACGATGCGCCCCGCGTACATCACCGCCGTCGTCTCGCACAGCCGACGCGCGACCTCGAGGTCGTGGGTGACGACGAGCAGCGCAAGCCCCTCGCCCTTGAGGCGCGCCAGCAACGAAACGATGTCGTCCCGCGTGGCGCTGTCGAGCGCGCTGGTCGGCTCGTCGGCGATGAGCACCTGGGGCGCGCCGGCCAGCGCGAGGGCGAGCAGCGCCCTTTGCCGCTGGCCTCCGGAGAGCTGATGCGGGTAGCTCGCCGCGATTCTGCGTGCCTCGGTCAAGCCCATCTGCGCGAGCAGCGCCTCGGCGCGCGCTTTCGCCTCCGCGCCCGACAGCCGCCCGTGGTGCCGCGCGACGTCGGCGATCTGCGCGCCGACGGTGAAGACCGGGTTGAGCGCCGGCAAGGGCTCTTGAAAGGTCATCGCGATGCGCCGCCCGCGAATCGCCTCGAGCGCTTCCTCGCCCGCGCCGATCCAGTTTCGCCCGTCGAGATCTACCCGCCCCACCGCCCGAGCGCCCGGCGGCAGAAGCCCCATCAGCCCCAGCGCGGTGAGCGTCTTGCCCGCGCCCGACTCCCCCACGAGCGCGAGCGCGCGGCCAGGCGCGAGGGAGAACGAGACGCCGCTCACCGCCTCGACGCGGCCGCTCGGCGTGGCGAGCTCAATCGAAAGGTTGTCGACGGTGAGCGCGGCGCCCATTCACCGCTTCATCTTGGCCAGGTACTCCTCGCGGGTGAAGAGCCCCTTCTCGATGAGCAGCTCGATCATCGCGCGAAGGGCGACCTCTTCCTTGCGGAGCGAGTCTTCGACCGTCCGCATCAGCGCGGTCAGGTCGACGTTCCCCGCGGCCGCTGGCGCCGGCGGCGCGGACGGCGAGGGCGACTGCGGCGGGCGGGAGCCAGGCCGCGGCGCCGACGAGGGCGGCGCCGGCGCCGGCGCGGGCGCGGAAGGCGACACGCGCACCACGGTGTGGCCTTGCGCGTCGACCACTTTGAACGACTCCTCTGGGTCGGTCAGCTCCACGCCGCCTTCGTAGAACCGGGTGAAGGCGCGCGCGATCTGCGCCTTGCCCGCAAGCTGCGGCACCACCTTGCACTTGGACACCGAGCGCAGCGTGTCGAGGTGGCGCAGGTTCTGTGGCTCGGCCATCGCCACCAACAGCGTGCGGTTCTCCTCCCGCAGCTGCAGGGGCACCGCGTTCATCACCCGCGCGATGTCCGCCGGCACCTTCGCCTTCACCTCGGGGAGGATCCCCTGGATCGTGTCGAGGTTCACCGCCGGCACGTTCATCTGCCTCGAGAGCACTTTGACCAGGTTCTCTTCGGAGATGAAGCTCATGCGCACCAGGATGTCGCCGAGCTTTCCACCCCACCGCTTCTGCTCGGACAGCGCGGACGACAACTGCGCCTCGGTGATGAGGTTCGACCGGACCAGCAGCTCGCCCAATTTGGGATGATTGGCCATGGCAGTGGCGGCGAGTCTAGCGCAAGGCCCGCGCGCGTCACTTCCTCTTGGCCTGGAGCTGCTCGGCCCAGAGCTGACAAGCGCCGACGGTGAGGGTCAGCGCCAACCCGGGGAAGAGCGCCAGCCACCACGCGCCCGGGTGAAGCAGGTAGCGCTGCGCCTGCAGGAGCAGCTCGCCCCAGCTCGCCCGCGGCGGAGGAAGGCCGAGGCCCAGAAACGACAGCGCGCCCTCCGCGAGGATCGCCGCGCCGACGCCGAAGCTGGCGGCGACCCACGCCGGCGCCATCGCGTGGGGCAGCACGTGCACGACCAGCTGCCGGGCGCGAGAGGCGCCCAGCGCACGGCTCGCCTCGACGAACGGCAGCGCCTTGACCCGGAGCACCTCGCCCCGGACCAGGCGGGCGATCTCCGCCCACTGGGTGAGCGCGATGGCGAAGACGACCGGCCCCACGCCGCGGGAGCGCACCGTGCCCATCACCGCCAGAATCAAGATGAACGTCGGGAAGGTGAGCGCGACCTCGATGACGCGCGAGATGACCAGGTCCCAGGCGCCGCCCAGCTGGCCGGCGAGCGCGCCCAGAAGAACGCCGACGATCAAGGCCAGCCCGACCGAGAGCAGCGCCACCCACAGGCTCGAGCGCGCGCCGTGAATCAGCCGCGCGAGCACGTCGCGGCCCAGCTCGTCGGTGCCCAGCCAGTGCTCGGCGCTCGGCGGCGCTGGGTGCGTTTGGGCATCGCCGCCGTCGGTCGCGGCGAAGGTCTGGTCGGGCCCGTACGGAATCGGCGGCGCGAGGAGCCACTCGCCCGGCTCGAGCTCGGCCCGGAGCAGCTGGTTGGTCTTGCCGCGAAAGACCTCGTGCTGCGTCACGCAGGGCAGGAAGAAGAACCGCTCTTGGGTGCTCAAGAGCAACGGCAGGTGCGAGGCGAGGACGTCGGCCAGCAGCGCGACGAGGAAGAGCGTCCCCAGAAAGCCCGCCGCCCATCCCTTCACCGCGCGCCTCCCAAGCGGATGCGCGGGTCGAGCGCGGCGTGCACCAGGTCGGTGATCAAGAGCGCGACGAGGGTCAGCGAGGCGACCACCGTCGTCACCCCGAGCACCATCGGCTGGTCGCGCCACAGCACCGACTCGAAGGCCAGCCGCCCCATGCCGTCGATGCCGAAGATGCGCTCGACGATCACGCTGCCGCCCAGAAGGCTCGGGACGCACAGCCCCAGCGTGGTCACCACCGGCAACAGCGCGTTGCGCCGCACGTACCTCCGGGCGATGCGCCGCGCCGGCAGGCCGCTCGCGCGCGCGGTGCGGACGTAGTCCTGCCGCGCGACCTCGAGCACCGCGCTGCGCGTCTGCCGGAGCACCAGCGCGAGCGGCGCCGCGGTCAGGCAGATGACCGGCAGCGCGGCGTGCCAGAGCACGTCGAGCGGCCCGCTGCCCCACCCTTGCATCGGAAACCAGCCCGGCCTCGCGAGCAGGAACAACAGGCCCACCGCGAGCCAGAAGCTCGGCACCGCGTAGAGCGCGAACGAGGCCGCCCCCAGCGCGCGATCGCCGAGCGAGCGCTCCCGGCGCGCCGACCACTCCCCCAGCGGCACGCCGACGCCGTATGCGAGCAGGAGCGCGAGCGCGCCCAAGAACGCGGTGGTCGGCAGCGCGTCGGCGAGCTTCCGACGAACCGGCACCAGGTCCCGCGTCGAGCGGCCGAAGTCGAGCGTCACCACCTGGCCGAGCCAGCGCGCGTACTGCTCGAGCAGCGGCCTGTCCAACGCGCGCTCTTTTCGCCAGTCCTCGAGCGCCTCGCGCCCCAAGGCCGTCTCGCCGTCGATCGACGGCTCGCCGGGCGCCGCGCGCAGCAGCGCGAAGGTCACCAGCGTGATGCCGAGAAACGTCGGTACCATCCAGAGCAGCCGGCGCGCGACGTAGCGGCCCAGGCTCACGGGTCGACCCACACCTGCCGCAGGTCGTACCACTGGAGCGAAGGCTTGAGCCCGTGCACGCGCCGCTTCGCGGCGTCGAGCGCCGGCCGCGCGCTCAAGAACGTGTACACCTGGTCGTCGAACAGCATCCGGTGCAGCCCCCGCTCCAGCGCGATCCGGCGACCTTCGTCGAGCTCTTGCCGAATGCGCTCGAGCTGCGCGTCGACCACCGGGTTCACGTACGAAACATAGTTGAAGCCGCCGGAGACTTGGCTCGAGTGAAAAAGAGGAAAGAGGTCCTGCCACACGTCCTGGCTCGACCACAGCATCGAGCAGGCGTCGAAGTCGTGGCGCCGCACGCGGTCCATGAAGAGGGCGGACTCGACGGGCTCTATCTCCAGGTCGATGCCCAACGGCCTGAGCTGCTCTTGATAGAGCGGCAACAGCTTGCCCAGCCGCACCGAGGTCGCGCTCGCCAAAAAGCGGAAGCGGAAGGGCTGGCCGTCCTTGTCGCGCACCCCGTCGCCGTCGGTGTCCCGCCACCCCGCCTCGTCGAGCAGCGCGCGCGCCTGGCCCAGGTCCTGCGCGAGCGGCGCGATGCTGGGGTCGCAGCTGTCGCCCGCGACGGAGTACGGGCACGCCACGCGAGGCTCCAGCCCCAAGTCGACGCTCTTCTCCAAGAGCCCGTACGGCACCGCGAGCGACAGCGCCCTGCGCACCCGCGCGTCGCGGAACAGCGGCCGGCCCTGGTTCCACCCGAACCAGCTGTAGTTGTTCTCGACGAAGCGGATGCGCTGGTAGCCGTTGATCGCCCACGCGTTCTTCGGGTCCTTCGCCTCGATGGCCTTCCACACGTTCGGCTGAATGCCGACCATCAGGTCGAACGCGCCGTGCTCCCACAGCTGCGTGGCGACGGTGTGGTCCTTCACGAAGCGCAGGACCACCCGCTCGAGGTGCGGCTTCTCGCGCCAATAACCATCGAAGCGCGCGAGCGTGAGCGACTCCCCCGTCTTCCAGCCCTCGAAGCGGAACGGGCCGGTGCCGACCGGCGCGCGGTTGACGGCGAGCGCGTCGAAGTCGCCCACCAGCGCGCTCTTCGGCATCACCGGCAGGCTGGTGACCAGGTTCCGGAAGGCCAGGAAGTAGGGCCGCTTCCAGCGCACCTCGACGGTGAAGTCGTCGATCGCGCGGTACGAATCGATCTCCGAGAAGAGCCCGCGCAAGCTTCGCGTCGCGTTCTTCTGCGCGAAGATCGCGTCGAGCACGGCGATCACGTCGGCCGCGCTGAACGGCTCGCCGTTGTGGAAGCGGACGCCCTTCCTCAATGCGAGCGTGTGCGTGAGCCCATCGCTCGACTGCGTCCAGGCCTGCGCGAGCAGCGGCTTGAGCGGGAAGCGCGGCGGCGCGTCGCGATCGATCTCCGCGAGCGACTCGTAGACGCCGCCGCGCAGGTACTTGACCATCCAGCCGTCGACCATGCGGTCGTGCAGCAGGTTGAGGCCGACCGGCTCCTGCGGCATGCGGACGACGAGCGCGCCGCCGCCCCTCGGCGCTTGCTCCGACGGCTCGAGGCGGCCTTCGAGCCAGGCGGCGCTCGGCTCCGGCAGCTCGGCCTGGCGCGCGCAGCCCTTGGCGCAGCCGCTCGCGGCGACCCAGCCCAACGCGAGGGCCAGGGCGGCCCCCGTCCTCAATGCGTGGCCCCCGGAGAGACCGGCGCGCCCGCGGCGTCGACCTCGATCACCTCGACGTTCGGCGGCGGCGCGAGCTCGAACAGCGTGAGATCCGGCTGCGGGTTCACCTCGACGTCTTTGTAGAGCAGCTCCACCATCGTCGAGGCGCTCTTCGCCTCCAGCTTCACCCGCCGCGGGTACAAGGCGCCCTTCACGTCGTCGAACTTGTCGAACAGCACATCGTAGGCCCGCACCCCGCGCACCTCGCTGCGCTGCACGCGGAAGGTGAGCGGGTCGACCCACAGCGTCTGCACCGCCGGCCCGCGCTGGAGCGTCAGGACGTACGCGCGCGCCTGCTCGTCGACCTTCAGCTGCGTCGACTCGGGCGGCAGCCGCGGCGCGCGCCCGAGCATCAGCGCGGTCAGCTCCGCGGGCGGCAGCACGATGGGCAGCACCCGGGCCAGGTTCTCGGCCGTCGCCGGCCCCTGGTAGAACTTGCCCTCCGGCCCGTGAAAGAGCCGAAAGCGCTCGGCGTCGGCGACCAGAATCGCTTGCGGCTTGCCGAAGAAGTCGAGCGTCTCGATGTGCAGGAGCGCCGGGTGCATGACCGCCACGAACGCCGAGACGACGCCCTTCGCGTCGGGCGCGTCGGCGCGCAGCTTGGCCTCCCCCTTGACCGCGATGACCCGCTGCTCCGCTTCGTCGATGAGCGCGAGCAGCTTGGCCGGGTCGGTCACCTCGCCGGTCGGGCCAAACTCGATGCGGCGGACGCACCCGGCGGTCACCAGGACGACAAGCAGGCAGGAACAGAGGGTTCGGCGCATTGGCTAAATGGTCTTAGCTCAGTATGAACGTCCGAACATGAGCTTCGACGAGCTGATTCACTACATGCGGCTGGGCGGCGTGACCATGGCCGCCATCGTCCTCTCCTCGGTGCTGGCGCTGGCGGTCGCCATCGAGCGCATCATCGCGCTCTGGGGCGTGAGCGACCGGGCGCGCGGCTTGGGCGAGGTCGTCACCCGACACCTGCTGCAAGGGGACCTGGCCGCCGCGCGTTCGGCCGCCGAGCGCTCCGACAACGTCGCGGCGGACATCTACCTGGCGGGCTTCAACCGGCTCGCGAAGGGCGCGCCCCAGACGGTGGACGCCGCGGTGGACCGCGAGCGCGCGCAGGTGAACTTGAAGCTCAAGCGCAACCTCTGGATGTTGGGCACCATCGGCGCGGTGACACCGTTCGTCGGGCTGTTCGGCACCGTCGCCGGCATCATGCGCTCGTTCAAAGAGCTCGGCATCGACGTGGAGGCGGGCGGCTCGGGCGGGCCCGCCGCGGTGATGACCGGCATCTCGGAGGCGCTGATCGCCACCGCCGCCGGCATCCTCGTCGCCGTGCAGGCCGTCGTCTTCTACAACTACTTCCAGGCGAGGCTCGCGCGGGTGGCCATCGAGCTCAAGCTCTTGGCCGAGGAGTTCGTCGAGCTCTTGCGCGACAAGCCGCGCGCCACCAGCGCCGCGGAGCCGCCGGCCACCACCGCGGAAGGGGCCTGACGCATGGCGATGGGGAAAGTGCCCGGCACCGACGACGACGGCGGCCAGGGCGACGGCGTCTTCGCCGAGATCAACATCACGCCGCTCACCGACATCTTCCTGGTGCTGCTCATCATCTTCATGGTGACCAGCTCGGTCATCGTGAATCAGGGCGCGGGCGGCGGGGCGAAGGCCGGGCTCAAGGTGAACCTGCCCAAGGGCGGGAGCTCCGACGTCACACCGACACCCAAGGACCTCTCCGTGGCGGTGCTGGCCGACGGGCGCCTGGTGCTCTCGGGCAACGTGGTGACCGAAGACGAGCTCCGGGCCGCGTTCGCCGATGCCAAGGCGAAGGCGCCGGACACGCTCGTGGTCGTGCAGGCCGACGAAGGCGTATCGCACGGCAAGGTCGTGCAGGTGATGGAGCTGGCGAAGGGCGCGGGCCTCGCGCAGCTCGCCATCGGCGTGCGCGAGAGCCGCTGAAGATCAAGCCTGCTCGAGCGCGCGCCGCAGCCGGACGTCGGCCTCGTCGGCGATCGGCTTCATCGCGGGGTTGCGCACCACTTCGAGCATCGCGGCGGGCTTGACGGCCTGCACCACCACTTCGCCCGCGTCGTCCTCGAAGACCGTCACGTTGCAGGGCAACAGCAGGCCCACCGAGAGCTCGACCGCGAACGCGCGGTGCGCCAACTGCGGATTGCACGCCCCGAGGATGACGTAGCGTCGGAAGTCGACGCCGAGCTTCTGCTTCATCGTCTCTTGGACGTCGATGCGGGTGAGCACGCCGAAGCCCTGCTCCTTCAGCGCGGCGGTGATCCGTTCGACGGCGCCGTCGAACGGCACCTTTCCCAGCGCTCTCGAGTGGCCGTAGGGGATGGATGTCGAGGTCATGTCGATGGCTCCTTGCCCCCTCAAAAGAAAAGGAAGCGCTTGCGCGGCTTGTTGTCGCCCTTGCCGGCCCCGCCCTTCTCTCGGCACTTGCAGCGCGCCTCGGGAGGCACGGCCCCCATGACCTGCTCGATGTGAGCCCCGCAGCCGGCCCAAGTCGGCTTTCCGCACTCACGACACTGAATTTGCTTACACATGTTTCCTCCTGCCGGTGAGAGCCACTCTGCCCGAAAAGGATTCTTCGCAGGGGCTGAATCCTCGGCGCGCCGGCCTGGCTCATAGAGGCAGAAGGGAGCGACCATGAGCGACACCAGAGAAGTCATCGTCACCCTGCCCGGCGGCCGCCGCGTCGATGCGCACGTGTCGGGGCACACCATTCACACCGATCAGCCCCTCGCGCTGGGCGGAGAAGACACCGCGCCCGCGCCGTTCGACCTGTTCCTGGCCTCGATCGGCACCTGCGCCGGCATCTTCGTGCAGGGGTTCTGCGCGAAGCGGAACATCCCCTTCGAAGGCATTCGGCTCGTCGAGCGGCTCACCTACGACGACGCGGGCGTGTTGAGCGGGGTCGCGCTCGAGGTGGCGCTGCCGCCCGACTTCCCCGAGAAATACAAAGACGCGATCGTCCGCGTGGTCGAGGGCTGCGCGGTGAAGAAAGCCATCGCGGCGCAGCCCACGTTCACCGTGAAGGCCACCCCGCGAGGCGACGACGTCCACGCGCCGGGCGCCCCGGACTTGGCGCCGGATCCGTCGACCCGGCTGGTCTAGACCTTAAGCTCAGGTGGTGGCGAACGCCTCGTCGCGGATCTCCATCGGCGAGGCGTCCTCCACGAGCGCGATCTTCGCCGAGCCCTCGACCAACGAGATGATGTTGCGGCCGTACCAGAGCGCGCTGTAGCGCTTGCCCTCGTAGAACGCGCGGTCCGGGTCGGTGGGCGACAGCTTCTCGAGCTTCTTCTCGGCCTTCAGCCCGGCGTCGAGCAAGAGCCAGCCGATCGCCGTCTGGGCCATCATGGTGAGGAACCGGTTCGCCGCCAGCGGCACCAGGTGAATCTTGTCCGACTGGGACCAGCCGAGCATGCCCATCGCCACCTGCATCAGCGCCTCCTGCGCGGTGGCCAGGCTCCCCACTTCCTTGCCGTAGACGGCGTGGCTGCGGTTCGCCTCGATGAACTCGGTCAGGTCGGACATGAACTGCTGGAAGTGGGCGCCGCCGGACTGCCCCAGCTTGCGGCCGACCAGGTCCATCGCCTGGATGTGGTTGGTGCCCTCGTAGATTGAGAAGATCTTCGAGTCGCGCGTGTACTGCTCCACCGGGTGGTCCTTGAGGAACCCGGCCCCGCCGAACACCTGGATGGCCTGCGCGCAGAGCCGAAACGCCTCGTCCGAGCCGTACGACTTCACCAGCGGGGTGAGCAGCTCCACCTGCCCGTGGTGGTACGCCGCCTTCTCGTCGTCGACGCCCTTGAGCTGCTTGGCGCGGTCGGTGTGGAACGCGAGCTTCACCACCAGCATGCGGATGCCTTCGGTGGTGGCCTTCAGCTCGAGCAGCATGCGCCGCACGTCCGGGTGCTCGATGATCGGCACGCGCGGCTTGGTCGGGTCCTTCCAGAACTTGAAGTTCGAGCCCTGCTTGCGCTCCTTCGCGTAGTCGAGCGCGTTGTAGTAGGCGCTCGCCGCCACCGCGAGCCCCTGCAGGCCGACCGCGATGCGCGCGCCGTTCATCATCTTGAACATCTGGCTCATGCCCACGTTCTCGACCGTGCCGACCAGCTCGCCGACGCACTGATCCGAGTCGCCGAAGTTGAGCACGCAGGTCGCCGAGCCGTTGATGCCCATCTTGTGCTCGATCGACGTGCACTGGACGTCGTTGGGCTTGCCGCTCTTGCTGTCTGCGTCGATGCGGTACTTCGGCACGATGAACAGCGACAGGCCCTTGGTGCCCGGGGGCGCGCCGTCGACGCGCGCGAGCACCAGGTGGATGATGTTCTCGGCCAGGTCGTGGTCGCCGCCGGAGATGAAGATCTTGGTGCCCTTGATGTTGTAGGTGCCGTCCTTGTTCTTCTTCGCGGTGCTCTTCGCCGCGCCGACGTCGGAGCCGGCGTGCGGCTCGGTGAGGCACATGGTGCCGCCCCACGTCCCGTTGAGCATGCGCTCGATGTACCGGTGCTTCTGCTCGTTCGTGCCGCACTCGGCGATGAGCTCCGCCGCGCCGAACGCCAAGCCCGGGTACATGTTGAAGGCCGTGTTGGCGCCCGAGAGGATCTCCTCCACCAGCACCTGAATCATCGACGGCGCGCCCTGACCGCCGTGCTCGGCGCTCATGCCGAGCGACTTGAAGCCCGACTCGTAGAGCTGCTTCCACGCCTCCTTGAAGCCCTTCGGCGTGATCACCTGCCCCTTCTCGAGCCGGCAGCCTTCCTTGTCCCCGCTCGCGTTGAGCGGCCCCAGGACCTCGCGCGCGAAGCGGTACGTCTCGTTGAGCACCGCCTTCGCCTCGTCGACGCCCCAGGCCTCGTACGGCCCCTTGCCGCCCACGTCGTTGAACCCAAACTGCTCGAGGAGCACGAACTCGTGCTCGCGAAGGTCGGTCTTGTACCGATTGATGCCAGCGGACATGGGCGCTCCCGGTGAGTGCGACGACGAACGAAGCAACGAAAAGCTTGTGCGCCGCTGATTCACGAGTCAACCAATTCCGACGCGCTGCGGCAACCGGGCCATTCGCCTGGCAAAGGACAGCGGCGCTGCCCCCACGGCCGCGGACCTGTCGTGGGCCGAACCCACGGCCGTTCTTCGGGCCAGTTTGCAGGGCAAGCGGGCGAGCCGACATTGCCGCCCCCAATCGTTTCAAAGGAGCCACACACGTGAAGAACGCACTTCGCAGCACCCTGGTCGGCTGTCTCACCCTCGCGGCCGCGTCGTTCGCGCAGAGCGGGTCCCAGGGACAGACCGGCATTCAGCTTCCGAAGGATGAAAAGGAGTTCGTCTCGCGCCTGCACCAGGGCCACCAGACGGAGCTGAAGGCCGCGCAGCTGGCCAAGGACCGCGCGCAGTCGCCGCAGGTGAAGGACTTCGCGAACGCGATGATGACCGACCACCGCCAGCTCGATGATCAGCTCATGACCTTCACGCGCACCCAGAAGTGGACGGTGAGCGAGCCGAAGAACCTGACCGACATCGAGCGGAAGTCCCAGGCGGCCAAGCAGGCCAACCTGGCGAAGCTGCAGTCGCTCAGCGGCCCGGTGTTCGACCAGTCGTTCATGGCGATGATGGTCGAGGACCACGACCACATGCTGACCAAGCTGATCACCGCGCAGAACCAGTACTCGGGCAACGCGCAGCTGGTCACCTTCATCCAGCAGGCGATTCCGCGCATCTCGCAGCACCGCGATCAGGCGTACCAGATCCTCCAGAGCGTCAAGCCGAACGTGCAGATGGGCACCGGCACCAAGGACCCGCAGGGCGGCGGCTACAAGCGCTAAGCGAATCGAGCTGAAACAAGAACGCCCGGTCCTCCTCCGCGGGGGCCGGGCGTTTTGGTTTTACTTCTTCTTCGCCGCGACCTTCTTCGGCTCGGCCTTCTTGGCCGACTTCTTGTCCGCGTGCGGCGCCTTCTTCGCGCCGGTCGCCTTGGCCGCGGGCTTCTTCGCCGCCTCCGCGGGCCGCTCTGGCGCGCGCGCGGGTGCCTCGGGGGGCGGAGGCGGGGCGGCCTTGAGGCTCTCGCGCGGCACCGACACGACGATGGGAGGCTGGCCCGAGCGCTGCCGGTTCTCGTCTTCGAGCGAGTAGAACAGCTGCACCTGCGAGAAGCCGCGCATCACCAGCTCGCCCTTCTGGTTCTCCGCCCACAGATCGAGCTCGATGAAGTAGCGCCCGCCCTCGCCGAACCGGTCGGTCACCCGGCCTTTGCAGACGACCGTGTCGCCCGGCCAGACCATCTTGACGAAGCGGACGTTGTAGCGCCGCAGCTGGCCGCCGCGCGCCCAGTCGGAGACGAGCTGTCCTAGAAAGCCCATCACCAGCATGCCCGGCGCGTACACCGACGGCATGCCGATGGAGCGCGCGTAGGTCTCGTCGACGTGAATCGGGTTGAAGTCGCCGGACGCGCCCGCGTAGCGCGCCAGCTGCACGCGGTCGATGGGGGACTTCGCCAGGGCGGGCAGCTCGTCGCCGAGCCGAATGGCCTCGAAGTAGAGCTTACGGGCAGGCATCAGACGCCCTCCTTGGCGGCGCGAACGACCAGCGTGCGGCGAGCCCGGAACACGACGTTGCCTTCCTCGTCGCGGCCCTCGTCCTCGATCACCGCCACGTCCATCTTGCCGGCCGGACCGGTCTTCTCGAGCACGTCGGACACCTTGGTCGAGACGAAGATGCGATCCCCGGCGAAGATGGGCCGCTCGTACTCGAAGCTCTGCTCGGCGTGGAGCAGGCTCTTGATGCCGATGCCGAGCAGCTCGCGCAGATCCGCCGCCGAGTGGAACGACGCCGGGAACGTGGGCGGCGCGACGATCGTCGGGTAGCCCGACGCGCGCGCGTACTCCTCGTCGTAGTAGATGGGGTTGTAGTCCCCGAGCGCCTCGGCGAACTTCCGAATCGCCCCCTTCTCCACCTCGTTCAACGTCGGCGGTGAAGCACGGCCAACCGCGTTCTTGTCCAACATCTGCCTTCCCCCTATCTCCCCGCTGGGAGCTCGAGCACCGTGAGTAACCCGGGCTCGGCGGCGCTTACCCTCGGCGCCGCGTTGACCACGGTGTTCGCCGTTGCGCGATCGCCGGCGATACCGCCTTTGATCTGGAGCTCCACGCGAACATCGGAATCGATGGTGATGCGATCCTCCGGCGGCTCGGCCCCCACCGCGAGGGTGAGCTCGAGCCGAACCCGCTCTTGCCCGTCGGCCAGGCCGAGCACGGTCTGAGACACGCCCGCTACCTGCCCCGCCTTCACCGGCACCGCCGCGCCGAGGATGTCCTCCTCGGCGATGACCGGCACCAGCTCCTCCTCGAAGTCGTCGCAGTCGATGCCCAAGCCCAAGGCGGTGAGCGCCGCCGACTCCACGAGCCCCACGTGGCCGATCCCGTCCCGGTCGGCCAGGGCGTCGAACGCCGCCTCGGTGAGGCCCGCCCCGATCTTCCGCTGCAGGGCCTCGCGGCGCGTCCGCGCGTCGACCACCCGCACCGCCCGGACGTGCTGCACGGGCCCGCACACCTGGCCGGCGCACGCCACGAGCCGATCGAGCACGAAGCCGGGGTTCACGCCGGTGCCGAGCACCGCAACGCCGGCCTTCGCCGCGGCGCGATCGAGCTTCTCGGCGAGCTCGGGGTAGCGCAGAAAGGGGAACGAGAGCTCCTCGCAGGTCGACACCACGCTGGCGCCGAGCTTGAAGAGCTCGAAGAGCTGCGGCGCGACCTGCTCGAGCTTGGAGCCGGTCGCCTGCAACACCACCGCGCCCTTGTGCTTTTTGAGCAGCGCCCCCACGTCCCGGGTGACCTCGACCCGCGTGGCGTCGCTGCCGATGAGCGCGCCGAGCGGGCGGCCGACCTTGCCGGGGTCCAGGTCCACCGCGCCCACCAGCTGCACTTCTTCGGATGCAGCCGCGGCCTTGGCAATCTCCTGCCCGATGAAGCCGAGCCCCATCACAATGACCGGTACTGGGCCTGCGGGGGCTCGCGCCATCCCCGTTTTGCTCCGAAAATCGAGGGGTTAAGACAACACAACGAAGGCCGCGCACCATAGACGAGGCGAACGGCTGCCAGCAAGCCTTTCAGGGCGAAACGCGCACATGTTGCACGAGGTCTCCCTCGAGGAGCGCGTCGACGACCTCCATGCCCCGAACGACCTCGCCGAAGGCGGTGTAGCGACCGTCCAGGTGGGGCTGGCGGCTCAAGGCCACGAAGAATTGGCTGCCGCCGGTGTCCTTGCCGCTCAGCGCGACGCCCACCGTGCCGCGCTCGTACCGGCGATCGTTCACCTCGCAGGGGATGGTGAAGCCCGGACCTCCCTCGCCATCGCCGCGGGGGTCGCCGCCCTGGGCGACGAAGTGTGGCACGACGCGGTGAAACGGCACCCCGCGATAGAGCCCCGCCTTCGCCAGCGCGAAGAAGTGCGCCGAGGTGTAGGGCGCGCGGACGGTGTCGAGCGCCACCTCGACCTCGCCCCGCTCGGTGACGAAGACGATGCGCGCGCCGGCGGGCGCAGGCGCCACCGGCCGAGGCGCCTCGCCGTCGATGAAGGCCGCGTCGACCGACAGCGCCGCCGCGGCCGCGTCGCGCACTGCCGGGTGCGGCGAGGCGAGCCACCGCTCGAGCTCGGGACGGACCTGCGCCCCCGCGCCGGCCAACACCCCGAGCGCCTCGCCGACGGACGGCGCCACGTCGGGCACCGCGCGCGATCGCGCGGCGACCTTCAACACCGGCTCCAAGGCGTTCGCGGGATCCAGCTTGGCCGCGGCGAGCGCGGCGGACGCGGCCACCACCAGGTCGGCGCTCTCGAGGAAGGGCGTGAGCGCGGCCACGGTGACGGGCGCCTTCGCCTCGACCCCGAGCCCCAGGGCCGCGGCCTGAATCGTCGGCTCCGGGCGCTCGAGCGCGCTCACCGCGACCTTCGCCGGCCCGTGCCCGTGCCCGGGCGCGGGCGCGGCGGCGGCGAGCTCGACGAGCCCCAGACGCCAGCGCTGCGGCTCACCGATGACGCCGAAGCCGCACGTGTGCACCTCCACGAAGCGGCCCTCGGCGCGGTCCATCGCCGCGGCGAGCCGGCAGTCGACGGACGCCGCGGCCTGGCGCTGCTCGCGCGGGTAGCCGGCGATCGCCCTTCGCATCGCCTTGAGCTTCCCCACCGCGCGCGCCGGCAGCCCCGCCTGGGTGAGCGCGAGCACCGCGGCGAAGGCGTCGGCGGTCGGCGCGCGGAGCTGCCGCTCCAGCGGCGCCAAGGCGTCGAGCGCTGGACAGGGGCCCTTCTCGCCGCACGCGCCGGCCCACCTGGCCAACGCCCGCGCCGCCTCGCTGGCCGGGGCCGCGGGGCCGACGAGCAGCTTCGACACCCGCGCCGCGTCGTCCTGCGAGCCCACCTCGGCCAGCCCCTTCACGCACAGGGCGCGCACCTCGGCGTCCGCGTCGGAGAGACACCGGCGCAGAGCCGGCGCGGCCGCCTTCGCCTTCGACTGCATCAACGCGTAGGCGGCGGCCCAGCGGTGCGCCGCGTCGTCGGAGCCCAAGCCCGCAGCGAGCGCGCCGAGCTGCGCGTCGCTCGCCTGGGCGCCCCGCTTGAAAGCGACGCCCATGAAGACGGCGAGCGGGGGATGCTCCGCGGCGCGCGACAGGAGGCGGTCGACGGCTGCGGGCGTGGCGAGCTTGCCCAGCGCCTCCCGCAATGCCTCGAGCACCGCCTCGTCGGTCTCGGCCGCCTCGCGCGCCAGCGCCGCGGCGGCCAGCGCGTCGCGCTTGGCCTGGGGCAGGGGTGTCCAGGACTGCGCCATCAACCCGATCGCGAACGCCGCTTCCCGCCGGGCGGCCGCGTCTGGATCCAACAGGCCCCGCGCGAGCACGTCGACAGACGCGCCGTCCTGCAGCCGGCCGAGCGCGAGCAGCGCGCGCGCACGAACCTGGGGCGAAGCGTGCGTCGCGGCCACCTCCGCCAAGAGGCCGTCGCGGCGGTCGCGGCCGAGCTCCCAGCGCGCGACGTCCTCGGCGGTGATGGGAGGCGCGGGCGCGGGCGTGACCACGGCGGGCGGCTTGGGGGAAGAGCGGCAGGCGGCGAGCAGAGCAGCGAACAGGAGAATTCGGGAGCGCACGGCCGGCCTCTATATAGAATCGCCGGCACATGTGCCCCCAGTGCGGCTCGCGCGTCCCACAAGGCGCGTCCATCTGCCCGAAGTGCGACTTCATCATCGACGACTCGTTCGCCCAGGACGCGTTCGCCCACGACGAGCCCGACACCGACCACGGCGTCGAGCGCACCCAGCTCAAGCACGTGGAAGAGATCGCCGCGCCCCCCACGCGCGCCGCGCCGCGCCGCTCGATCGCCGCCGCGCCGCCGATGGAAGACCCGGGCACCTTGGACGACGAGCCCGGCGCGTTCGAGGAGCCGCGCTCGTCCTCCATCGTCAGCCCGGACGACGCCTTCCGCGAGCTCAAGTTCTTCGTCCGCGACCTGAGCACCGGCGACAAGCTCGCCTTCTTCGGGTTCGCGGGCACCCTCCTGTTCTGCCTCTTCCCGTGGAAGGACACCGCCAAGCACGGCGAGGTCCTCGGCATCACCAGCTTGGGGGCGGCGACCTTCCTGGCGTCGGCGCTGGCGCTGGCGGCGATGACCGTCCGCGTGCGCCGGACGCTCCCTTCGCTCGGGGCGTTCCTACCCTGGGTGGCGCAGCTCGGCGCGGCGATCTTCAGCCTGTTCTGGTGCCTGGTGTTCATCAAGCTCGCCTGGGACGGCACGCTGGTGCGCTCGGCGATCGGCAACATCGAAGTCGCCGTCTCGAAGCCGGCGCTCGGGGCTTACCTCGGCCTGATGTCGAGCGCGCTCGCGGTGGGAGGTTCGGTGCTCACCATGCGCGGGCGCGGTTAGACGCCGACGCGCGCGAGCACCGCGTCGAACAGCGCGTGCTCGAGCCGCTCTTGATCCGCCGCGGACAGCTTCACGAACGCCATCGAGCAGCGGACCCGGCCGGGCTGCCGCACAGTGTTGATGAGCTTGGCGCGTCCGACGATGGGGTCGGTGCCGGCCGACAGCCGCAAGGTGAAGCCGATGGCCTCGTTCGGGTCGGGCGGCTGGCCCAACACGATCGAGAACCCGCCGCGCGAGATGTCGAGGGTCGCGGTCTTCACCGAGTCGGGATGGAGGCTGAGCTCGATCTGGTAGGCCTGCGCGACGCGGAACGTCTGGCGCGCCGTCTCCCCCTCCCTCACCGTGAGCCCTTGGGCGGCGGCGAGGCTCTTGGCGAGCTGCTCGCGGGCGGCCATGTAGAGCTTCTTCTTGTCGTCCGACATCCCGCCCTTGCGCGCGGCTTCGTGCAACGCTTTGAAGTCCGCCATCCACTCGGTCACGTTCATGAGCGCCAAGTATAGGGCCGGGCTGGCCGGCCGAAACGGTTTGGCCGGGCGACACGCTTGTTGCACACCCGGCGCCTGTTCACCGCACCCCGAAACGATCTAAAAAGCCCGCCGTGCTTGCCGCCCACGCGCGCGCCTGGTGTTGCTTCCTCGCGCTCGCGCTCTGTGTTGGGTCCGGCAGCGCGTCTGCGGCGTCGGCCGACCCGGCGGCCGTCGCTCCCGCCCGGAAGCTCCGCTTCGAAGTTCGACACCCGTTCTCCCGCTCGGATGCGCGGTTTCGCATGAAGCTCCTTTTGTCGTACTGGGCGGAGCGCTTCGGCATCGAGAACCGCTGGAACGGCGATCGCGCCGACGTCTTCGGCCGGGTCTTCGGCGTCGAGGTGCGCGCGCGGCTCGACGTGGAAGACGCGGTGGTGCACGCGGAGACGAACGACCCCGGCGGTGTGATGCGCGACACCGTCCGCGTCTACATCCTCCGCAAGCTGCAGAAGTACCTGCACCCCACCTACGCCGAGCTCTGACGTTCGCGGGTGAACCAAGGTAGGAGCTTTCGGCAGCCTCACGTCGCTGGCGCGCGGGAGGTGCGATCGCGCCAGGGCCGATTTATCGGCCTGGGAAATCTTGGCCTTTACAGGGGCGGAAGAAGTCCGGAGAAATCCGCCCGTGTCCGACGCCGCGCGCGAGCTTCCTCTCGAGCCTCCTTCACCGCCCGCTCCCGCCGAGCCGGGCCGCGCGCTCACCCGCTTCCACCAGCGGCTGATCGCCGAGTCGCTCACCGCGCGCAGCGCCGACAGCACCGAGCGCGTCGCCGGCGCGCTGCTCGAGGCGAAGGTCGACTTGAACCCCCACCAGGTGGAGGCCGCGGCCTTCGCGCTGGAGTCGCTCGATCGCGGCGGGTGCATGCTGGCGGACGAGGTCGGCCTGGGGAAGACCATCGAAGCGGGCATCGTGCTCGCGCAGCTGATGGCCGAGGGCCGCTCGCGGCTGCTCATCCTCTGCCCCGCGACGCTGCGCGCGCAGTGGCAGGCCGAGCTGAAAGAGAAGTTCGACCTCGATTCGGTGCTCGTCGACGGCCGGACGGTGCGCGCCACCGGCAACTGCTTCGACCAGCCGGCGCCCGTCATCGCGTCGATCCCGTTCGGCGCGAACCGGGCCGAGCTGCTCTCGCAGATTCCGTGGGACCTGGTGGTGATCGACGAGGCGCACCGGCTCCGCAACGCGCACCGCCCCAACAACAAGACCGGCCGCGCGCTCAAGGCCGCGCTGCGCGACCGGCCCAAGGTGCTGCTCACCGCCACCCCGCTGCAGAACGACCTGTCGGAGCTGTTCGGGCTCCTGTCGTTGCTCGACGAGCAGATCCTGGGCCCCGAGCACGCGTTCAAGGCGCGCTACACCGCCGACGCGACCGACGGCAGCCTGCCGGACGGCGCCGCGGTCGAGCTGAAGGAGCGGCTCTCACCGGTGGTCCACCGCACGCTGCGCCGCCAGGTGCGCGAGTACGTGCGCTTCACGCACCGGCGCAGCCTGGTGGAGGACTTCGCGCCGAGCGCGCAGGAGCAGTCGCTCTACGAGCGGGTGTCGGAGTACCTGCGGCGCGCCGAGGCGCTCGCGATCGAGCCGGGCAAGAAGACGCTGCTCACGCTCGTCTATCGAAAGCTGCTCGCCTCCTCGACCTACGCCATCGCCCCCACGCTGCGCCGGCTGGCGGACTCGCTGGAGAGGCGGCTCGACGCCGCCAAGCTGCACGCCGAGGGGTCCAAGCTGCTCTTCGAGCCGGACGAGGCCAAGCAGTTCACCGAGGAGGCCGAGGAGTGGAGCGACGAGCCGTCGCGGCCGGCCACCCTGAAGGCGCTGCGCGACGAGCTGTTCGAGCTTCAATCCTACGCCGAGCAGGCCGAGGCGATCTCCGTCAACGCCAAGGGGGAGGCGCTCAAGCGCGCGCTGGATAGGACCTTCACCGTGGCGCGCGCGCACCAGTGGCCGGAGAAGGCGGTCATCTTCACCGAGTCCAAGCGCACGCAGGACTACCTGTTCCAGCTGCTCGCGCAGCACGGCTACGAAGGGAAAATCTCCCGGCTGTCGGGCGACGCCGGCACGCCCGAGGAGCGCCGCGCGCTGGTCGACGAGTTCCGCCACCGCACGCAGATCCTCCTGTCGACCGAGGCGGGCGCCGAAGGGCTGAACCTCCAGTTCTGCAACCTGGTCGTGAACTACGACCTGCCCTGGAACCCCCAACGGCTCGAGCAGCGCATCGGCCGCTGCCACCGCTACGGGCAAGAGCGCGACGTGCTGGTGCTCAACTTCTTGAACCGGCAGAACGCGGCCGACGCGCGGCTGTACGAGCTGCTGGAGAAGAAGCTCAACCTGTTCGACGGCGTCTTCGGCGCCTCCGACGAGATCCTCGGCGCGCTGGAGAGCGGCGTCGACTTCGAGCGCCGCGTGCTCGACATCTACCAGTCGTGCCGCACGCGCGAGGAGGTCGACGCGGCGTTCGACTCGCTGCGCGGCGAGCTCGACAAGCGCATCAACCAGCGCATGACCCAGGCGCGCACCCTGCTCCTCGAGCGCTTCGACGGGGACGTGCGGCGGCGGCTGCGGCTGCGCGGGGCCGAGGCGTCGAACGCGATCGAGCGGCGGCGCAAGGAGGCGCGCGCGCTGGCCGGCGCGGTGTTGGGCGCGAAGGAGACCAACCGGCGCAAGGTGGCCGAGGCGATGGGCAAGGCGAAGTGCCTGCCCCAGGACGCGGTGAGCTACCTGGAGCTCGACGCCTCGTCGCTGCCCTCGCGGCTGACCGGCCTGGCCGGGAAGGACGGCTGGTGGTTCGCCTACCGCTTCGAGGTGAAGGGGCTCAAGACCGAGGAGCGGCTCGCGCACGTGGTGCTCTTGCGCGACGGCGAGGGCTACCGCGCGCTGCCGCTGGAGGACGGCGAAGCGATCTTCCAGCTGCCGGCCCGGGAGGAGAGCCAGCGCAAGCCGCCGCCGCTCTCGGTGGCCAAGGCCCAGGAGCAGGCGGTGCAAGCCGCCCGCGACGAGCTGCAGCGCAAGATGGAGCGGCAGGCCGCGGTCGAGCTCGACATGGCGCGCGAGCGGGCCGACCGCTACGCCGAAGACTGCCTGCTCGAGCCGCGGCAGCAGCTCCACGAAGCGCACGAGGCGTGGCAGGCGGGCCGCCGCGCGCTGGCGTCGCTCGCCGCCGATGCCCCGGAACGCGCCAAGGCGCGGGCCCAGGTCGAGCGGCTCGAGCGCGAGCACCGCCGCAAGCTCACCGCGCTGCGGATGGCGGAGGAGAAGGCCTACGCCGACAAAGACCGATCGCTCGCGGCGCTGGCGCAGCGGGCGAAGGTGGTCATCGGCCGACAGCTGATCGCCACCGCCTACATCTGGGTCGCCTAAACCCTTCAGTTTGCGTTCGAAAAGTGGGGAAATGGGCCCGTGACCGACCGCCCGCCGCCCCCAGGCCCCATTTTGATCGTCGACGACGATCGCATGATCACCGCCATGCTGACCGACGCGCTGGCGGACACGGGCTGCGAGGTGCTGTCGGCGACGTCCGCCGAGGAAGCGCAGGCGCTGCTCGCGCGCCGGCCGATGCTCGCGTTCCTCGACTTGAACCTGCCCCAGGTCACCGGCGACGAGATCTGCCGGCGGATTCGACAAACGCCGGACCTCGGCGACATGCCCGTGGTGATGATCACCGCGGACGAACGCACCGAGATCATCCAGCGCTGCCTCGTCGCCGGCGCCGACGACTTCCTGCCCAAGCCGCTGCGCGCCGAGCAGGTGCAGGCGAAGGTCATCGCGGTGCGCGAAGGGCTCTCCACCCCGCCCCGCCAGCGCGCCGAGCGCAAGAAGGTCCTGCTCGCCACGCGGAACGAGTTCTTTCGCACCGTGGTGTCGCGGCTGCTCGCCAGCTCGGGGATCGACCTGAGCTACGCGCAGTCGGCGCTGGAGATCACCGACAAGGCGAAGGGCCACCACGGCGCGCTCGTGGACCTGGACGTGCCGGACGTCACGCCCGAGCTCGCGGGGCGGCTGAAGGCGGAGGCGCCGCAGACCTGGGTGGTGTGGCTCGCCAGCCGCCAGTCGATCGCCGCGCGCCGGGCCGGCCGCGCCGCCCACACGCCGCTGGCCTGGGCGGCCCTCGCGCCGTACGACCTGGAGACCGAGCGGGACGAGGCGCTGCGCCACCTGAACCGGCTGCTCACCGCGCCCGGGCTGGCCCAGATGCCCAAGCGGCGGCCGCGCGTCTCGTACTACTCGGCGGTCCGCTACCGCGCGGTGGGCGCGGCGGACTGGTGGGTCGGCTGCGGGTTCGATCTGTCCGACGGCGGCATCTTCATCCGCACGCTGACCCCGTTCTCCGGCGTGCAGCGCAACCTCGAGGTGTCGTTCCAGCTGGGGAGGGCGGCGCCACCATCCAGGCGAAGGGCATGGTCGTCTGGTCCAACCACTTCGGGCCGCGCGACATCGCCACCACGCCGACCGGCATGGGCGTGTCGTTCACCGACCTCCCGGCGGAGCAGTGGAACCAGCTGCGCGAGTGGATCACCGAGCGGCTGAAGGCGAGCTAACGCGCCTTCGCGCGGCCGTCCGCCGCCAGGTCGATGAAGCCGCGGATCCACGCCAGGTTCACCTGGTGGCAGCGCTGCAGCGGCGTGCGCGTGGTGGTCTCGAGCGCGGCGGTGAAGCGCGCGCCTCGGCGGTGGAAGTAATCGGTGACGCTGCCGTCGTGGTACCAGACGAGCCCGCTCGAGTCGGTGCGGTGCGCGTCGTCCACCGGGGCGCGCACCGCGGCCGCGACCTGCGAGGCCCGGGTGGCGCGCTCCATCAAGGCGCTGAACGGCGCCGCGTCTCCGAAGACGTACGCGTAGGCGTAGCTGCCGGACATGTAATTGTCCTGGTGGATGTCGAGCGCGGCGAACGGCGTCGGCTGCGCCTCGAGCTCCGTCAGGAGCGCGCGCGTCTCCTTCGGCCCTTGGTCGAACGGCTTCCACTGCGTGAACGGCGCGCCGTCGGGCAGCTCCCCCACCCACACGCCGGGGCTCACCTCGTAGCGGAGGAAGTCGTTGTTGGGCCGCTCCCCAGACGCGTTGTAGCGCGTGCCGGTTTCGAAGCCCGAAGGGTTGACGCACGGGTAGATGCGCAGCCCCACGCCCCGCTCCTTCGCGTAGCGGACCACATCGCTCAAGTGCTCGGCCAAGGTGAGCGGGCCGGCCGGCTCCTCGCCGTGGAAGCCCGCGGTCACCACCACCCACGGCTCGCCGGGGACGACGGCCCGGAACACCGGGTAGCTCCGCTGGCGCTCAGACAGCTGCGCGTAGGGCTCGAGCTCGACCTCGCCGCGGTGCGACTGGAGCTTGTTGGCGAGCGCGGCGTAGTCCACGGCGGGAGTCTACTTCCCGGGGCGCGGCTGCTCGAATTTGCGCGCCGCGTCAGACCTTGATTCGAATCGCGCCCGGCAGAAGCGTCACCGTGCAGGGCAAGCGGCCGGGTTGCTCGCCGTCGACGTCGAGGAGGACCTCGTCCTCGTCGCACTCGGCCACGAGCTTCCTGCACCGAAAGAGCGTGGTGCCCTTCAGGCGGGTGTGGGTGCCGTCGTAGATCGACTTGGAGTGAACGGCGAAGTCGGTCAGCCGGTAGCCGCTCCAGACGGTGACGTCGAACCAGCCGTCGGCCGTGTCGGCGCCCGGCGCGACCATCATGCCGCCGCCGAAGTAGCGGCCGTTGGCCACCGCCACCGTGGTGACCGGGAGGACCTTGGGGGGGCCGTCGTCGAGCGTGAGCCGCACCTTGCGGTCGCGGTACTTGAGCATCGCCTTGATGGTGCCGACGTAGAACGACACCAGGCCGCCGAGCGCCTTGCTCCCCTGGTTCACCTCGTAGTCGACCAGCCCGCTCACGCCGAAGCTGCAGATGTTGGCGAAGTAGCGGACCTGCGGCTTGCCTTCGTGGTCGAAGAACTCGACCTTGCCGACGTCGAACGGCGCCGTCTCGGGCGCGCGCATGCGATCGATGGCGGTGCGGAGCTTCAAGTCCCAGCCCCAGGTGCGGCGGAAGTCGCCGCCGGTGCCGCGCGGGACCACCGCGAGCGCGGCCTGAGGGTTGATGGCGCGGCCCTCCTCGAAGAAGCCGTTGACCACCTCGTTGATGGTGCCGTCGCCGCCCACCGCCGCCACGCAGGTGTAGCCGTCCTTGAGCGCCCGCGCGGCGAGGCTCTGGGCGTGCAGCGGTCCTTCGGTGAAGGCGTGGCCGAACTCGCCCAAGCCGCGCGAGAGCTCCGCGGCGAGCTCCGCCCACCGACGGCCTGTCTGGCCGCCCGCACTCTTGGGATTCACCACCAGAAACGTCTTCATTCGGCGCGCCTCTTAGTAGACTCCCGCGCTGGCCACCAACATCCATGTCCGCGCCCTTCGTCATCCGCTACGCGTTCCGCCTTCGAGAAGGGGGAGAGCGCGTCTTCGAGGTGCGGCTGGATCCCGAGACCCTGGCGGATCTGACGCCGCCCCCCGCTCAGCTGCCAGAGTGGACACAGCTCGAGTTCCACAAGTGCTCGAACTGCCCCTTGGCGAGCCGGACGCACCCGCGCTGCCCGACGGCGGTGAACCTGACCGAGGTGGTCGCGGCCTTCGCGCAAACGTACTCCTTTCAGGAAGCCGAAGTGGTGGTGCACATCGCCGACCGCGAGACGCGCAAGCAGACGTCGATACAGGCGGGCTTAAGCTCGTTCCTGGGCGTGCGCATGGCGACCAGCGGTTGCCCGATTCTCGGCAAGCTGCGGCCGCTCGTGCGCTTTCACCTGCCCTTCGCCTCGGAGCTGGAGACCATCTTCCGGAGCGTCTCGATGTACCTGGTCGGCCAGTACCTCAAGCAGCAGCGCGGGCAGGAGCCGGACTGGTCGCTGGGAGGGCTCGCCGACATCTACCGCGAGGTCGGCGCGGTGAACCGGGCGTTCGCCGGGAGGCTGCGCGCCGCGGCGCCCACCGACGCGAACTTGAACGCGATCGTGCTGCTCGACACGTTCGCCAAGGCGCTGCCCGACTCGATCGACGACCGGCTCTCGGAGCTGCAGTCGCTCTACTCGAGCTGGGGCTAGCGCACGGCGGCCGCCACCGCCCTATTGCGCAAACGGATCGAGCACGTCGTCGCGGTGGATCGGCTCCTCTTGGGGGGCGGGCCGGGGCTTGGCCGTCTTCTTCGCCGGCCTCGCGTCCAGCTTCTTGAGGGTGACGTGAAGCGCGGCGTCGCCCTCCTGCGAGATCGTCCGCTCCGCGGCCTGGTACCCCGGCCGCTCGAACCGAAGCTTGAGCGCGGTCTGCGCCGCGGGCAGCTCGAGCAACAGCGGCGTGAAGCCGAGCGGCGCGCGCGTGTCGGCGCGGATGACGCGCGCCCCCGGCGGCGTCGACTTCAAGGCGATGCGCGCGATCGCGCTCGGCGCGTCCTGGGCGGGGCTCAAGACCGGTGCCACCTCGAGGCGCGTCGGCCGCGTGGGCCAATACGCCGCCACCAGCCCGACGAGCACCGCGAAGGCCGCCGCGCTCCCGAGCATCGTGCCGCGGGTCGAGGCAGGGAGGGCCCGCCACCGCTCCAGCCAGCGGGCGGGCGCCTTCAGCAGCGGCGCGCGCGGATCGTCCGCCCGCTCGAACGGCGCGAGCGCTTCGCTGAGCAGGGCCATGGTGGCGGGCCGGCGCGAGGGCTTCTTCTCCAGGCACTGCATCACCAGCCTGCGCAGCCCGGCGGGGATCGGCTCGCCCCAGGGCGTCTGCTCCGGCAAGGGGGGCGGCGGCTCGTGGAAGATGCGCACGAGCAGCTCGCCGAAGCTGCGCGCCTCGAACGGCGCCCGGCCCGAGAGCGCTTTGTAGAGCACCACGCCCAGTGAGTAGATGTCCGCGCCCGCGTCGGCGCGGCCCTCGGCCTGCTCGGGCGCCATGTACGCGGGCGTCCCCACCACCACGCCGTCCAAGGTGCCGCTGACCGGCGCCTGCGCCGCGGTCGACATCAGCTTGGCCACGCCGAAGTCGAGCACCTTGACGAAGTCGCGGCCGCCGCGCTGCGTGACGAAGATGTTGTCGGGCTTGACGTCGCGGTGCACCACGCCGACCTGGTGCGCGGCGTGGAGCGCGCTGGCCACCTGCCGCGCGATGCCCACCGCGCGCGCGACGCGGATCGGCTCGCGGCGGAGCAGCTCGGCGAAGTCGGCGCCCTGGAGCAGCTCCATCACCAGGAACACGTGCCGATCGTTGGACGCGTCGTCGACCAGATCGGAGATCTGCACGATGTGCTCGTGGTTGATCTGATTGACCGCGCGCGCCTCTTGGAAGAACCGCTCGACGAAGGTGCGGCTCAACGCCAGCTCGGGCCGCATCAGCTTGATCGCCACCTGCCGCCCGAGGCGCTTGTGGCGCGCTTGGTAGACGCGGCCCATCGAGCCCTCGCCCAGCAGGCGCGTCACCTCGTACGACCCGAGCTCGAGCCCCGCATCGAGCGCCGGCAGATCGATCTGCGTCAGCTCCTCGGTGTCCTCGTCCGGGGCGCGCGGCGAGAGCGCCAGGAGCGCCTGCTTGAGCTCTTCGACGGTGCGGTAGCGCTGCTGGGGGCGCTTGGCCAGGCAGCGGTCGACGATCGGCTGCAGCGCCTTCGCGGCGTCGGGCAGCGGCTCGGGCGCCTCGGTCAGGTGGAGCTGCCGGGTCTCTTCGTCGCTGGCGCCGCGGAAGGGGGGCGCGCCCACGGCCAGCTCGTAGATGAGCACGCCCAGCGCGTAGACGTCGGAGTACGCGTTGGCGCGCGTGCCCTGCACCCGCTCGGGCGACAGGTACTCCGCCTCGACCAGCGGCCGCGCCTCGCCCCAGCGGGGCCGACCCCCGCGGAAGAAGGCGAGCCCGAAGTCGAGCAGCTTGAGGGCGCCGGGGCCCCGGCCTTCGCTCCAGAAGATGTTCTCGGGGCGCAGGTAGCCGTGAGCCAAGCCGCGCTCGTGCAAGTACGAGAGCCCGTCGCACAGCGGCGCGATGAGCCGCACGATGTCCATCGGGTGGAGCCGGCCGCGCTGCGTGAGGAGCGTGCGCAGGTCGGTCGCGCCCACCGGCTCGGAGGCGACGTAGAGCCTGCCGTCGAGCGTCTTGCCGCCGCCCACCCGCTTGGGAAACGCGGGGTGCACGAGCGCGCGCCGCTGCTTCGCCTCGCGCAGAAAGCTGTCGATCCACGCCCGGTCGCCCTTGAGCTCCGGACGCATGACCTCGAGCACCACGCTCTGGTGCGTGTTGCGCGTCCGCGCGAGCAGCAGCTCAGCGAAGACACCGTCGGAGAGCTTCCTGACGATCTCGAACTCGTGCACGCGGTGCGTCCGATCTTACTCGACCGTCCGAGACAAATTCCGTGTGCGCCTGCCGTGTGCGCCGCTTCCACACCCTGGCCGATTCGTCGCGGCCGCCGGTGAGCGGAACTAAAGTCGGGTCGATGCGCGCGCGCTTCGCGGTGGCCGCCCTGGCGCTGATCTCCTCGTGTGGAGAGAGCGACACCTCGTCGCTGCTCCGCGTCACCTGGGAGGAGCCGCTGGTGGTCGATCAGCTCGAGCTGACCGGCACGGTCGAGGGCGACGTCGTCTTCGGTCCTACCTTGCGGCCGCAGCGGGCCGGCGCGCCGCTCCTCAGCCCGCAGACGGTGCCCGTGCGCTTCGATCCCACGCTCGTCGGCGCGACGATACGGCTCCACGTCCAGGCGCGCTCGAGCGGCGCGGTGGTGGCGGAGGGCACCACCGAGCACGTGATCGGGCGCGGCCCGACCCACGTCGCGGCGCTGACGCTCGAAGCGCGCGGCGGGCCCGACGCGTGCGGCCCCTGCCCCACCGGCACCGAATGCATCGACGGTCAGTGCCGCTGCACCGCGAAGCGCTGCGCCGGCTGCTGCGAGAACGACACCTGCCGAGGCGGCGACCAGTCCGCCGCCTGTGGCGCGGGAGGAGAAGCCTGCCGGGCGTGCGCCGCCGGCGAAGGCTGCCGCCTGGGGGTCTGCAGCCTCTGCCCCTCCACCTGCGACGCCGGCTGCTGCCAAGGCAGCGCGTGCACCGCGCCCTCCGCGACCGCGTGCGGCACGGGCGGCGACGCCTGCGAGGCGTGTGATCTCGACAAAGCGGACCGGTGCGGCGCCGCGGGCGCCTGTGCCTGCGGCGCTCAGGCACCGTGCGGCGCGGGCCAGCGCTGCGTGGGCGGCGCGTGCGTCTGCGACGCGCTCTCGTGCCCCAGCGGCTGCTGCAGCCAGGACCAGTGCCAGCCGCAGTCCACCGCGACGTGCGGCGTGTTGGGCGGCAGTTGCTTCGCGTGCGACCTGAGCAAGTCGGACACCTGCGCGCCGACCGGCGCGTGCAAATGCGGCGGCACCGGCCTCTGCGCCGCCGGCCAGCGTTGCTCAGGCGGTCAATGCGTCTGCGACGCGACGTCGTGCCCGAGCGGCTGCTGCGCCTCAGGCGTCTGCCTGGCGCCCTCTCTCACGGCGTGCGGCACCGGCGGCGCGACCTGCGCCACGTGCGATCCCGCGACCGCCGACACGTGCGCGAACGGCGGCTGCGCGTGCGGCGGAGGCGCGCCGTGCGTCCCTGGGCAGCGGTGTCAGTCGGGACAGTGCGTGTGTGACGCGACGTCGTGCCCCGACGGCTGCTGCGACGGAGTCCAATGCCAGATCGGCCAGCTCAGCGCGTGTGGCACCAGCGGCGGCGCGTGCCAGGCGTGCGACGCCGAGGTCGCGGACAACTGCGCGTCGGGCGGCTGCGCCTGCGGCGTTGGACCGGCGTGTGAAGGCGGCCAGCGCTGCCTCGCCGGCGCCTGCGTCTGCGACTCCGTGTCGTGTCCAGGCGGCTGCTGCGACGGCACCACCTGCCAGGCCAAGTCGATCAACACCTGCGGCGTGAACGGCAGCACCTGCGTGGCCTGCGACCTGGCGCTGGCGGATCAATGCTCGCACCAAAACGGCCAGTGCGCGTGCGGCGGCGGGCCGAGCTGCTTGCCAGGTCAGCGCTGCCAAGGCGGCGCGTGCGTGTGCGATGCGACGAGCTGCCCCGATGGGTGCTGCAACGCCGATCGCTGCGAGGTGCGCGCGCTCGGGACCTGCGGCGTGGGCGGCGAGGCGTGCGTGAGCTGCGACGCGCAGCGCGCCGACAGCTGCGGGAGCGACGGCGCGTGCCGCTGCGGCGCGGGCCTGATGTGCGACGTCGGCCAGCGCTGCTTGGCGGGGGCCTGCATCTGCGACTCGGTCTCGTGCACCTCGGGCTGCTGCAGCGGAACGACCTGCCAGCCAGGGACCCAGGACGGCACGTGCGGCGGCGGTGGCGCCAGCTGCCAGGACTGCACGGTGACAAGCCAGGTCTGCCTGAGCCAAACTTGCGGGTGAGCTTGGAAGGAGCTGTTCGACGTGGGTGACAAACGCATCAAAGGTGGCCGCCGCATCGCGCCTCCCACGCCGCCTCGACCAAGCAAGACGCAGAGGTCAGCGCTGCGAGGGGACCTGTCGGCCGCGCTCGAGGCTTTCCTCCCGCATGGGGCGCGCGCGCTGCCGCGCCGCGCCGGCGACAAGCACGCGCGCGTCCTCGTGGTCGGGCAAGCCAAGGGTCGAAGCTACGGGTTGGTGTTCACGCCACAGCCCCCGCCGCAGGCGCCGCGGATCGTCGCCGACGGCCGCCAGCGCGCGCTGACGAACAAGGAAGCCGAGACGCTGTACCGCTCACTGCTCGCGGTCGGCAGCCAGCCGCGGGTCACGCGCCCGCTCCGTCCAGACTCGAAGCTGACCTTGAGCGGAAGCGGTCAGCTCACCGTCGCGCTCGGCGATTACCTGACGAGCGTCGGCAAGATCCCCTCGGGCCAGGTGCAGCATGACCTCGAGGCGGTGCGGCAGGCGCGCCTCACCGCCGGCGCCGTGCACTGACGCGCCGCCGGCGGCATAGAGGAAAGGGGTTGGCCACGCCGCCCGGGGGCCGCAGCAGAGCCGACCAGCGGTGCCGAGCCAGGAGGGGGGCAGGTTTCCCCACGCACCGGATGCGAGGCACTGCGGACCGTGAAAGCGGTCGTGTCTTGGCGGAAGCCCGAAACATCTGGGCAGGGACACCGGTGTCCCCGTTATCGCCACCCTCTAGGCCGACGCCTGCGACGACATCTCCCAAGACCAAGCTAAGACTTCACCGCGGCCGGCGGCTGCACCGTGCGCACGTGCAGGTCCTTGAGCTGTCGCTCGTCGACGTCGCCCGGCGCGCCGGTCATCAGGTCGGTGCCCTTCTGCGTCTTTGGGAACGGGATCACGTCGCGCAGCGACTCGGCGTTGGACAAGAGCATGGCGAGCCGGTCCATGCCGAGCGCGATGCCACCGTGCGGCGGCGCGCCGAACTTGAGCGCGTCGAGCAGGAAGCCGAACTTGGCCTGCGCTTCCTCCTCGCCGATTCCCAAGGCCCGGAACACCTCGGCCTGCACCTTGGGGTCGTGCAGACGCACCGAGCCGCCGCCGATCTCGAAGCCGTTCAGTACCACGTCGTAGCGGTAGCACTTCACCTTGCCGGGGTCGGTGCCCAGGTACTTCAAGTGCTCGTCGTGCGGCCGGGTGAAGGCGTGGTGCGCCGCGACCCAGCGCTTCGCTTCCTCGTCGTACTCGAACAGCGGCGGGTTCACGACCCACAGGAAGTTCCACACCCCGCCCGAGCCGTATTCGGGGATCAGCTTGAGCTTCTTCGCGACGTGCACGCGCAGGTTCGCCATCACCGTGTGGACGAGCGACTCGCGGCCGAACTGGAAGAGGATGAGGTCGCCGACCTTCGCGCCGACCGCCTCGTTGATGGCCAGCCGCAGCGCGGGGCTGATCGTCTTGGCGAGCGGAGACTGCGTCCACTCCCCGCCCTCGGCCACCTTGGCGCGCGCGAGCCCCTTGGCGCCCATGCCCTTCAC
This sequence comes from uncultured Myxococcaceae bacterium, assembly GCA_964511185.1. Lineage (GTDB taxonomy): Bacteria > Myxococcota > Myxococcia > Myxococcales > Myxococcaceae > CAZEDU01. The sequence goes on along the minus strand of CAZEDU010000021.1, from coordinate 8,961 downwards.
GTACTCCTCGAGCTTGTCCGACTCAGCCCGCGACAAGGCCTTGTCGGCGGGGAGCACCATCGCCTTGACGATGCCCTTCTGCGCGATGGCGTCCGTCATCATCGGCACGCCCCCTTCCGCGCCGTGCTTGCGCACCAGCTCGGTCAAGTCCACGTGCTCGAGGCCGAAGCGCAGGTCGGGCTTGTCGTTGCCGAAGCGGCGCATCGACTCGTCGAAGTCGAGCCGCGGGAAAGGCGTCGGAACGTCGACGCCCAGGACGTTCTTCCACAGCCGGGCGATGAGGCCTTCGATGATCTCGAAGACGTCGTCCTGCGCGACGAAGCTCATCTCCACGTCGATCTGGGTGAACTCGGGCTGTCGATCGAGCCGCAGGTCTTCGTCGCGGAAGCACTTCACGATCTGGAAGTACTTGTCGAAGCCCGCCACCATGAAGAGCTGCTTGTACAGCTGCGGGCTCTCGGCCAACGCGTAGAACTTGCCGGGGTTCATTCGGCTGGGGACGAGGAAGTTGCGCGCGCCGCCGGGCGTGTACTTGCCCATGTAGGGTGTCTCGAGCTCGAGGAAGCCCCTCTCGACGAAGTAGGCCCGGGTCAGCGCGTTCATCTTCGAGCGCGTGATGAGCGTCTTCTGCAGCGGGGCCCGGCGCAGGTCCATGTACCGGTAGGCGAGCCGCTTTTCCTCGCCCGTCTCCAGGTGGTCCTTGATCTCGAACGGCGGCGTCTCGGAGCGGTTGAACACCGTCAGGTCCACGGCGCGGACCTCTATCTCCCCCGTCTTCAAGTTCGGGTTCACGTTCTTCCCGCGCGAGACCACCTTGCCCTGGATGCCGATGCACCACTCGTGGCGCAGCGAGCTGGCGAGGTCGTGCGCGGCCTTGTCGATGTCGGGCTCGAACACCACCTGGGTCAGCCCGTCGCGGTCGCGCAGGTCGATGAACACCGCGCCGCCATGGTCGCGGTAGTTCTGGACCCAGCCGAACAGCACGACCTCTTTCCCCACGTCCTGGGCGGTGAGCTGCCCGCAGCTGTGGGTTCGCTTGACCTCGGTGATGAAGTTGACCGCCATCGACGCTCGACGCTCCGTTGAGAGGAAGAAACGGGCGCCGAACCTAGGGGCGATGTGGGCGCGGGGTCAACGCGCGCGCGAGCGGCGTCGGACGAACCGCGCGATGAGCGCGAGCGCCCCAAGCGCCCAGACCGCCGGCGGCGCCGCGGCGGTCGCGCACGAGAGCGCGTAGAAGCTCCGCGGCGCGTCGATCGACTCGCCCCCATCCGTGGCCACGCCCCCGTCGGGGAGCAGCACGAGCCCCGGCACCACCTGCGTCCCGACCTCTGCCCCGAAGAAGTCGATCTGCTCGGCGCGCACCGTGAGCGCGCCCTCCGCGGAGGCGCGCACGTGGTGCGTGGCCGCGCTGTCGCCCCAGGGAAGGGTCGCGGTCGTCGAGGCGACCGTGCAGGCGTCGTCGGAGAAGAAGCTGGCCGTCCCGGCGGTGACCGAGAGCGCCACCTGCACGTCGTAGGGCGCCTGCGCCGGAGCGGCGGCCGCCGCGTTGATGAGCCCCACCTGGAACGGCATGCACTCCGTGCCGATCTGCGGCGGCAACGTCACGGTGAGCGTGTTGGCCGGTGGCGCGGCCGAGATGCGGTAGTCGTCCTGGTCGATGGTCCCGGTGAACCGGCGATCCGGCGACCAGGTCTCTCCGAAGGAGAAGCGGCTCGCCCGCCAGGAGGACGGGCTCCAGTCTTGGCCCGGGCGCGAGGCGGCGAGCACGCCGTCGATCCACACCGCGCGGGTGCCGTTCGAGGTGCCCACCCCAATGGCCCCGAGCTCGACGAGGTGCCACTGGCCAGCCGTGAGGCGCGTGGTCGAGCCATCGGTGGGGAACCCGCCCGAGGCGTTGCCGCCGGTGGTCGCGACCTCGAGCTGCGGCATCTGCACCTGCGCGGCGGCGTGGTTGTTGGAGTTCTCGGTCACCGCGATGTTGAGGACGTTGAACACGCCGGCGGTCGACGCGCTGTTCACTCGGACCCAGGCGCGGGCGTAGATGGAGCCGCGCGCGGGCGCGATGTCGACCGTGAGGTGCCGCTGCTCGCCGCTGCCTGTGCTCGCGTCCTGATCGTTGATGCGCAGCCCCCGCGCGCCGCGGTGCGCGGCCGCGGTCGAGTTCGACGCGGTCACCGAAGCCGTGCCTCCCCAGAAGTGCCACTTCCCCCGCGGGTTGTCGGTGTCGAACAGGGTGCCCGACTCCAGGTCGTCCGAGAAGCCGACGCTCAGGACCGTGAGCGGGAGCTTGCCGTCGTCGCGTCCCGCCGCGGCCGCGGTCAGGGTGACGGGGCCGGGCGTCACGTCGCGGTAGAAGACGGTGGGGCCGCGACTCGTGCCGGCCGGGATGGTCACGTTGAGGGTCGACGACCAGCTCGCGCTGACCATGTCGCTGGTCGAGAACTGCCCGGTCGCCGAGCCGCTCGTCAGCGTCACCGAGGTCGAGCTGGCCACGGTCTCGGCGGCGCCCGAGCCGCTCTGGAGCTCCACCACGAGAGGCGACGGGACCGCGAAGCCAACCCGCGCCGGCCCTTCGGGGAAGCCCAACCCCGCCGCAGCGGCGCTCGCTGCCCAAAGGAGGCTGAGGAGGACCAGGTGGCGGGGGAGCGGAATCACGTCCGGCTCCGAAGTCTACCGGCGGTGCCCGGATGGGTCACTTCGCCCGCCGCAAAATCGCCGGTGGTGCTGAGGGGGGCGTTGTCCTGGCGCAGCTTCGAGCGAGCGCCGCCGAGCGGTGCCGGTTTCAAGCCGGGGCTTTGCCACAGTCCCCAAAGCCCGGGGCGTCGCGGCTTGACGGGGTGGGCGTGAAATCGGTCGTTCCAGCGACGTTTTTCACGCCCACTGCGAGCGCCACGCGTCGAACGGGGCACCCACCACCGTTCGGCGGTCGCGTCTTGGCGGAGGCACGGGCCATCGAAGCGCAGGCGAACCGGTAACCCAGTCCACGCCTCCCATCCAGGCCAGCAGCCCCCAAAATCGACGCGGAGCCGCAACCAACCTCACGGTTTTCCGACAATTCACAGCCCGAGAACGGACCGGGGACAGTCCCCTTCAGGGACAGTCCCCTAGGGCCTCGCGCAAGGAGTCGTGCACATGAGCCGCATCGCCAAAGCCCGCGTCTACCAAGTCCTGGATCGCGCCGCCGACCACATCGTCCAGGCGGGTGGGACCGATGGCCGCACCAGCCGCGCCGAGATGCAAGCGAAGCTCAAGACGCTCTCGGGCAAAGAGAAGTCGCTCACCGACATGTTCTTCCGGTGGATCGACCACCGCGACGCCGCCCCGGGCGCGTCCATCACCCAGAAGGACATCCGCTCGGCGCGTGAGGCCGCGCGTCAAGAGCTGGTCATCCCCTACGACAAGAACAACAACGGGCTCGACACCGCCGAGGTCGACAAGATGTCCACCATCGGCAAGCTCGCCGTCGGCGTCGTGCGCGACGAGCTGGCCGTCCCAGCGAAGAAGCGCACCGGCGCCGAGATCGCCAAGCGCCTCGCGGCCGCCGCCAAGGGGCTCGTCTTCGACTACTACGGCACCGAGGGCACCACCGCGAAGTACTCCGGCTTCTCCGCCAAGAGCCTGGGCCCCAAGATGTCCATCTCGGCCTTCCGCCGCGCGATGAAGGTGCCAGCCGACCACCAGATCGAGCAGCGCAGCATCAGCGACTTCTTCAAGGCCATGAAGGCCACCGGCCCCGACGCGCCGAACACGCCCGCCGCGCGCAAGCAGTACGCGGCGCTCGAAGCGGCGATGAAGGAGCACCTGAAAGACCTCACCGTCTTCATCGTCGGCAAGGACGGCCAGGTGGCGAACCGCTTCGCCTACTTCGCGGGCCGCGCGCCGGACGGCGGCGTGGCGGGCCTCAAGGCGCCCATCGTCTGGACGTAAGACGCCCAGGAAGGACTAACGGCGCGGCGCCCCGTCGGATAAGAATCGCAGCCCGTGCGCCTCGCCCCCGCTCTGCCCGTCCTCCTCACCCTGGCCGCCTGCGGCCCGGCAACGCAGCCGCCCGTCCGCGTGATGGGGCTCGCGCTCTCGACGGGCGGCCGCTACGAGCCCACCGAGCTCGAGCTCAAGACCGTCGAGGACATCGTCGCGCTCAAAGGAACGGTCGCGCACCTGATCGGCGGCGCACGCATCGAGATCGACCCCGAAGACCCCGCCCTGCAGGTCAACGGAGGCAACCTGACGGATGAAGCGCTCGAGGCGGCGCTGCTCAAGTCGCGCGGCAGGGACGTCCGCGCCAGCTACATCGAGAAGCCGGGGATGCTGTGGCCGGCCGACTTCCACACGTGGAACATGGTGACCACGTACTTCAACTTCGAGAAGTCGTTCGAGTACTTCCAGTCGGCTTACGGCGGCGCCGACGCGACCGAGCTGACCGACGCGCGGGTCTACTACTTCCCCGCCTTCATCGAAGCGCTCAGCTCCCCGGACGAGCAGCGCGACAACGCCGCGTTCATCTCGCCGCTCGACGGGTTCGCCATCCTCCCCTTCGAGCAGCTGCAGGCCATTCCCCTGTCGATCAACACCGGCGTGGTCGGCCACGAATACGCGCACCGCGTGTTCAACCTTCGGGTGCACCGCGGGCAGTCGGTGCCAGAGCCGTACCTGCGCTGGGCGACGACCGCCGGCAACGCGCTCGGGCTCAACACCTTGTCGGCCATCGACGAAGGGCTCGCCGACTTCCACGGCTTCTCCGTCACCTGCAACACGCCGTTCGGCTGCAACCCGCGCTTCTTCTTGAGCTCCATCGGCGAGGCGGCGACCGAAGCGCGCGACCTGTCGAAGGCCAACCGCTGCCTCAGCGCGACCTTGGACCGCGCGATGCGGGAGCTCAGCGAGGAGCAGTTCTCGGGGCAGGGGCTGAACTACGCGGTGGGCACCGTGCTCGCGTCGGCGCTCTACCAGGCCGCCGGCACCACCCCGAAGCTGCCCCTCTTGCAGCGCGCGGTGGTCGCCGCCTACGCCGACGAGGCGGGCGCGCCGGGGCTGCGCGAGCTCATCGAGACCAACCTCGACAACCCCGACGCGTTCAACCTGGCGTCCGTCTCCAACGCCATCGTCGCGCACATCACCGACCCCGCGCTCAAGGCGCGCACCTGCGGCGAGCTCGCCGACCGCCTGCGGCTGTGCGCGAGCTTCCCCTGCCCCGAGCTGCCCGACTGCCCCATCGACTCGCCCATCGGTACCGCATGCCCTTGACCCGCACGCTGCGCGCTCCCGCCGCCGCCCTGCTCGCCCTGCTGGCCGCGCCCGCCCTCGCGCAGAGCGACGACCGGCCCATTCCGCTCCCGGAGCAGGAAGGGGAGTACGACGCGCCGGCGCGTCCCCGCCGCCCGGAGGTGCGCTACGACGATGACGACGTCTACAGCCGCTCCGGCGCCGACGACCCGAACGTAGGTCTGTCCGTCGAAGGGCTCATCGGCGTGATGCTGCTCGACAGCGCCCGCGGCGCGCTCGTCGACACCCGGCTCGGCTTGGGCGCCCGCTTCACCTGGGAGCTCGGCCGGGCGCTGGGCAGCGAGGCGCTCGAGAACGCGCTCTTCGCCGACGTGACGTGGGCCTTCACGCCCACCCGAGACGGCACCCAAAGCGTGTTCGTCGACACGCACTACCACCACGTCACCTTCGCGCCGGCCTTCGCCTTCCCTCTGGGCGACCCTCGCGTGTTCGCCGCGTACCTTCAGGCGGGCGGCGGCGTGGCGTACCAGGACTCGCAGCTCACCGTGGAGGGCGCGCGCACCCGGGTGCAAGGGCTCAAGCCGGTGATTCAGTACGGCGCGGGCATTCGAGGCCGGCCGGCGCTGACGCCCAGCGAGTCCATCCGCCTGTCGTTCCGCGTCGAGCTGACGCGCTTTCGCCGCGCGTACATGGACGACACGTTCATCGGCGGCAGCGTCGGCGTGACGTTCTGACAGGGGAAAAGGGTTCCTGTCGCATTGCCACTTCTGGGCGACCCGCCCAGGCAGTAACTCTTACCGGTCCAGGCGAGCGGCCCACGGGACTCCTCGGGGTTTTGCCCTGGCATGCTCCCTGCCTCCAAGACCTGTAGGGCCGCGGCGAGGCGTGGCGCCAGTGGAGGCAGGGGGAGGTGGGGCGATGGCTCAATCCAGCGACTTATCGAACTTCGATCCAATCTGCGGACGCAGGTTGAACCCGAACGGACCGCGCAGTCACCGCAGTGAGTACAAAGCGCGCATGTACTTCTTTTGCTCCGAGCGCTGCCGGCGGGCGTTCGAGCGGCACGCCGAGCGGCTGCGGCTCACCGAGGTGGCCCGGGCGGGCGCGCTGTTGACCCCAGGCCGCGTCGCCTGGGGGTTGGCCTAGCCCGAGACGACCAGATCCTTGAGCTTGAGCGAGACGCGCCGGGCGCCCATCCACTCCTCGACCGAGAGCTGAAAGGCGGCGTCGAGGGGACCTTCGGTGAGCTTGAGCTTGTCCGCGAAGCCGAACCCGATGACGTCGAGCTGCGGCGCCTGCTCGAGCTTGAGCTTCAAGTGCCCGACCGCGCCTTCCCGCTTCGAGGCGATGACCTTCGGCTGAGCCACCAGCCGCCGCGCCGCGAAGACCGGCTCGGGGTTGCCCATTCCGAACGGCCCCAGCGCGCGCACCGCCTCCACCGCCTTCTCGTCGAGCTCCGACAGCTGCACCACCGCGTCGACGCGGCAGCGCGGCTCCAAGTCCAGGTCGGTGAGGCGTTGGGCGGCGATCTGCTCGAACGCGCCCACGAACGCCTCCAACCGAGGCTTCTCGATCGAGAGCCCCGCCGCGTGCTTGTGGCCGCCGAACTTGGTCAGGTGCTCCGCGCAGGTGCCGAGCGCGTCGACCAAGTGAAAGCCTTCGATGCTGCGCGCCGAGCCGCGCCCCGCCCCGCCGTGGAACGTCACCATCACCGTCGGCCGGTGGAAGCGCTCGACCACCCGCGACGCGACGATGCCGATAACGCCCGGGTGCCAGTCGTCGGCGTGGAGCACCAGCCCCTTCATCGCCGCCTTCGCCTCCGCCTGCTGGAGCGCTTCGTTGAGGATCGACTGCTCGATGCCCTGACGCTCGGCGTTGGCGGCGTCGAGCACCGACGCGATGGGCCGCGCCTCCTCGAGGCTCGAAGCGCACAACAGCTTCAGCCCCACGGACGCGTCGTCGAGCCGGCCGGCCGCGTTGATGCGAGGCCCGAGCCGAAAGCCCACCAGCCCCGAGGTGATCTCGGCCTCGGCCGAGAGCCCGGCGACCTCTTTGAGCGCGCGCACGCCCGGGCGGCGCCCGGCGGAGAGCTCCTTGAGCCCGTGCTTGACCAGGATGCGGTTGACCCCGGTGAGCGGGACGACGTCGGCGACGGTCGCCAAGGCGACCAGGTCCATGAGCGACTTGAGGTTCGGCTCGGCGCGGCCGGCGAAGAAGCCGCTCGCGCGCAACTGGTGTCGCAGCGCCATGCACAGGTTGAAGGCCACCCCGGCGGCGCACAGATGCTTGGTGGGGTACGCGCAGCCCGGCTGATGGGGGTTCAGAATCGCGAACGCCGCCGGCATCGTGGACGGCACGGTGTGGTGATCCACGATCACCACCGTGAGCCCCAGCCGGTTGGCCACGTCGACCTCGTGGGTGGACGTGATGCCGCAGTCGAGCGTGACGAGCACCTTCGTCCCATCGCCCGCGATGCGCTCGATCGCCTGCGCGTTGAGCCCGTAGCCTTCGGCCATGCGGTGCGGGATGTACGTGGCGACCTTGCCGCCGAGCTCTCGCAAGAAGAGCGAGAGCAGCGAAGTCGAGCAGACGCCGTCGACGTCGTAGTCGCCGTAGAGGGTGATCTTCTCGCCCGCGGCCACCGCGCGCTCGAGCCGCTCGACCGCCGTGTTCATCCCCTTCATCGAGAAGGGGTCGGGCAGGTCCGCAAGGGCATCGGAGAGAAAGGCCGTGGCGGCCTCTGGCGTGTGCAACCCCCGCGCGAGCAGCACCCACGCGGCGAGCTTGTGTACCCCAAGCGCGGACGCGAGCCGCTCCGCTCCCTCGAATGTCCCCTCCGGCAACACCCAACGCACCGCTGGCAGCCCCCTCGAATGAGTGCCGGGCACCCTACCATTCCTGTCCGACACCGACACCGCTCAACTGAGCCGGTCAGCGAGGCCGTGCGGCTCGCCGTCGTCTTACCGCTCATCCGCCGGCTCGGGCTTGCGTAACGACTCGCGGCACGGCTCGAGACCCAACGATGCCAAATGCTCCGCCAGCTCTCGTTCATGGTTCCGTGCCCATTGCCCGCTGGCAACCGGGCTCATTGCCCCATCGGTGAGCGCAAAGAGCTCATACTTTCGGCCGGGCTGATCAATCGCGATGATTAACTTTCCACCGGACGTTCCCGTCACCCGCGCGAACCCGGCAAGCTTCACGGTGTGACGACGCACGAAGCGGCCGTTCGACTGAAGCTCAACCACCTCGAAGTCTCGCATGTCTCCGGCGCGGCCCTCCGGCACATACCAAACGAAGATCGCGCCCGATGCGCTGACACAAGCCGAATCGAGCCCGGTCGGTGGCGCTGCTCCAGCGGGAACCCGCGACGACAACGCGATTGGCTTCTCGCCGCGTTGAACGAACCAAAACTCCCGAAAACTTTTGACGTCACCCGTGACCAGAACTGCGTCGGCGCCGAGCGGAGTCACCGACAAACCATACGCACTCTCGAGTCGGCACGGGAACAACCCGCAGTTCCAGGAGAGCTCTTCGTGCTTCGAGCGCGACCCGCCGCCTGGCTCACCAAACGAAAACTTCGCCTGATGGACAGTGACGGTCGACTCGTGCGTCAGCCACGGCGTGACCTCGAGCTTGGCTGACCGCCGATGTCCGCACGCGATGAGAACCAGGCTGCAACACAACCACGCCGCGCGTCTCATTCGAAGCCGCCCCCGCTCAGTCGGAGGAAGTTTC
>CAZEDU010000020.1:24852-53335 GCA_964511185.1 uncultured Myxococcaceae bacterium | reverse complement strand
CCGTCGAGAAGGGGCTCCGCTCCAGGCGGCCCAGCGCCTTCACGCGCTCCGCCAAGGACACGCCCGCCAGCGGCTTCAGCTTCCGCGCGTAGAGCGGCACGAGCACCGCGAGGAGCCACAGGCACAGGCGGGTGAGCAAGAGCGAGCGAAGGCCGGCCCGGGTGACGACGTCGTCGAGCTCGCGGCCCAGCCAGTCGAGCCGGTCGGGCGGCGGCGGTCCGGCGGGGCCGCAGAACAACGCCTCGGCGGTGAGCCGCGCGGTTCGAATCGCTCGTGGAGAAAGGCTGCGCACCAAAGAGAAGGATGCTCCTCGCGGGCCGCCGAAGACAATCGAGCCTCCGGGCAGGTCACGGCGTCCTTGGGCTTCGAATGTGCGGCGCGGCGAAAAGATTCCGCCAGTTCACGCGCGCCCGAGGTAGGCGCGGGTACGAAAGGTCGAAGGGGCCCGCTCGCTCGGGTGGCAAGCAGGCGAGTCGTTGGGGCGCTGGGTGGAACGTCAACAGGGCGCGGGCGAGCAGGTCGCCCACAGCCCGCGCTTGGCGGCCTTCGCCTCGCGCTCGAGCGCTTCGAAGTCCTCGCGCTCGGCGGTGCTCGGGCCGATGAAGAACGTGCACGCGTAGCCGCGCTCGACGAGCAGCCGGTTCACCTCACGCCCGTCGACCGTCACGAACGCGAGCAGGCGGTCGTACCGGTCCTTGCACTCGGGGCCGTAGCGCAGCGCCACGGTCTTGCCTTGGACCAGCGAGCGGTTGAACTCGGAGGCCTCGGCGCCGAAGCACTCCTTCTCGGTCGTCGACTCGGGCGTGTCGATGAGCAGGTAGCGGATTTTCTCGCCGCTCGTCAGCACGATGGTGTCGCCGTCGGTCACCTGCGCGACGGTGCCGCTGGCGGGCCCGCACGACGGGTTGTCGTCCCCCGCGCTGGGCGAGCAGCCGCTCACCAGCGCGCACACGCCGGCGAGCGCCACGCCGCGCAGTCTCACGGGCAGGTCCGGTTCGCGGTCCCGGGCGTCCCCTGGTCGCCGCCGCCATAGGTGCCGGTCGGAGCGCACCAGTTGGCGGTGTCGTCGTTGAGCACCTGGTCGAGCTTGTCCGCGGAGAGCTGGGTCGAGGCCCCGTCGGCCGCCGCCGCCGTGACGATGGCGTCGATCTCGGCCATCTCGCGCGAGAGCGCGATGGTCTGCCCGCCGGAGTTGGTGAGGCTGCCGCTGAAGGTCGCCACGACCGGCGGCAGGCCGCCGTTGACCGCGCTGTCCGCCTTCCGCGCCAGCACCGCGTAGCTGCTCGCGCCGAGCGTCAGGCAGTTGGGCGAGGAGAGCGTGGTGTTGGTGCTGCCCAAGGTGAGCCGCACGCCGTTCAGGTCGACCTCGCGGGTCGCGTAGATTTCAATCCACTCGCCCGAGGTGTCGGCCACCGCCTTCGGGTTGGCCATGTACTCGGTGATGATCAGATCGCCCGCGTTCGCCGCGTTGATGGGGCGCGACACGCCGTCGTCGAGGCACTGGTTCGGCGTCTCGCCCGCGCAGTCGCTGTTCGGCGCGCCCGGCGTGCCGTAGTTGAGCGGGGCGTTGGTGGCGTCGCGGTGGTAGTCGCGCGTCGCGTTGCAGAAGGCGTCGGGCGCGTCGTTGAGCACCGCGTCGAGCTTGGAGGGGCTGAGCTGCAGCGAGTAGCCCTCCTTCACCTTCTCGTAGCTCACCTTGTCGAGCGTCACGCCGCCGCGCGAGACGGCGATCTCCGCCGCGGTGTTGTTGAGGGAGAAGGAGAAGGTCGCGAGCAGCTCGGTCAACCCGCCGTTGAGCGCCGGGTCGGCCTTCCGCGCGACGACGACGTAGCTGTCGGCGCCCACCCGCAGGCACTGCTTGTGGGTGACGACCAGGGGCTTGCCGCCCGTCGGGCCCACTTCCAGGCCGTTCAGGTCGACGTCCGCCTTGACCAACAGCTCGATCCACTCGGCGTTGTTGTCCTCCAGCGTCTTCGGGTTCGGCATCAGCTCGGTGATGACGATGTCGCCGGCCTGCGGCGGGACGATGGGCCGGGTCTGGCCGGTCAGGGTGTCCTCGCAGGTGACGGCGGTCGCGCAGGGCGGGTTGGCGGCCTTGGGCGCGCCGAAGAAGCCGTCGGGGGTCTGCGTGGTGGCGTCGCACCAATTCGCCTCGTCGTCGTTGGCGAGCGCGTCCGGCGCGCGGCTGCCGTCGAACACGCGCGCGGTGTTGGCGGTGACGGCCTTGGTGTAGGTGAGCTGATCAATCAGCTTCTCGCCGCACATCACCTTGATGATGCCGCTCGAGTTGCCGAGCGAGAACTTGGCGCCCACGGCGATGGTCGCGAAGCCCGGCGCCGCGTCGGCGTTGCTCACCACCACGAACTCGCGCGGAGGCGCGTCCCCCTGCTCGAAGGTCACGCTCTGCTTGCCCGCGCCGCTCGCCGACGAGGTGTGCAGGGACAGGCCCTTCAGCGGAATCGACTTGTCGGTGGCGTTGTAGAGCTCGACGTACTCCTTGCCTTCGTCGGCGCCGTCCGGGTCGGCCAGGAACTCGGTGATCACCAAGTCCCCCGGCACCCGGCCGGTGCAAGGGTCCGAAGCGGGGTCGGTGCCGCAACTGAGCGCCATCGCGCTGAGCGAGAGGAGCGACGCGAGGAGGAGGGGGTTCTTGGCAGACGAGGACATGGCGTTTCAGTTCGGCAAGTGGTTCGGCCCGGCGCCCATTGCGCCTTGGGAGTTGTCGGAAGAGGCGGCTGGCAAGTGCACTTGCTTGGGGCTGCGGACGATGATCTGCAGTCGCTTGGGGCCCTTGGCGCGCCGGTCGTCGGGCTTGTCGGGCGGGTAGCGGGTGACGGTGCCGTAGACCTCGATGTACTCGCCCACGCGGTCGGCGATGCCGGTCGCCGCGAACACCGCGTCGTCGAAGAACACCAGCTCGAAGAACTCTTGCCGGTTGCGCGACATGCGGACCCGGGTGGGCGCGCGCGAGGTCGGCTCGGCCGGCAGCACGTCGCTCACCGCGCCGAAGAGCAACACGCTCTGGCCCACCCGCTGCTCGAGCTGCAAGGTCGCGTCGGCGCGCGTGAGCACCACGGTGTCCTCGCGCGCTTGCGCCTTCTTCTCGAACGCGTCGATGGCCACCGCCCGCGCTTCCCACCAGGCGAGCCGCTCGGGGTAGTCGTCGTAGTGCTCTCGCCGCGGGTCCCAGATGCCGAGCCGCCGTTCCTGCGCCGTGGCCTGCGCCGCCTTGAACTGCGCGTCGAACCGGCGCGAGCGGCCGTACTTCACGAAGTACGGGCTCATGCCGACCTTCACCGTCTCGAGGTTGAAGTTGATCCACTCGCCGTTCTTGTACGCGAACACGTACGCCAGGAAGCGGCCGTAGAAGTCCCGCACCTCGAGCGGGTGGTCGCGCTCGAGCCGCACCTTGGTCACGTCCTGGAAGAACTCCTGCGCGAACCGCTTGGCGTCTTCCCCCAGCGGAGTGGCCGACTTCACCGGCCGCGCGGAGTCGCCGCGGCGGCGCTTCAAGTACATCTCGAAGCCCTTGTCGTAGTCGTCGCGCTCGCTGTCTTTCTTGAAGGTCTCCTCGGTGTCGATGGCGAGCAGGCGCAGCGAGGCCGGCAGTCCCTTCACCACGATGGTGTCGCCGTCGAGCACCGACGCGGCGCCGTCGATCTCGAACTCGCCGATGACGAGCCCGTTGGTCTCGAGCTTGAGCGCCCGCAGCGAGGCCTTGTCGTCGCTGGCCCGCTGCCCCTTCGGCCCGGTGCAGGCCAGGCCGAGCGCGGTGAGGACGATGAGGGTGGCCCGGAGGGCCCAGGGGAAACGGCGTTGGGGCGAGGCGGCGCGCATGACGAAAGCCAGAAGAGAAGGTGAGACAACTGCTCAGGGCTGATCAGCCCCTGTTGGGTTATCGGACGGACGGCGCCGTTGGGTGCCTTGGGCCCCCTGGGGCCCCTAGAGTGGCTAGAAGCGGCCCTCGATCTCGATTCGGAAGCGGGACTCGGGCGAAGGCGTGCGCCGCAGGGTGCTGGGCCTCTGGTCGAGGTAGGCCACGTTCTCGTAACGAACGCCGGTCACCAGGTTCGGCATCGGCAGGTAGCCCAAGAAGATGTAGCTGTAGAGCTGATCCTCTCCCCGCAGGCCGGTCGCGTAGTCTTCGTTCGCGTAGCGCGAGCGCACCTTCATCCTCAGGTTGTCGAGCGGCTTGTACGAGACCTCGGCGGCCAGGTTTCCGTTGTTCTGAAAGCCGGCGGGGTAGTTGCGGTCATCGAGCAGGTAGTGCTGGTACTGCAGCGCCAACCGCAGCTTGGGAAGCGGCAGGTATTTCACCTTGCCCCCCAGCCGGAACCGCTCGCCCGAGCAGGGAATGGTCACCCCGTCTTCGTCTTCGGCGGAAGGGTCTTCGAAGCACAGCCCGCGCCCGCCCACGCCCAGGTCGCGGTTGAAGTACTCCGCCCACACGCTCGGCTCGAGCCACTTGACCGCCTTGTAGTCGCCGCGCGCGAACACCTTGAGGTTCGCGCGGCCCGCGGTGCCCCGCGCGACGGCGCCCGGCCAGGCCCAGACGTCCAGGTCGCCGCGGACGGCCCACTTGGCCATCCGGCGCCCGTTGTACCGCAGGCGCGCGCCGGCCTCGTTTCGGGTCGCGTAGCCGAGCAGCTCGTCGCGGGCGGACAGCGCGCGCGCGTAGGGGTTCACGAAGTCGCGGTCGTAGTAGCGCAGCGACAGCTCCAGGGCCTGGCTCTCGGTCACGTCGTAGGTGGTGCGCTGGATGACGCCCCAGCCGCCGGTCGGCCCGGCGGTGCCGGGAATCTGCGGCGCGTTGAAGCTGCGCGTCACCTCGGCGAAGAAGTTGAAGGTCCGGTAGTTGTACGCGCCGTCCACGCCCACCGCGCCGAAGTTCCCGTTGGGCCGGCCCACCCACTCCTGGAAGCCCAGGGCGATGCCGCGGGGCACGAAGAAGTCGCGCGCGAAGTAGCCGGTCACGCCCGCGCTCTGGCCGGCGCCGAAGTGCAGCCGCGCGTGCGAGCCGAACAGCATCTCGTCGAACACCTCGGGCAGCGTGCGGCGCCGAAACACCGGCGAAGGCAAGAGCGGCTCGCCGGTGCGCAGGTAGACCGGCGGCGCCTGGCACTGGGGAGAGTCGTCGAACGGGTTGTCGCACAGCGCTTTGTCGTAGAGCCCGTACTGCGAGATGTTCTTCCGCTCGTACGAGCCGAACAGGTGCACGTCCGAGGTGAAGGCGCCCATCGGCAGCCCCCGCAGCGCGCCGCCGAAGCCGCGGAAGCGCCGCGTCCACTTCGGGTCGTTGGTCAGGTACCCGTTCAGCTCCTCCGGCGTGCAGGGGGACGCGGGCAGCTCGCCGGGCGAGAGCACGCAGCGGCCCGACAGCTCGCGGTCGATTCGATAGTCGGCGTCGCCGTAGAGCCCGTCGGGCTCGACGCGGTTGGTGTTGTTCAAGGTGAGCCGCTCGCCGAATCCGGCGGTGAAGGTGCCGGCGACGAAGGCGTAGCGCTCGTTGCGGAAGCTGGCGAAGTACTTCGCCGGGTGAAGGCGGTAGGTCGGCTCGTCGGCGGTGAGCGCGTTGCGGAACGGGTCGTAGCGCACGTTGTTCAGGTCGCGCCGCGTGGTCGCCGCGAACAGCCCCGCCTTCCAGCCTTCGAAGCCGAAGCCGCTGGCCTTCAAGTAGAACGGCGGCGCGAGGGTGTCGCCGGCGGAGTAGAGCGAGCCCAAGCGCGCGTAGCCTTGGTAGGCGCGCTTCACCTTCTTCGGGCTGGTCACCAGGAGGAACGGCGCGATCTGATCAAACAGCTCGGCCGGCAGCACCTGCGCGCGCACCAGGTCCGCCGGATCATCGATGCGGCCCACGCGCTTGCGGAAGTTCAAGATCGCGTCGACGTGCGAGTAGGTCAGGTTCGGCAGCTCGTACAGCTCGTCGCGGTTCGCGGTGTTGACGTCCACCCCTTCCTGCAACAGGTCGAGCAGCGTCTCGAGCGTGGCTTCGGAAATCTGCTCGGTCTCCGCCAAGTCGTAGAGGTCTTCCTCGTTTTCGATGTCGATCTCCACCTCGTACGGGGCGGCCAGGGCAGGGGTGGCGAAGGCCAGGGCGAGGCAGAGCCCAATCGGGCAGCGGCTTTGGCGGGGTCGTTTCAACACGAGGTGAAATCTCTTGGGGCTGGGTTTCGGGGCCTTGGGCCTACTGTATGCTCGGCCCAAGCCCCCCCGGGGTTGCGCTTACAGAGGGTTTGAAATGTCTTCCCTGAACCTCAACATCCCCCTCGTTCAACTTCGCAGGAACCTGCGCAAGTTCGCCGGCCAGCCCAAGCCGGTGGCCCGCCCCCGCTTTCAGAAGGCGCGCGCCCAGCTGCGGGCGCTTCCGTTGACGCCGTCGACTCGGGGCCAGCTGGTCGCCGCGCTGCGCCCCACCGAAGGCAACTCGGTGCTGACCCTCTTGGAAGCAGGCAAGCGGCTCCCGGTGGTGGCGCAGGTGCGCGTGCTGCAGGCGGCCGCCGCCAACCCCAGCGACGCGGCCCTCATCGCCCAGCTCATCACCAGCCCCGGCTTCAAGCGCCTGTCGGCGATGAAGGTCGGCGCGGTGGCCGCGCTCGTCGCCTCGGCCGGCTCGACCCGCGACACCGGCGCGCTGTACCAGCTCGTCCGCCTGTTTCGAGATCGGCCGGCGCTGATCCAGCAGAAGGACTCGCGAGGCCAGACGCTGCTCGACAACCTGAGTCAGCTCGCGACCGCGCCGCTGTCGCCCCAGCTCGCGCTGCGGGGCGTCACCCAGGCGCAGCTGCTCGACGCGGCGCTCAGCGAGGTGGTGCAGCCTTCGCGGATCAACCAGTCGGTCTACGGCACCTGCACCGTGACCACCATGCAGTACGACTTGGCGCGCCGCCAGCCGTCCGAGTACGTGCGGTTGGTCGCGGGCATCGCCGGGTTCGACGAGCACGCGCGCATGCGCGGCGGCGGCTTGCTCACGCTGCAGCCCGAGTACTTCGACAAACCCACAAGGCCGCTGCCGCTGCTCAAGAACCTCGGGCCGCGGCAGCTTCAGCCGCCGCAGACCAAGGCGCAGCGCGACGGGCGCAGCCTCTCCGAGGCGCTCTTTCAGTCCGCCGCCATTGAGTACGCCAATGGGCATGACGACTACGACGCCCAGAACGACCTGAGCTTGCCCGCGGGCGGCGGGAAGCCCTACGCCGGCCTGGGGCCTGGGCAGCTCGACCTGCTCCGGCAGCTCCATGGTGTCCAGTACGTCGAGCTCAGGCCGAACAAGGCGCTGTCGCCCGGCGACGTGCTCGCGCACCTGCAGCGGCGCAGCGGCAAGGCCGGTCATCCCGTCGTGGTCGGCATGGACATCGGCGACCTCGCGCGGGGCGAGCACGGCTTTCACGCCTTCTCCTTCGTCGCGGTGAAGGGCGGTCGGGTCTACCTGCGAAACCCGTGGGGCGAGGGGCGCGCCGAGGTGAACGGCATGCGGCGCGAGAAGGGCGCGGGCGACGTCTACTCCATCGACGCGCGGGAGTTTCGCGTGCGGCTGTCGAGCATCCTCACGCCGCGTCCCCGGCGCTGAAGGGCCTGGAGGCGGTAGGGTCTGGACGGTCCAACCGCTCGAGCGAAAGGCCATCAGCGCCGGCGCGCTTCGGGCGGGGGCTTTGACGCATGGGCAGCCGCCCGGCGCATCCGCTCCGCTGAGGCAACGTCGTCCCAGCGGTGGTAGACAATCGCGGTGATGCAACGCTCGTCTCGTCTCCACCGCCCGCTCTACTACGCGTCGCTCTGCGCCTTCACCCTGACGCTGCTGACCATCGACGCGCTCTACCCGTCGCTCTGGGTGCAGCTCGTGCTCGGGCTGGCCGCCTTCGCGCTCTTGCTCTCCATCGCCCGGAAGCACCCGGTGATGGAGCAGCGCGAGATGTGGTTCACCGTGGTGGTGAGCACGATGATCGAGCTGTTCGGAACGCAGTTCTGGGGCCTGTACGGCTATCAGCTCGGGAACGTGCCTTTCTACGTGCTGCCCGGCCACGGCCTCATCGCCATCGTCTGCGCCGGCGTTCCCCGCACCGCTTTCATGCAGCGGCACGGGCAGAAGTTCGTCTACGCGGTGCTCGCGGTGTCGGGGCTGTGGACGTTGGGCGGGCTCACGCTCTACCCGCTCGTCACCGGCCGCTTCGACGTGCACGGGGCGCTCTACTGGCCGTTCTTCGCGAGCATCCTGCTCTTCACCCCCAAGGCGCAGATCTACGCGTGGACGTTCGTCATCGCCTCGCTCATCGAGCTGGTCGGCACCGCGCTCGGGCTGTGGCACTGGAGCCCGGTGATGCCGGGGCTCGGCCTGCCGTCTTCGGCGGTGCCGTCGGCGGTCGCGGGCGGTTACTGCTTCTTCGCCGTCGTCGGCGGGTGGTTGGCCGAGGCGACGCAGCGGCGCTTGCCGGTCGCGTGGCCCAAGCTGCGTGACGCCGAGGCCGCGCCCGCGATGCTCCCGTGAGCGGCGCGGCCTTCGTCGCCTTCGAGCTCCTCTGTCTGGGCGTCGTGGGCGTGTCGCTCGCGGCGTTGATCCGCCGCCGCGGAAGCGCGGAGGTGCTCCCGTCTTATGTCTTCATCGCGCTCGCGGCCTGGCTGGGAGAGCAGAGCTGCATCACCTGGTACCGCTTCTATTCATACGCGCCCGACTGGCACGTGAAGCTCCTGGATGTGCCGGTGCTCGTGCCGCTCATCTGGCCGCTGGTGGTTCTCTTCGCGCGCGAGGTCGTCGAGTCGCTCTGGCCATCGACCGGGTGGCGGCGCGCGCTCCTCGTCGCGGGCGTGGTCGCGTTCGACGCGTCGCTGGTCGAAGCGCTCGCGGTGCATGCGGGGCTTTGGACGTGGGCGGAAGGGGGCCACCTGGGCGTGCCGCTCATCGGCATCGTCGGCTGGGCGGCGTTCGCGTTCGGGGTGGAGCTCGCGCTCGGACGCTCCTCCGTGAGGTGGACGTGGCTCGTCTTGCCGCTGGCTCCGCTCGCCGCGCACGTCGGCATTCAGCTGTTCTGGTGGGGCGCGCTGCGTCACCTCGCGCGCGGACCGCTGCCGTGGCAAGGGTGGGTCCTGCTCGTCCTGGGGAGCGCCGTCGGCCTGTCGCAGGTCGCGCGGGCGCGGCGGGAAGGTCGGACGTTGCCGTGGGACGTCGCGCTGCCTCGGGCGAGCGCCGCGCTCGTCTTCGTCGGCCTGCTCGCGTTCATCGACGTGCGCGCGCCTTGGCACTGGCTGCACGTCGCGCTCGTGGCGTTGCCTTACATCCGCGCGCTGCCCGGCCGCGTGTGGCTCGAAGCGGGTCGACGTCCTGTCTAGAAGCGGAGCAGCGCAACTCAGCGCAGGAACACGTTGGTGGGCAGCCCCAGCGCGAGCCACACCGCGGTGCCCACCAAGAAGAGGATGAGCTGCGCGGTGCCTAGGTTCGTCAGCGCGATGCAGTCGGCCGACGTGAGCCCGCGCCGAAGCCTGGGCCGATAGAAAGTGAGCTGCAGCAGCGGCGCCACCGCCATCAAGCACTCGCGCAGCCCAATCGCACCCAACGCCGCGCCTGCCGCCAGCGCGACCAGCGAGAGCGAGAGCAAGCCATCGACGATGAGGCGGCCCGCGCGCTCGCCGTGCACCACCGGAAACGTCGGCACACCCTCGGCCCTGTCACCTTCGATGTCGCGGAAGTCGTACAGCACCTCGTACGACAGCTCGAACGGCAGAAAGAAAGCGACGAGCGCGGCGATGTACGCGGGCCCGACCCCCCAGTCCGGCGCGACCGCGAGCGGGTAGACGAAGCAGGTCAAGACGAACAACGCACCCGAGGCGAAGTTCTTGAAGAAGTACATCTCCTTGAAGCGCGTTCGCCCGCGCAGCGTGGGAATGAGCTTGAAGTTGTAAGCCAGGCCCAACACCAACACCGCCGCTCGAAACGGCGTCAAGCCAGGCCACCACGCGTGCGTCGCCGCGAACGAGGCCGCCATCAACCCCCACGCGCCGTACAGCACGTGCCTCTTGTGCCGCGCCACGCGCGCGGTGCCGGGAATCCCGTTCTTCAAATCCTCCGCGACGTCCGTGACCCGGTTGACGATGTTGATGAAGAACCAGTCGAGCCCCACCACCCCCGCGAGCGCCCACAGGTAGCGCCCGGTCATCAGCCACCCGAACACCAGCTGCGCGGCCACCGCGATGAGCACGATGTGCAGGCGGCAGATGAGGACGAGCTCGGTCCACGCGGACGAGCGGACGCGAACGGCGGTGGCGGCGGAGCTGGACATGGCCGCTGTCTACGCGAGCCCCTGCGCGCCGGGGAAGTCCTCCAAGACGCGAGACGCGGCCAAGACGCCCGAGTGCGCGCACGCCGTCACCGACGGGCCGGGGTACGTCGCGCTGCCGCACAGGTACAGCCCCCGCACGAAGGGGCTTCGATGCTCGAGCCAACCTCCGGCCGGGTTGACGCTGTCCCGGTACAACCGCAGCAAGGAGCCCAGCTCGGCCGACGTGCGCGACAGCACGCGGCGCGGGTCTTCCACCTTCGCGCGCCACCAGCGCTCCTCGAGCACCGCGTCGAGCAGCGCTTGCTGGCCGGCCTGACCCCGCTCCTGCGCCGCGGCGTGGGGCATCGGGGCGAGCAGCCGCGCCGGCCAGCGGCCGCGCTGCTCGAGCGTGCGGTCCACCGCGCTCGGCGTCACCAGCACGCGGTGCTGTCCATCGGGGAGCAGGTGGTAGTGCACGTACGGCTGACTCTTGCCCTTCACCGCCAGGTACGTCGCCACCCCGAACGACTGCAGCGGCGTGCCGACCAGCCGGTGCTCCGCCTCGAGCACGGGAGGCTTGAGCATCCCGAGGTACGTGCCGATGCCGCGGTTCGAGACCACCACGTCGGCGGTGAGGAAGTCGCCGCGGTCGGTGTGGACGCCCGCGACGCGCGCGCCATCGACCTGCACGTGCGACGCCGCCAACCCGAAGCTGAAGTCGACGCCCGCCTTCACCGCGAGCTGGTAGAGCGCATGCGGAATGCTGCCCATGCCGCCCAGCGGGTAGAAGGCGCCGGGGCCGTGCAGCCACGACCAGCCCCAGGCGAAGGCGGCCGGCGCTTGCGGAGGGGCGAGCTCGGCCACCTTGGCGAAGAGGCTCAGCGCCTGGCGCAGCCGCTCGGG
This sequence comes from uncultured Myxococcaceae bacterium, assembly GCA_964511185.1. Classification (GTDB taxonomy): domain Bacteria; phylum Myxococcota; class Myxococcia; order Myxococcales; family Myxococcaceae; genus CAZEDU01. Next base: position 42,188 of record CAZEDU010000020.1, on the reverse strand, counting down.
GAGCGCGAAGCGGCGAAAGGTCGCCTCCAGCGTGCGGCGGTCCTGGCGCCAGAGCCGAACGCCGCCGTGACGAACGATGGCCCAGCCGCTCGCCGGCCGCGCGTGCGCCAGCGGCGTCACCTGCGCCCGGTGCGCGTCGACCGCCTCGAGGAAGCGAAGGTAGCGCCCGCCCGCGCCGGGCCAGCGCGCGTCGACGGCCTGCGCGGTCTGGGCGCGGTCCGCGTGAAAGGCGAGCGTCTCTCCGTCGCTCCACGACACCTCGAGCGGTGTTTCGAGCCGCACCAGCTGGACGTGCTCGGCCAGGTCGGCGCCCAGCGCATGAAAGGTGGCCTCGAGCGAGGCGCGGTCCAGGAGCAAGTAGGGCGCGGTGTCGAAGTAGAAGCCTTCGGCGAGAAACCCCGCCGCCAGTCCGCCCGCCGTCGGGCGTCCCTCGAGCACCCGAACGCGGTGCCCGGCGCGGGCGAGCGCGGTCGCGGCCACCAGGCCGCCCATCCCGGCTCCAATCACGATGACGCGCGCGTCCGCCACGGGCGCGCATTTAGCTGAAATCGGAAGCGAGCGCTCAAACCCGTCGAGCACCTCTTGCGCCCGCCGGCTCGCAGGGCGAGAACGCCCCCATGCGTAGGTCGCACTGGGCGCTCTCGATACTGCTGGCCATGGGCTGCGCGCGGCCGAAGGAGATGCCCTGCGTGTGCGGTGACGCCGCGTCGGACCGGGTGGCGCGCCGCGCCTTGAGCGTCCACCTCGAGCGGCGGCTCGACGACGCGGCCAAGGCGTACGACGAGGTGCTGCGCCGGTCGCCCTCGCGGCCGCCGACGGAGGACGAGCTCGAGCGCGTGCTTCGGTTCGCGCCGCGCGTCTTCACCGTGGCGTCCGAGCCGTTCGAGCTCAAGGACGTGGCGGCCGTCGTGCACCCCGACGCGCCGTTCATCGCCTACCACCTGCTGTGGGAAGACGACATCGACTATCCCGACGACAACGACCCGAGCGACCATGAAGTGGTCTGGGTGCGGCTCGACGCCCAGCGCGCGGCGCTGGTCGGGTTCACCACGTACTTCCATGGCCGCCTGCTCGACGCCTCGCCCCGCGCCATCGCCGAGGCGAACGAGCACGGCGGCCGCCCGCGCCTTCAGGTGCAGTGGGGCAAGCACGGGAGCCTTCCGTTCGAAGGCGAGGCGCTGCCCTTGCCGGGCGAGGCGCTGACGGTGAACGACAAGCAGCGCGCGGCGTACGAACGGCTGTCGACGCGCGGGCGCGACGGCCAAGGCTCGGCGCTCTCGCGCGGCTGGCCCACCCACTTCAACGGCACGTTCGAGGCGTTCTCGACCTTCTCGCGCCCGGTGCCCATCGTGGAGCGGCTGAGGGCGCCGGGCCAGGTGCGGATCAGCTGCTTCAACAACGCGGTCCTCGGACGTGAGGTGATCCGCTACAACTTTCGTCCGAAGACCGAGTGGCCGCCGCAAAGCTGCGAGAAATGACGGCGGGCGCGCGGCTGCCCACATTGAGGGCCGAGGTGAGTGGTCGGAGGTAGGCCCGGATCGAGCGTTCGGTTCGAAACAGCGCTAACCTTCGGACTCGAAGGCACCGAAAGGCTCAGGGGGGCGATGGCCAGCGACATTCCGGCCAATGAGCTGTTCGAGCTCAAGCTCGTGTTTCTGCGCGAGCTGGAGTCGGGCTATCAGCGCGCGCGCGAGGCCCACGCACGGCTCATCAAGGGAGACGCCCAGGGCATCGAGGAGCTCTTCAGCTTCTTCCATCGCATCGCGGGCACCGCCTCGGCGATGGACTTCGGCGTGCTCGGCTACGCGTCTGCGATGTCGGAAGACATCTGCAACCTCGCCAGGAAGGGCAGACTGTCGACCGAAGAGGCGGCGCGACTGCTCGCGGACGCGCTCGCCGGCGTCGCGACGTTGCTCGACGAGCACGGCAGCGCGCCGCCGACGCCGTCGCCCGCGCGCGCGCTGGTGGAGCCCAAGGGCCTCACGCAGCCGGACTCGACCGGCGAAGAGCGGGTGCTCTCGAAGATCCTCGTCATCGACGATGATCCGTTCAGCGCGCACCTCATCGACAGCTGCTTGCGCAGCGCGGGCTTCTTGAGCTCGTACTGCTGCTCGCCCTCTCAGGCCCTGCAGCAGATTCAGGCCGAGCTGCCGGACCTCATCATCCTCGACGTGGTGATGCCCGAGATGGACGGCTTCGAGCTGTGCCGGCGCGTGCGCAGCCACCCGGCGCTGCAGTTCACGCCCATCATCTTCGTCACGCGCCGGGGCGACGTCGACCAGCGCGTGCGCGGCCTCGAGGTCGGCGGCAACGACTACATCGCCAAGCCGTTCGAGCCGCAGGAGCTGGTCGCCCGCGTGCGCGCGCACCTGTCGCGGCTGGCGTCGCTGCGCGACATGGTCATTCGCGACGGGCTCACCCGTTGCTTCAACCACAAGTACTTCAAGGCGCGGCTCGAGCAGGAGATCAGCCGGGCGCGCCGCTACAAGGGCGAGGTCGCGCTCGGGCTGCTCGACGTGGACCACTTCAAGCTGATCAACGACAAGCACGGCCACCTGGCCGGCGACGCGGTGCTCGCGCACCTGTCGAGCCTGGTGGTCGCCTCGGTGCGCTCGACCGACGTGGTCGCCCGCTACGGCGGCGAGGAGTTCGGCATCCTGCTCATCCAGGCGGGCGCGGCCGAGGCCTCCATCATCACCAACCGGATTCGCGAGCGCATCGCGAAGACCAACTTCCAGGTCTCCTCCACCAACCCGGTCGAGGTCCCCGTCACCGTCAGCATCGGCGTGGCGCAGCTGTCGCCCGAGGAGTCGATGGAGCAGTTCATCCGCCGCGCCGACTCAGCGCTCTACGAGGCCAAGAAGCTGGGCAGAAACCAGGTCCGCATCGCCGGCAGCACGGTCGGCTAAGCAGGCGCTCGGACGCGGGCGGTGGCGCGGTCCGCGCGTGGCTCGGTCGCGCGCGGGCGCGATAAGGTGTCCGCCGATGAAGAAAGCCGCCGTCGCTGTCTTGCTCGTATTCGCTGCGTGCGGCGACAGCTCGCTGGGCGGCGTCCAAGTCGGCTTTCGCGTCGAGGCCGAGCTCCTCGACTTCGGGCGCGCGCTCAAAGGCTCTCAGGTGGAGCGCGCGTTGAAGCTCACCGCCACCGGCCGCGCCGACGTCGAGGTGGAGGTCGCGACCGACGCGCCGTTCTCCGCGCCGGCCACCGTGACGATTCCCGGCGGCGGCGAAGCGGCCGTCGAGGTGGTGTTCACTGCCCCCGCGAGCAGCGCCGAGGGGACGTTGCGCTTGTCGGCGAACGGCAAGCGGCTCGACGTCCAGCTGCGCGGCGTGGGCGTCGAGCCGCTGCCGTGCACGCCGTCGGCGCAGTGCCGCCTGTCGCGCTTCGTGCTCGAGACGAAGAGCTGCGCCGAGGAGGTGGCCCCCAACGGCACGCCTTGCACGCCGAGCAGCGTCTGCCTGGAGGCGGGCGTCTGCGTGGGCGGCGCCTGCGAGGGCAGCCCGCGCACCTGCAACGACAACAACCCGTGCACCGTGGACGCGTGCGGCGAGCAGGTGGGCTGCGTGTACCGAGACACCGACTGTCCGGCGCCGGCGAACCCTTGCCGGGTGCCGTACTGCGACCCGAAGACCGGCTGCGGCGACGCGCCGGTGTCCGACTGGACGCCCTGCGGCGCGTTCAACTGCGCCACCGGCTTGTTCTGCCTCTCGGGCGCCTGCGTGACGAGCCCGACGCCGGAGGACTTCCTGTGCGCGCCGAAGTCGCCCTGCCAGGGCGAAGGGCGCTGCAAAGCGCAGCAGTGCGTGCGCCCCGATGCGGGCGAGGCGACGCCGAGCTTCACGGTCTTGCTGCCGGGCGCGCCGGTGGTCGACCCATCGGCGCCTGCGCTCGTCGCCGCGGGGGGCAACTTGTACCTCTCGGTCTGCGCCGCGGACGGCGGCTGCCAGCTCACCTCGTACACCGGCTCCGGCTTCGAGCGGTTCACCGCGCCCCTTGGCGTGGATGGTGGCGGCGGCGCGCGCGCGGTCGTCACGTCGTCCGACGCGGGGCTGCTCGCGCTCGCGGACGACGCGCTCGAGTCGTATGCGCCCGAGAACGGCGCGCTGCGCTGGCGGCTCGACTTCGCGTCGCTCCCTGCGCCGCTCGATGGCGGCCACCCGGCGCCGCACGTGTCGCGCGAGTCCATCGCCGTCGCCCACGACGGCACCGCGCACCTGCTCATCGCCTGGGCCTCCCCCGACGCCGGCTCCTTCTCCTCGACGCAGACGTGGCTTCGCGTCGCGCCGGACGGCGGCGTGCTGTCGACCACCGACCTGCCCTGGGGCGCGACGCCCAGCGCGCTCGCGCTCGACTTCTTGGGCGATGGCGTGCTGTACGACGCCGATGGGGGAGCACTGGCGGCACTCCGCTTCAGCGATGGCGGCGCTGACCTCCCGCCGCTCGGGGACGGCCCCGGCGTTCGCCAGCTCGCGGTCACCGCCGAGCGGCTCTGGTCGGGCGGTCGCTTCCTGCGCGCGCTCGACGGCGGGCTCATCGCCTCGCTCCCGCTCGAGGAGGCCGAGCCGTTCCACGGCATCATGACGTCGCAGGCGGGCTACGCGTTCGACCGCGCCTGCGTGTCCCCCGCGACGCCGCCGTGCGCCCCGACGGGCCAGGCGCTCCACGCCGTCTCGTTCTCGCCCGTCGACGGCGGCGTCTTCTGGCGCGCGCCGTTGGGGCCTGCGGGTGAGCCGCTCATGCTCGTCGAAGAGGCGCTCGTGCCGTTCGCTCAGCCCGGCGCCGCGCTGGCGGCCGTCGTGCAGCCGCTCGACGGCGGCGCGCGCGTGGTGGCGCTGGCTTCGGGGCAGACGGTGTTCCAGTGCCCGGTGGCCGAAGGCGCTCAGGTGCTGGGCGCGACCTTCGACAAGGGACACCTCTACCTGCTCGTCGACCGGCCCGAAGGCGCGAAGCTCGAAGCCTACGAGCTCGGCGGGTTCTCCATCTCGAACAGCGGTTGGCCGCTGCGCTACGGCGTGGCGGGCGCGCGGCGGGCAGCGCCCTGAGCCTCGTCCGTCGCGGGCGCCTCGAGCTTCGGGAACGCGATGCGGAACACGTCGAAGAAGCGGTTCTCGATGCCGGTGAAGCGAACGCCGATGCGGCCGCGCCGCGTGCGCCGCGCGTCTCCTTCGCGCGCCCACACCACCTGGCCGGTGAAGGGGAAGTCACGCATGCCGAGCGCGAGCGAGCCGGCGACCGGCGTGCCCGGGGCCAGCGGGTGAAGCAGCTCGGCGCAGAAGCCACCCGGCGACAGGTCCAAGGTGAAGAGCGCCGTCTTCCCCAGCGCCACGCGCGCGCGGTGCTCCACGCGGGGAAGCCGTCGCAGCTCCGAACCGCTCATTTCGTCTCCGCGCGCCGCAGCGTCCGCTCGAACAGCGCGAAGAAGTCGTTGTCGATGCCGGTGAACCGTACCCCGAACCGGCCGCGAATCGACAAGCGGGGATCGCCGGCCTTCGACCAGCTGACCTCGCCGGTGAAGGGGAACTCGCGCCCCTCGAGGCTGATGCTGCCGTGCACCACGCTGCCGATTCTCCAGACCTGCATCACCTCGGCGGAGAAGCCGCGCGGCGAGACGTCGGCGGTGAAGGCGGGGACCTTGCCGCCCATCGCGATCTTCAGGCGGCGGCGGACGCGGGGGAGCATGCGGCGCTGTTCCATGCGCGAAGGCTGACACAGACATGTTGCGGCGCCAGTTTTTGGTCCCAGGCGGCGCTTTGACGTCAAGCTCGTGGAGGACCTCGTGATCGCCACCGCGCTCATCGCCGTGTTCCTCTTCGAGCTCTCCGGACAGCCGGTGGGCCTGGTGCGGCTCCGCCTCGACGGCGACGCCTTCGCCTACGCCTCGCACCCGGTGTTCACGGACGGGCCGGGCCAAGTGGGCGTGCGCACGCTCGCGCTCGACGGCCGCCGCATCCAAGGCCAGGCGGCGCGGCCCGCATCGCTCGCGCTCCTCCAGCGGCCGGCGTTGGGTTGCCTTCGGGTCGAAGACGAGCTGACGGGCGCGCGCGGCGAGCTGTGCGTGGATCAGCTCGAGGGAAGCGGCGCGAAGGGGACGCTCTTCGGTGAAGCGTTCTTCGCCGAGTACGATGGCGCTGGCGGGCTGATCTCCTTCACGCGCGGCCTCGCGCGCTTTCATCGCGTGGACCCAGCCACCGCGCTTGGCGCGTGGAAGGACCCGTTCGCCGGCGGCTTCGCCATCGATGGCGCTACCGGCGCGCTGGCGCTCGCTCCACCGCCGCGGGCGCCAGCGCCGAGCCCGCCGCCCAAGGCCGCCACTTGGGACGCCCGCGACGCCGCTCGGCTCGCGCGTGGGGTCCGCGCCTCTTTTCCCGGAGCGCGAACGCCGCGCTGCCTGCGGGTCGCCGAGCGCTACGTCGCGCGCGCCCGCGAGAAGGGACGCGAGGCGGAGCTCGTCCTCGGCTTGGTGAAGGACGGCGCGCGCGCCTACCCCCATGCCTGGGTCCGCGCGTGGACGAGCGACGGCGTCGTCGAGCTCGACCCGACGCTCGGCGTGTCGGTCATGCGCTCCACCCACCTGCCGCTCGCCGACGCGGGCCGCGTGTACCTCGAACTGCTCGCCGGTGAACGTCGCATCATCGCGCGCGGGCGTCCGCTCGGTCGCTGATCCGTCGAGCAATCGACCCTCTGCTGCGCTCGCGCCGCCCCTTTTGTCGCGGGCATTAGACTTGATTCAGGCGAAAGGGGGCCTTCGGTATGGCGATGCACACTGCCACCGGAAGCGAGACGAACCAGGGCCGCGTTTGGGTGGGCGCGACGGAGGGAGAGGTCTTCGTTCGCGTCGAAGGCCGCGGCACCCACGTGGTGAGCCAGCCGCTCAGCGCCTGCTTGACCGAGATGGCGAGCCGCGGCGCCCGCGCCTTCTTCTTCGACTTGGCCGGGTGCACGCACCTCGACAGCACCTTCCTGGGCGTGCTCACCGCGTTCTGCGTCCGCTGGAAGGCCTCCGACGCACGCTGCGTCGTGACCGGCAGCTCCGCGCGTCACCTCCAGCTGTTCCGCACCCTCGGCATCGATCGCTTCTTTCAGTTCGAGACCGCGGACGCGGACGCGCAGCCTCAGCAGATGCAGCCGCTCGACCCACACGCTTCGAAGGAGGCGTACTCGGCGACCGTGCTCGAGGCGCACCGCGCGCTGATGGCGTGCGACGAGCGCAACGTGCCGCGCTTCAAGGACGTCGTGCAGTTCCTCGAGGAGGAGCTGCGCAAGCCAGGTCCGACGCGATGACCCACGGTCGCGCGCAGGACGAGCTCGACGCCCTCAAGGCGCGTGAGGCGCAGAAGCGCCACAAGCTCGAGGCCCGCCTCCTCAAGACGCTCTGGCGCTCCGAGGCGCACCGCCGGCTCGCGGAGTCCAACATCGTCGGCGTGGCTTTCGTCGACCTGCGCGCCGGCATCACCGACGCGAACGACGAGTTCCTGCGGACCCTGGGCTACCCACGCGAAGCGCTCGTCCAGGGCTTGAGCTGGGAGAAGCTCACGCCGCCCGAGAAGCGTGAGGACCGCCGGCAGGCGATCGTCGGCCTCAGGCGCCGGGGCACGGTGGGGCCATGGGAGAGCGAGCTGCTTCACGCGTCGGGCGCGCAGGTGTCGGTGCTCTACGGCGCCGCGATGCTCGAAGGGTCGGACGAGAAGGCGATCGCCTTCGTGCTCGACCTGACCGAGAAGAAGGCGGCCGAGCGGGAGGCGCGGCGGCTGTCCGAGGAGCTCCAGCTGCGCAACACCCAGCTCGAAGAGGATTTGAAGATGGCGCGGGAGATTCAGCTGGCGCTCCTGCCGCAGCGCTACCCGAGCTTCCCCGCGCGGGGGAACGCCAGCCACTCCCGCTTGTCGTTCGCGCATCGCTACGTGCCCGCGGGGCCGGTGGGCGGCGACTTCTTCGACGTGCTCGCGCTGTCGGACACCCGCGCGCTCATCCTGGTCGGCGACGTGATGGGCCACGGCGTGCGCGCCGCGTTGATCACCGCGATGATGCGGGCGCTGATCGAGCAGCTCAAGCCGCTCGGCGAGAACCCGGGCAAGATGCTCGCGGCGCTCAACGCAGCGCTCATCGCGACCTTGCGGCAGACCGACGCGACGATGTTCGTCACCGCCTGCTGCGCGCGCTTCGACACGCAGAGCGGCGTGCTTCAGCTCGCCAGCGCGGGCCACCCGACGCCCTTCATCGTGCGGCGCGCGGCGGGCAAGGTCACCTCGGCGCGCGGCGAGAGCGGACCGCCGCTGGGCTTGGTGGATGGCTTGGAGTACGCCAGCGCGGGAGACGAGCTGGCGGTCGACGATTCGTTGGTGCTGTTCACCGATGGCCTCTTCGAGCTCGAAGAGCGGGTGGGCGCGCCGCCGGCGGACCTGACGGCCGTCCAGTCGTGGGTCGAGTCCAACATCCAGGTCTCCGACGCCGAGCTCCTCGATGGGCTCTTGGAGGAGGCGCGGCGCCACTCCGCGCACGGCACGTTCTTAGACGACGTGTGCCTGGTGTCCGTGCGGCGGCGGGCTTGAAGCGTGTGCCGGATGACGCGCGAGGTTTGGCCTGGAGGGGAAGCGGTCATGTCGGCACAGCACGTCAGCGCGCGGCCAACGCGGCCTGCCGCTGTAGCAGGCCCTCGGCGAGCGCGCCCTTGCTTTGGCTCTGCTCCAGCGCGCGCACCGCATCGGCGCTGACGTGGACCGGCTGGCCTTCGCGCGTGACGACGAGCGAGCCGTCGGCGAGCCCTTCGCATGCGCCGAGCACCTCGCCGCGCGCATCGACCGCCATCACCGCGCTGGGGCCGGCGATCACCACCTCGAAGGAACGAACCGTGACGCCGCGCTCCACGCGCTCGATGCGCACGCGGTCGGTGTCGAGCCGGGTGAAGCGGGTCTCGCTTCCGTCCTCATGCTCGAGCGTGGCCATCGGGTTGCTGCCGGTCCAGAACTCGACCAGGTTGAGCGCCACCGCGTCGACGAACGTGACGATGCCGTACACCGGCAGGATGACGAACACCCAGAAGACGATGGTGCGCAGCCACTTGTCGCCGAACGAGCCGTTCCACTCGTACAGCTTCCGGGTCAACAGGAACTTGCCGTAGCAGCCAGACGAAGCGAGCGCGCCCAGACCGGCGAGCAACCAACGACGCGTGAGCAAGACCTACCTCCTCGAGAAGAGAGCCGTGGAGGCTAGCGGAGCTGCGCGGCGCCGCCAGTTTGTCACTCGAACGGAATCACCGAGATTCTGTCCCCCGGGCCGACGCCGAGCGCCTGCGCCGCCTCGAGCGGAAGGGTGGCGATCTTCTGCTTGAGCTCGACCTCGCAGCGCACCGCGCGGAATCGATTGGTGCCGAAGTCGCGGTCGACCCCGACCAGCATCGGCTCGGCGGCGTGCTTGAGCGGCCGCGGCGCCACCCGCGCCCGCACGTGGTGCCGCACGAGCGAGACGTCTTCGATGTTCGCCTCGAAGTGGGGGCCGCCGTCGAACGGGTCGATGTGGTGGACGTAGTGAAAGCCGATGCGCTCGAGCATGCGGCGCACGCCGTGCGTCTCCTGCCCCACCTCGCCGATGAGCTTCTGCGCCTTCTCGGGCAAGAGCGTGGCGTACAGGTCGGACGAGGGGAACAGCTCCTTGATGAACTCTTTGTTCTTGCGCGAGAGCCGGTCGGCTTCCTTGTACGAGAGCCCGGTGAACTTCTTGCCCACGCACTCCCAGAGCAGCGAGCGGCCGTCGGGCAACAGCGGGGGGAGCAGCTCGGCGAGCACGCGCGGCCGAAAGAGCTTGCGGTGCATCGCCATGAACAGAAAGCGCACGTACGACAGCTGCTTGCCGGGTTTCTCGTCGCCGCTGCGGAACGCCGGCGCCACCACCAGGCCGCCGATCTCGGTGGGCCCTTCGTAGTTGTAGCCGATGGACAAGACCTGATGCCGGAAGTGGCGGTTGAGCGACGCGGAGTAGTGCTCCGCCTCCGTGACCTGGAAGTAGATGTGCGGCGCCTCGTAGGTGCCGTGCTGCGCGATGATCATGCTGGTGCCGATGAGCCGCTTCTTCGCGGTGTCCTCCAGCACGAACAGGTACTCGCGCTCGAACGGGTTGGTGATGCGGCCCGCGAAGCTCAAGACCGACTTTTCGATCACCTGCCGCAGCACGGTCCGGTTGTCGGGCAGGTTGACCGTGTTGAGCACCGCCGCCAGCTTCTGCAGCGCGCTCAAATCGTTTCGACGAACGTCACGAAGCAAGAGCATAAAGAGGTCACAGACACATGCGCGCGATGAGCGCGCGGTAGAACTCGATGGCCTTCAGAAGCTGTGAGTGCTGGTTGTGCTCGTTGGCGCAGTGCGCGTTCCCCGTCGAGCGGCCGGGCCCGAAGACGATGGACTGCGCCCCCGCCCGGGCGAACACCCCCGCCTCGGTGTTGGTCGGCTTGGCCTGCGGACGGTCGTCGAGCCCGACGTCGCGGCAGGCGGCGCGCGCGGCGTCGAGCAGCTCCGAAGGCTCCGAGAGCTCCATCGCGGGGCTCGCGCGGTCCACCACCAGGTCCACCTTGAGCGCCCCGGCCGCCTGCGCGAGCGCCTGGGCTTCGCGCGCGAACGCCTGCGTCAGCGCGTCGGGGTCGTGACCGGGCAGGAGCCGACAGTCGAAGGTCAGCTCGCAGCGCGTCGCATCGAGCCGCGCCACGCCCCAGTTCACCACGCACGTGGACGGATTGAACGCCAGGTTCTCCCGCGGCGCTTGCGCCAGCGCCAGCCGCGTCCACGCCGCGAACAGCTGCCGCGCCAGCCGCACCGCCGCGCGCGCGTCGCGCTGATCCGGCGGCTCCACCCGAGCACCGTCCCCAACGGGGGCTGTCCCCGGCCGTCCCAAGTCCCCGACCGGCCGCACCACCGTGCACCGCGCCGGTACCTTGTTGGCGACCGTCCCGCCCTCCAAACACACCACCTCCCCATCGCCCACCATCTGGAGCGCCTTCTCGATCGCGTTCACGCCCAGGTGCGGCGTCGACGAGTGCGCGGCCTTGCCGTCCACCAGCACCCGCTCGAACGGCCCCGACAACACCGGCCCGCCCGACAGCTGCACGTCGACCTTCACCACCGCGTAGCCCTTGTGCGCGCGGATGATGACCAACTCCGACGGCTCGGAGCAGGCCACGAAGCGGCTTCGAAACAGGGGGCTGGCGACGAACGCCTTGGCCCCTTTGGCGCCGACCTCTTCTTCGTACGTGCCGAGCAGCTCGAGCGACCGGCGCAGCTTCTTGCCCCGCACCTCGCGCGCCGCGAACAGCTTGCACAAGGCGTCGAGCTTGGTGTCGGCCGTGCCCAGGCCGTACAGCACGTCGCCGTCCTGCTGGAGCCGGTGCGGATCCGTCTGCGTCCACATCTCCAACGGGCCGGTGTCGACGGTGTCGAGGTGGGTGACGAGCAGAAGCCCGCTCTCGGGCGCGTCGTAGCGGCCGAACAGGTTCTGCTGGCTGACGCCGTTGCGGCGCTCCTCCTGCACCACCACCTGGAGCCCCGCCTGCTCGTACAGGGGCCGGAGCACCTGCACGGCGGCCGCGGTGCCCTTGTGCGAGACGGTGTCGGCGGCGATCAGATCTCTGCAGAGGGCGAGCAAGTCCATGCGGCCATGGGCCTATATCACTCACCCGCGGACGCAAAGTCGTCCCGCCCGCCTGCCCGTCGGCCGCGAAACTGTTAAGAGATTCTTCATGGCGAAACACAAGGCGGTCCTCATCGGCGGCACCGGCTACGGCGGCGCGGAGCTCTTGCGACGGCTCCTCTTTCACCCGCACGTCGAGCTCACCCGCGTCACCGCGGCCGACAACATCGGCAAGTCGGTCGGCGAGGTGCACTTCAACCTGGCCGGGCTCACGGCGCTGAAGTTCGAGCAGGTGCCCGCGGGCGACGCGGCGCGGGGCGCCGACGTGGTGTTCCTCGCGCTGCCGCACAAGACCACCGCCAAGGTGGTGCTGGAGATCCTCGCCACCGGCTACAGCGGCCGCATCGTCGACATGTCCGGTGACTTCCGTTTGAGGAGCGCCGAGAAGTACGCGCGCTTCTACGGCGTCGAGCACCCCGCGCCGCAGATGCTCACCGAGGGCCGCTTCGTCTACGGGATGCCCGAGCTGAACCGCGAGGCCTTGAAGAACGCGCAATACGTCGCGAGCCCCGGCTGCTTCGCCACCACCATCGCGCTCGGGCTGTTGCCGCTCGCCAAGGGCAAGCTCTTGAAGGGCGCGGTACACACCGTCGCCGCGACCGGCTCGTCGGGCAGCGGCGCCAACCCGACCGTCACCACCCACCACCCGCTTCGCGCGTCGAACCTCCGCACGTACAAGCCGCTCGACCACCAGCACATCCCGGAGATTGTCCAGACGCTCGAGACCGCCGGTGCGAGCGGGGTGTCGCTCGAGTTCGTGCCGATCTCGGCGCCGCTGCCCCGCGGCATCTTCGCCACCAGCTTCGCCACCGTGCCCGCCTCCACCGAGCAGGCGGACTTGGACAAGCTGTGGAACGACACGTACGGCCGCGAGCCCTTCATTCGGGTGGTGAAGGGCCGCCAGCCCGAAGTGGTCGCGGTGGCGGGCAGCAACTACGTCGAGGTCGGCTTCACGCTCGGGCCGGTGACCGGCAACACGCGGCGCGTGGTCTGCTTCTCGGCGCTCGACAACTTGGTGAAGGGCGGCGCGGGTCAGTCGATTCAGGCGTTCAACGCGATGATGGGCTTCCCCGAGAAGCTCACGCTCGAAGAGCCAGGGCTCTGGCCGTGAGCGCGTCCGCGGGGCGCTGGTTCGTCGTCAAGATCGGCGGAGAGCTGGCGGAGAAGCCGGCCGTCCTCGCCGCCGCCGTGGGTCGCGCGGTCCGCACCTTCCTCGACGACGGGGCCAAGGTCGCGGTGGTGCACGGCGCCGGACCGCAGGCCAACCGTTTGTCGGATCAGCTCGGGCTCAAGACGGTGCAGATCGCCGGGCGGCGGGTGACCGACGAAGCGACGCTCGAGGTGATGAAGATGACGCTCGCCGGTCAGGTCTCGGTCAACGTCGCCAGCGCCTTTCGCCTCGCGAACGTGCCCGCCGTGTGCACCACCGGCGTCTCCGCGGGCCTCATCGACGCCAAGCGCCGCGGCCCGACGGTGCTCACCGGCGCCGGTCCCGAGCCGGTCGACCTGGGACTGGTGGGCGACGTCACGCGCGTGCACCTCGACGCGTTCGAGCGGCTCGCCCAGGCCGGCTTCGTGCCGGTGCTCGGCTCGCTGTGCGGCGACGCGAGCGGACAGGTGTTCAACGTCAACGCCGACACGGTCGCCACGCGCGTCGCGGCGCAGCTGAAGGCCGAACGTTTGTTCCTGGTGTCGAACGTGCCGGGCGTGCTGCGCGACAAGAATGATCCGTCGAGCCGCATCCCCACGCTGACGCCCCAAGCGGCGCGCGCGCAGATTCAGTCGGGCGTCATCACCGGCGGGATGATCCCCAAAGTCGAGGAGAGCGTCGCGATGCTCGAAGCCGGCATCGGCGCCGTCCACATCGTCGGCCTCGAGCCGCCAGACGCGTTGATCCGCGAAGCGCGCACGCCCGGCGCGGCCGGCACCGCGTTCCTCCGGTAGCTGCCACCTCGGCCTACTTTCGACTCCATCGACCTCGACTGGCGAGGTGAGGGCAAGCTGCTATCGTCCTCGCGCGAGGGGGTTCCCATTTTGACTGCCATTCCACTCATCGTTGCGCTCGCGATCACCGCGCAAGCCGGCGAGGCCACCAGCGCTCCCGCAGCGGGCGCGCAGTCGGCGGGCGGTTGGTTCGTGGTGATCAACGGCAGCCAGACCGGACCGCTCGACGACGCCGCGTTGAAGGCCAAGGCCGCCGCCGGAGAGGTCGATGCTGCCTCGCTGGTGTGGAAGGACGGCATGGCGGGTTGGAAGCCGGCGAGCGAGGTGCCTGAAGCGGCCGCGCTGCTCGAAGGCGCCAAAGCGCAAGTCGCCTCCAAGCCCGGCACTTGGTTCTTCGCGCTCGACGGCAAGCAAGAGGGGCCGTTCGAGCTGGGCGCGCTGCAAGAGAAGGTGAAGGCGGGCCAGCTCAAGCCCGAGTCGCTGGTGTGGAAGGACGGCATGGCCGAATGGAAGCCGGCGAAGGAGCAGCCCGAGCTCCAGCCGCTCTTCGCCGCCGGCCCCGCAGGCGCCGCGCCCGCCTGGTACGCGCTGGTCGACGGCAAGCAGGAAGGTCCGTACGAGGCGCCGGCCATCGAGGCGAAGGCCAAGACGCAAGCGCTCACCGCCGAGACCTACTTCTGGCGGGACGGCATGGCGGGTTGGGCGAAGGGCAAGGACGTCCCGGAGCTCCAGGGGCTCTTCCCCGCAGCGGTGGCCCAGCAGCCGCAGGGCGAGAAGGTCATTCAGGCGTACGGCGACACGCCGGTCGCCGCCGCGGCCCCGAAGGAAGAGAAGAAGAAGGAGGCCCTGTTCGACCACACCGTGTTTGGCATCGGGCTCGACGGCGGCTTCCCCAGCATGGCGGCGCTCTCGCTCGTCGGCCGCCCGCTCAAGTGGCTGCGCGTCAGCGGCGCGTACACCAGCAGCGTGCTCGCCAGCGGCCTGCGCGGCGGCGTGACGTTCGTGCCGTTCTATTTTCCCATCTCGCCGTCGGTGTCGTTCGAGATGGGCCACTTCTTCGGCGCGAACTTGGGCGACGCGCTCGCGCCCATCGGCCTGCCGGTCGACGCGGTGGTGCTCCAGGACGTGACCGTCGACTACATCAACGGCTCGCTCGGCCTCGAGGTCGGCTCACCCAAGCGCTTCCTCTTCTTCCTTCATGGCGGTCTCACCTCGACCCAGCTGTCCATCAACGGGTTCGAGGAGGGCATCCGCACCGTGACCAACGACCCGACCATCGAGGCGCGGCCCCTGCGCATCCGGTACGTCGGCCCCTCCGCCAAACTTGGCTTCGTCGTCTTCATCCTCTGAGCGAACGCCATGCGAACCTCACTGACCTCTCTGACGACGGTCCTGCTCCTGGCCACCGGCTGCGGCGTCACCTTCGACGCCGAGGAGCTCTGCAAGACGATGCCGGATCAACCGTTCGCCGCGCTGCCCGCGCCGATCAACAGCCCGACCGTCACGCTGACCCGCACGCTCGACTATGACTTAGGCCCGCAGCTCAGCCAGCTCAGCTCGCCCAACGTCGAGAGCAGCGTGCGGATGACCCGCATGGTCCTCACCGCCAAGAGCGGCATCAGCGACTTCAACTTCGTCGACACCGCGACCATTCGGCTCGAGAACCCGGCCGGGGGAGAGGAGCCGGCCGACGTGCTCCAGTACGAGAAGGGCGGCCCGCCGCCGGGCGAGCGGATGGAGCTGAAGGGCGAAGGCTTCGTCGACGTGACGCGCTACATGCACGACGGCAAGCTGCGCATCATCGGCACGCTCGTCGGCCAGCTGCCGCAGAGCTTCACCGCGGACGTCCAAATTTGCGTGCAGGCCACCACGACCTTGAAGCCGTTCTAGCTCGCTTTGGGGGGACCGTCCCCAACGGGGACTGTCCCCGGATTCTCCGAGCGCCATTCCGCACATGACGTCCGAGTCGACCTCGGGCCTCGTCACCCCCTGTCCTGGTTCAAGATTCCGAGCGCTCATACAGCTCGGGGTTCGCGCAGTGGCGTGGCCTTTTCCCGTCGAGCGCGAGCAGCAAGTTCTCGACCGCCAGCTCCGCCATCCGCGTCCGCGTCGCCACCGTCGCGCTGCCGATGTGCGGCACCACCAGCGCGTTGGGCAGGCGATACAGCGCGTGCTCCGGCGGCAGGGGCTCGGGGTCGGTCACGTCGAGCGCCGCGTAGCCGGGCCGGCCCCGCTCGAGCGCGCCGACCAGCGCCTCGGTGTCCACCACCGCGCCGCGGGCGGTGTTCACGAGCACGGCCGTCGGCTTCATCCGCGAGAGCGCCGCGGCGTCCAGCCAGCGCCGTGTCTTCGGCGTGAGCGGCAGGTGCACAGAGAGAAAGTCGCTCTCGGCGAGGAGCGTGTCCTTCTCGGCCGGCGCCGCGCCGGCAAAGGCCACGGGCCTGGAAGGGGGCAGGTAGAGCACCCGCATCGAGAAGCCCGCAGCGCGGCGCGCCACCGCCTGCCCAATCGCGCCGAAGCCGGCGATGCCGAGCGTGGCGCCGAAGACGTCTCGACCCAAGAGCGCGTTCGGGTCCCAGGTCTTCCACGCCCCGCTCCGGGCGTAGCGCTCCGCCTCGCCCAGCCTCCGCGCGCCCGCGAGCAGCAGCGCGAACGCCAGGTCGGCGGTGGTCTCGGTCAACACGCCCGGCGTGTGGCCCACCGCGACGCGCCGCTGTGTGCAAGCCGCGACGTCGATGTTGTCGAGCCCCACCGCCACGTTGCTCACCACTTTGAGCTTCGGCGCCGCGTCGAGCAGCGACGCATCCACCCGGTCGGTGAGCAGCGTCACCAGCCCGTCGCAGCCCTTCGCTTTCTGGCGCAGAAGCCCCTCGGGCGGCGCAGACGGCTCGGCCCAGACCTCGACGTCTGCCCGCTCGCGCAGCCGCGCGAGCGCTGCGTCCGGCAGCCTCCGCGCGACGAAGACGAACGGCCGGCTCACCGCACGCCCAGCGCGGCGCGCTTCTTCAACGTGCGAATCGCGTCGGCCGCTTCGTCTTGCCCGCAGCCCTGCTCCGGCGGCGCCCAGTCTTCCTTCGGCGTCTCGGACAGCTTGCGCAGCGCCGGAATCGCGTTGGCGGTGCCGATCTCGCTCAGCCGCCGCGCCGCCGAGATGCGCATCCGGCAGCTCGAGGACTCCAGCGCCGCCGAGTAGAGCGCCTCGCGGTCCAGCTCACCCGCGCCGCTCGCCAAGTCCAGGTACCGCAGCGCGCCCCACTGCGTGGTCGATGCCGGCCGCTGCGCCAGCGCGGCGAGCTTCTTGTGCAAGGGGCCGGCGGGGATGCCCGCGAGGAACTCCCGCACCTGCGGGTCGTCCTCGTTGCGCCCGAAGTCCTCGGCGAGCGCCTCGATGAGCCGCTCGTTCGCCGAGTAGAGCGCCTGGTGCAGGTGGGCGCGCAGCGCGGCCGCTTCCTCGTCGTGGCGCTGCAGCTGGTGCAGCGCCGCGGCGCGAAGGGCGTGCAGGTCCGGCGCGTCTCTCGTCTGGGTGAGCAGCGCCTGCTCGATGAGCGGCAGCGCCTGCGCGGCCTGCCCCTGCGCCAACAGTCTGTCCGCGCGCGCCGCGGCCGATTCCGGCAAGAGCCGCCAGGCGATGGTCATCGCCACCAGCGCCGCCGCCGCCCCGACCCACCCGCGCCTCCAGGCCGGGCTCATCGCGCGCAGCCGCTCGCGGCCGGTCACG
>CAZEDU010000020.1:0-24842 GCA_964511185.1 uncultured Myxococcaceae bacterium | reverse complement strand
CAACGCCCGGGCCGCCCGCTCGAGCTGCCGACCGCGCGGCGCGAGCCGAGCCGCCACCTTCGCGCGCCACCGGCCGAGCGCGCGCAGCGCCGTGGTGGTGGGTGACGCGGGCGTGGGCTGCACGAGCCCCATGATCAGCGTGCTCTGCACCGGCCCATCGAGCACCGGCAGCGGCGCGGTGGTGCCCGCCTCGGCGGGCAACGGCGGCGAGCGCGGCACCCCCACCGGCGGGCTCACGGCCTTGCTCGGCAGCTTGAAGAGCTCTTCCACCAACGCCGCGCCGCTGAAGGGTCGGCGCGCCGGCGTCTTCTCCAGGCAGCGCATCACCAGAAGGCACAGCTCGCGGTGCTCGCGCAGGTGCGGCGCGGCGTCTTCGATCTGCCGCGGCGGCGCGGTGATGTGCTGCAGCAGAAAGTCGCGCGCGCCGGGACCGGGGAAGGGGAGCACGCCGGTCAGCACGCGGTAGGCGAGCACGCCGAACGAGTAGACGTCGCTGCGGGCGTCGAGCGCGGTGCCCGTTCCCTGCTCGGGAGACAGGTACGCCGGCGTGCCGACCACCTGACCAGGTTGGCTCAAGCTCAGCTCGCTCGCGGGCAGCTCGGTGAGCCGCGCGATGCCGAAGTCGAGCAGCCGCGCCTGCTCGCCGCGGCTGGTCTGCGTCAGCACCACGTTCTGCGGCTTCAAGTCGCGGTGCACGATGCCGCGCTCGTGGATCACCGCCAGCCCTTCGGCGAGCTGCGCGAGCAGGGTGAGCGCCCGCGGCAGCTCGACCGGACCTTGCTGCAGGAGCTGATCCAGCGTCTCGCCCTCGGCGAGCTCGAGCACCAGACACGACAGGCCGGCCGATTGATCAAAGTCGATCACCCGGACGACCGAGGGGTGATCCACCGACGAGAGCAGCTGCGCCTCGCGCCGGAAGCGCTCGCTCATGCCGGCCTTCGTCACCAGGTCCGCGCGCAGGACCTTCAGCGCCACCTTGCGGCCCAGCGAGACCTGCTCGGCCAGATAGACCTCGCTCATGCCCCCGCCACCCAAGTGGCGAAGAACCCGAAAGCGACCACCGAGCACGAGCGAGTCGGGTTTCAAGGCGCGCACATCATCCGAGAAAGCGTGCGGAATTGCACGGTCCCACTTCGCGGGCACACGAGTGGAAATTTCCAACGGGTCGGCCCATCTCGACCCTCGTCATTCTCGGGAAGTGGGGCCCGCGGGGTGCGTGCGTCTGCCTCAACCGCCGGCCACCTCGCCGTTGCGCAGTCCACGCAAGGCGAAGAAGCCTTCCAGCAGGGGAATGATCAGGAACAACCGGGTGATCACCGGGACGAGCGAAATGCCGCCCATCGTCAGGACCGCGTGCTGCGCCGCCCACAGCACCTCGACCCCCAACAGGCAGGCCCCCAAGAGCGGTCCCCAGAGCGACCGCCGCTGGGTCAAAAACCCGAAAAACCCGAGAAGGCCGGCGACCGCCAAGCTCCTGGGGCCCATCGCCAGCCGCTCGGTGAGGTACGGCGCGCCGGTCGCCCACGCGGCCGCGCTCAACGCCGCAAGCACCGCCGCCGCGCCGTAGAGCCACAAGGCCGCCCGCTCCACCTCGCGCGACGGCTTGGCGCCGTGCGGGAACAACGCGGCGCCGTCGAGCACCCCCGCCCACCCGGTCGCGTCGCGCCGGAGCTCGAGCGTGCGCCCGTCGGGGAGCGTGGCGGCGACCCCGTCGGCCGGGGCCTGACGGTGAAGGCGGACGCCGTCGACCCAGAGCTCGAGGGCGGAGGCCTCCTCGCGCAGCTCGAGCAGCGACACGCGCCTTTGGGGCGGGGCGCCCTTCAGCGTGAACCAGAGGGTCGGCACGAGGGAAAAGCGTCTACGGCAAGCGGGCCATGCGCGCAACGGGCCGTTCGAAGGAGAAGGCAGGCGAGGCGCCGCCTTTTCGCCCGCTTCAAAATTCCGCCCCCCGGTGTGCGTGCTAGTCTCCACTCCACCTTCGCGCCTCTTCTGTAGAGGGGGCTTTTCAGAGGCCGCGACGGCTGACGCCAGATGGCCATCGAGAGCGACAAACTCAAGCAAGGCAAGGCTGCAGGTCCCGAGCTCCGGCTGCTCGACCGACGCGCGTTCGTCGGCTTCCCCTCGATGACCCTCGCGCCCGGGCTGACCGTCTCGGACTTCGCGCTGCAGATCCCCGACGTCTCGTTCCCGTTCAACGTCACCGGCGGCGCGTCGCGGTACCAGAAGAAGAAGCTGCACTTCGGCTACCTCGAGCTTTTGGTCGACGCCGAGCTGGTCGCGCGGCAGGTCGCGCAGGTCGCCGGAAAGCTCGCCGAGCTCGATGAGCTCAAGCTGCATTTCCGCCCCGGCTACCTCGAAGGCCAGGCCCGGCTGCGTCAGGCCGAACGGCCGGCGCTCACCTTCAAGCTCGCGTTCGACGGCGACGCCGACCGGCTCGCGGTCTACGTCTACGACGTCCGCTTCTACGGCTTCTCGGTCACCCCCGCGTCGCAGGTGCCCGTCGTCCTGGCGCGCGCGGTCGAAGCGCTCGAGCTCTTCCCCGAGCTCGAGCTGCGGGGCGCGTCGGGCTTCACCACCCGCGTGCTGCCGGCGCTGACCCAGGCGGCCGCGGTGAGCCGCGGCTACAAGATGCCGGTGCTCGACCAGGCGCGCCTGTCGGCGGCCGAGGTCAGCACCCAAGGGCTCAAGCTGCGCTTCTCGGCCGGCGGGCTGCCGCCGCCCGCGGTGCCCGACGAGGAGCTCCTCCTGGCGCTGGAGGGCGCGCGCGCCTTCGCCGACGCCGAAGAGCTCGTCGCCCAGGGCAAGCTCGCCGAGGCGCGCGAGCTGTACCTGCGCCACGGGGACGCGGACGAGGCGCACCCCTTCGCGGTCGAGCGGCTGCTCACCTTGCTGGTGGCGGATCCGCAGGCGCACGACCTGGCGCTCGACGTGGCGCAGTCGCTCGCCCGCCGGCGGGACCGGAGCGCCACCGCGCTGTGGGCCGAGGCCGTGGTGCGCGAGCGCCGCGGCGAGAGCGCCCGCGCCGCCGAGCGCTACCTGGCGCTGTGCAACCTGTCGCGCAAGCAGCAGGAGGAGGCCGCCGCCTTCTTCGCCGCCGAGTCCGCCGCGCGCGCCGCGCGGGACCAGGCCCCGCAGATGGCGGTCAAGGCGCTGCACGAGCTGCTCGGCCTCAGGCCGGATCACCTGCCGTCGCTCCAGGCCCTGGCGCGCGCGTCGGATCAAGCGCAGGACCGCGCCGGCGCGATGCGCGCCTACCGCCGCATCGCCGCGCTCGCCCGCGACCCGGTCGACGCCGCCGACGCCCACGTGCGCATGGCCGCGCTGTGCGCGCAGACCGAAGACGACGTCGCCGGCGCCCGCCTCCACTGCGAGGCGGCGCTGCGCCTCAAGCCGGATCACCCCGACGCGCTCTACCAGCTGGCCGACCTGTGCCGCCGCGGCGGAGAGCACCTGCGCGCGATCAAAGCGCTCGACCGCCTCCGCGAAGTCGCCCTCGGCCGCCACGAGGTGGACCGCGTCGGCCGGGCGAGCCTGCTCGCGGGCCAAATCTGGGAGACGGGCCTCCAGCAGAGCGAGAACGCGCTGCTGCGCTACCGCGAGGCGATCTCCTTGCTGCCCGGCGACCCCGAGCCGCTCTTCTACGCCGCCCGCGTCGCCGAGCAGCTCGGCAAGCTGCAGGAGGCGGTCTCGGGCTACCAGCAGACCATCGAGCTTGCGGGACCCGCCCCGCGCACCGACTCGGTCCGCACCGCCGCGCGCGACGCGCACCACGCGCTCGCGGCGCTGCACAAGACCAAGCTCGCCGACCCGACGCGCGCCCGCGAGCACCTCGAGGCCGCCTTCGCGCTCGACCCGGCCGACCTGGCGGCCATCTCCGAGCTGCTCCCGTACTTCCGGGCCGCGGGCAAGGTGAGCGAGCTGGCCGACGCCTGCGAGAAGGCCGCCCAGGTCACGCAGGACGCGGCCGCGCGCGCCGCCTACTGGGCCGAGGCCGGAGAGCTCTACCGCAGCCGGCTCGGCAAGCCCGACAAGGCCGAACGGCTCCTCTCCGCCGCGCTCGACGCCGACCCCCACAACCGCGTCGCGCTCGAGGGCATGCTCGCGATCGCCGAGAGCCGGCGCGACGGCGCGCAGCTGTGCCGCTGCCTGAAGGCCCTGGCCGAGCTGACCGCCGACCCGAAGGACCGGGTGCGCTACCACCGGCGCCTCGCGGTCGCCGCGCGCGACCTGGCGTTCGACTTCGACCTGGCCGTCCACGCGCTCACCGAGGTGCTGCGCATCGAGCCGGACGACTTGCCGACCTTGGGCGAGCTGTGCGGGCTGCAGCGCAAGCGCAGCGACATGGCGGGCCTGGCCGTCGCCCTCGAGCAGCGCGCCCGCGCCGCCGAGTCGGTGGGCGACAAGCGGCTCGCCGCCGCCGCCCTGCGCGAGCTGGGCCAGGTGCTCGAGGCCCGCCTGGGCCGCATGGGCGAGGCGCTGGTCGCGCTGGAGAAGGCGGCGCGGCTGTTCCCCGAGCCGCAGGCGCTGCTCGAGCTGGCCAACCTCTCGATGCGCTGCGAGCGGCCGCAAGCCGCGCGCCGCGCCTTGGAGGACCTGCTCTCGAGCCTGCCCAAGCACACCGCGCCCGAGCGCGTCGCCGAGGCGCGCGCCAAGCTGGGCCGCGCCTGCGAGCAGCTGGGAGACAAGGAAGCCGCGCGCGAGCACTACGGGCTCGCCTTCCCGGTGCGGCGGCTCGACGACGAGCTGTTCGCGCGGCTCGAGGCGCTGTACGCGGACGCGGGGCTCCGCCGCGAGCTCATCGAGCTGTGGTCGAGCCGCGCGCAGGCGCTCATCTCCGCCGAGCGCGCCCACGAAGCGGCGCCGCTCTTCACCAAGGCCGCCGACGCGCTGCTCGAAGGCGGCGACGTGGCCGGCGCGCGGCAGCGCCTCTCCCTGGCGCTCGACGTCGCGCCGCGGGGGCCCATCGCCGCGAGCGCGCTCGAGGCGCTCGCCGAGCTCGAGCTCAAGTCGGGCGACCCGCTCGCCGCCGCCAAGCTGCTCGCCCAGCGCGCCCAGCTCGCCGACGACCTGGTCGACGCGGCCCGGTTGCTCCACCGCGCCGCCGAGCTGTCGCGCGGGACGCCCCGCGAGGAGTCGTTCCTCGCCGAGGCGCTGGAGAAAGAGCCCGGCTTCGTGCCCGCGCGCCTGCGCCGCGCCGAGCTCACGTTCGAGAAGGACCCCAAGGCCGCGCTCGCCGACATCGAGGCCGCGCTCCACGGCGGCGCCTCCTCGGCCGCGCTGCCGGACGGCGCGGAGCTCATCGAGCTGACCCGCCGCGCCGGCGCCGCCGCGCTCAAGGCGGGGCTGCTCGACACCGCCCGCCGGCACTACGCGGCCTACTGCGAGAAGCGGCCGCACGACCTGGAGGCGCTCAAGACGCTGGCGCAGCTGCACCGCCGGGCGAACGCCGACGAAGCGCTCCTGTCGCTGCTCGGCGCGCTCTGGCCGCAGCTCAAAGGCGCCGAGGCGGTGGCCGCGCGGCGCGAGTTCGCCGAGCTGTCGCTCAAGCTGGGCCGCACCGCCGCCGCCACCCAGGCGCTGCGCGCGCTGCTCGCGGAGGAGCCGACCGACCTGTGGGCGGCGGAGAAGCTGCTCCGGCTCTTGCCCGACGATGAAGGCGCCGACGCCACCGAGCGGCTGGCGCTGCTGTCGAGCTTGCTCATCGACCGCCAGGGCGAGGCGCGGGTGGAGCTGCTCAAGACGCGCGCCAAGCTCTACCAGCGCGCGGGCCGCTGGGACGAAGCGAAGGTCGACCTGCTCGACGCCGCCACGCTCGCGCCGAACGGCGCGGCGCTCCTGCGCGAGGCCGCGGAGGTGGCCCGCCACGCGCGCGACGCCTTGGGCGAGCTGGCCGCGCTGACGCAGGCGCTCGAGAAGCAGCCGGCTTGGGCGCCGGAGCTCTCCGGCCGCGTGTTCGAGCTGTCGCGCGCGCTCGCCGCGTCGTCCTCGCACGCGGCCGCCGAGCACGGCTACGGCGCCCTGGCGCGGCTGTCGCTGGAGCCCGAGGCGCGCAGCGAGGCCTTCTTCGGCCTCGCCGAGGCGGCGCTCGCCCGCCGCGACCTCGCCAAGGCCGCCGACGCGCTCGCCGAAGCCGCCGCGCAAGGCCCGGCCAAGCGCCGCGTGGAGGCGTACCTGCGGCGCGCCGAGCTGCTCGAGGACCGCGAAGGCTTCGCGGAGGCGGCGTCGAGCTACGAAGCGGCCCTCGCGCTCGCCCCGCGCCACCCCAAGGCCACCGGCGGCCTCAAGCGCACCTTGGAGCGGCTGAGCAACTGGGAAGGCCTCGCCGAGGTGCTCGCCGCCGAAGCCGCGCGCGCGCCCAAGGACAAGGCGGCGCCGCTGTTCGCCGAGCTGGGCTGGCTCTACCTTGAGAAGCTCGAGCAGCCGCTGCCGGCGGAGGCGGCCTTGAAGCGCGCCGCGCAGCTCGACCGCGGCAACGTCGAGGTCCGCCGCGCCGTGGTGCGCCTGCTCGCCGAGCGCGGCGAGCTGGCGCACGCCGCCGAGCGGGTGGAGGAGGCGGTGGACGCCTTGCCGCAGGAGGCCGCGGCGGAGCTCTTGCGCCAAGGCGCCCGGCACGCCTTCGAGGCCGGCGAGACCGCGCTCGCGCTCAAGCTCGCCCGCCGCGCGCACGCGCGCGTCCCGGCGCGGGGGAGCGACCTGGAGCTGCTCGCCGAGCTGCTCTACCTGCAAGGCGCGTTGTACGAGGCGTTCCCGCTGCAAGGCACGCTCGCCGAGGGCGCCTCGTTCGAAGACGACCCGGACCGCGCCGAGGCGCTGTGGATGCGGCTCGCCGACCTGGCCGAGGCGGCGCAGGACATGCCCGCGGCCGAGCGCGCGTTGAAGCGCGTGCTCGAGCACCGCCCGTGGAACACCAGCGCGGTCGAGCGGCTGTCTTCCATCGTCGCCAAGCGCGACCCGCGCGCGGCCATCGAGCTGTCGTTCGAGCAGGTCCGCAAGCTCTCCGCTTCCGAGCGGGTGACGCGCACGCTGCTCGACTTGGCGGGCCGCGCGCGCGCCGAGCTCGCCGACGTGGAGCTGGCGGCGCAAATCCTCGAGCACGCCACGCGCACCGCGACGGATCCGCTCTCGCTGCACCAGGCGCTCGCCGACCTCTACCGCGAGACGGGCCGCACCGGTGACCTGATGGAGGCGCTGCTCGCCATCGCCGACCTGCAGCTCAAGGTGGGCAACGTCGACGGCGCGGTGCAGGCGTACGCCGAAGAGGCGCAGCTGGCCGAAGACAGCGGCCGCATCGACGACGCCTTGAAGACCTTCCAGGCCGTCGCCGAGCTGTACGAAGACGAAGAGCGCCTCGAGCTGGCGGCCGCCTACCACCGCCGCCGCGCCGAGCTCTTTCGCGACGCGAAGCTCGACCTCGAGGCGGCCGAGGCCGCGCTGCAGAAGAGCTTCGCCCTCTTCCCCGAGCTGCCCACCGCGCGCCTGGGCGCGGCGCTCGCGCGGCGCCGCGACGACCGCGCGGGCGAGGCGGACTGGCTCGAGCGCAGCCTCGACCTGTACCCGCACCCGACCGAGCGCGCGCAGGCCTTCGTCGCGCCACGGCGCGGGCCCGGCGCAGCCGCTCTTGGGCCCCGACTCCTCGCCCGAGCCCGCCGAGGCCGCGCTGCGCGAGGCGCTCAAGCTGGACCCGCGCTCCGAGCGCGCCGAGTCGCTCCTCACCGCCCTGCTCGCCGAGCAGGGCCGCTTCGCCGAGGTGGCGCAGCACTTCGAGGACGCGTCGCTCCAGGCGTCGGACCCGTCCGAGCGCGCCCGGCTGCTCCTGCGCGCCGCGCAGATGTACCAGGAGCGCGCCAACAAGCCGCACGAAGCGGCGGCGGCGCTCCTCGCCGCGCGCGCCGCGGCGCCCGACGACTTGGCGCTCACCGAGCGCGCCGCCGACATGCTGCACCAGCTGGGCCGCCGCGACGACGCCGCCGAGCTGGACGCGCTCCTGCTCGAGAAGGACCCCTTCCACCGGGCGTTCCAGCGTCAGCTCGAGCACCTGGAGGGCCAGGGCGAGCACCAGCGGGTGGCCGCGTTGATGCTCAAGCGCGCGGAGCGGCAGACCGGCGACGAGGCGGCGCGGAGCTACTTGGCCGCCGCGGCGGCGTTCCGCCGGTCCGGCGCGCTCGAGCAGGCGCTCCTGTGCGAAGACCAGGCCTTCGACCGCGCGCCGTCGAACGACGCGGCGTTCGAGGCCCGGCGCGAGCGCGTCGCCCACGACGTGCGCGCGCTGTCCGAGCTGCTCTACGAGCGCGCCAAGGCGCTTCCGGAAGGGCGCGTGGAGCTCTTGCGCGACCGCGCCGAGCGGCTGATCGACGCGGGCGAGGTGCTGCTGGCGGCCGAGGCGCTCGACGACCTGCTCGAAGAGAGCCCCGACGACGTGCGCGCGCTCGCGGCCCGCGCCGACCTGGCCGCGCAGAGCGGCGGTCCGGAGGCGTCCCACCCTTACGACCGGCGGCTGCTCGCGGCCTCGACCGACGCGCTGCCGCGCCAGAGCCGCGTGCGCTCGCAGCTGCGCGTCGGCCACGCCTCGCTCAACCGCGGCGCGATGCAGGACGCCGGCGACGCGTTCCAGGCGGTCATCGCGCTCGACCCCGAAGGCGAGGCGGGCAAAGAGGCGCTCTCGCTCCTCTCCGAGGTCTACGCGAAGACGCACAACGCCAAGGGCGTGTACGAGACGTCGCTCCTGCTCGCCGGCCGGGTGCGGACCGACGAGGCCGAGGCGCTCCTGCGCCGCGCGGCCGAGCAGTTCGACGACCCGACCGAGGCCATCGACGCGCTGCTGCCGCTGTCGAAGCTGCGCCCGGCCGACATGCACGTGCTCGAGCGCGCGGCGCGCGGCCTGAAAGCGCTCGGCCGCCACGTCGACCTCATCGAGCTGTACCGCCGCGGCGCCGACGCCATCGGCGGGGGCCAGGCGGCGGCGCTCCTGCTCGAGGCGGCTCGGGTGGCCGAGGCCGCGCTCGACGACAAGAGCCAGGCCGCGGCGCTCAAGGAGAAGGCGGGGCGGCTCGACCCCCACAACCCCGACGCCCTGCGCGCGCTCGCCGAGGTGCAGCGGCACGTGGGCGACGCGCCGCAGCTGCTCGACACCCTCACCCGCCTGGCCGGGCTGGTCGTCGACCCGGACGAGGCGGCGCTGCTCGGCCTCGAGCGCGCGCAGCTGCTCGAGGCCGCCGGCCGCGTGGACGAGGCCATCGCGCTGCTCGACGCGCACGTCGCCCAGGGCCCGAGCGCCGCCGGGTACGCCTCGGCGCTCGAGCTGCTCGAGCGCTGGGTGAAGGAGCCCATCGCGCTCTCGCGCGTGCTCGCGGCCCGCGCCGAGGTGGCGCAGGTCGACGAGAAGGAGGCCTTGCTCCTGCGCGCCGCCGAGACGGCGCTCGCGGGCGACGCGGTGGAGCCCGCCGCCGCGTACCTGCGCGCCGCGCTCGCGCTGCGCCCCGCGCCGGCCACGCTGCGCCGCTACGCCGAGCTGCTCGAGCGCCAGGCCGATTGGGCCAAGGCCGCGGTGGCGTGGAAGCAGGCGGTCGCGCTGTCCGAGACCGCGGACCAGGCCGAGCTGTTGCTGCGGGCCGCCGACGCATCGGAGAAGGCGAACGAGAACGCCGAGGCCGCCGAGCTCCTGGAGCGGGCCGCGTCGGAGTTCCCGCAGGCGCTGTCCGGCGCCGCGCTCGCCGAGCGGCTGGAGCGGCTGGGCGCCCACGCGCGCGCGGCCGCCCACGGCTTCGCGCCGGCGCTCGCGGAGGGCCGCTACGCCGACGCGGTGGCGCTCGCCGAGCGGGCGGGCGACGCCGCGCAGGTGGAGGAGGCGTTGTGGGGCTGGGTCGAGGCGGGCAGCGAAGGCGCGTCCGCCGCGCTCGAGCGGCTGCGCGCGCAGCTGTCGTCGCAGGGCAACCCCGATGGGCTGGTGCGGCTGGCGCAGGCCGGCGAGCGCTTCGACCGGGACGTGGCTTCGGCGCTGTGGCTGTCGCTCGCGACGTCGGCCTACGAAGGTCAGTGGAGCGCCGCGCTGCAGGGGCTGACCCGGCTCGGCGCGCTCGAGCCGCTCACCCAGGCGTTGGCGGCCTCCCCCGAGCTGGGCGCGCAGGCCGACTGGCTGGCGCGGCGCGAGAACGTGCCCGCGTCGCTCAAGGACGCCGCGCTGGCGCACCTGGCCGCGCACCACCCGCTCCGGGCGCGCCAGTGGTGGCGCGAGGCGTTCGACGCCGCGCGCGCGGTCGATGACCTGGAGGCCCTCGACGCGGCGGTGGTCGCGCTCACCGCGCTCGAAGAGGCGCCGCTGGCCAAGAGCGCGCTGCAGCTCGAGCTGGCCGAGCGGGCGCTGGCGCAAGGCGACCTAGCGCGCGCGAAGGCGGCCTTCGAGCGCGCGTTGGCTTACGACCCGAACGCCGTCGCCGCGGTCCGCCAGCTCGCGGCGCTCCTGACGCCCGACGGCGAGCCGGACAAGCTCGTGGCGATGGCCGAGCGCCTCGACGCGCTCGCGGGTGCGGGGGCGAGCGACTTCCTCGCCGAAAAGCTGGTCGACGCCTATCGGCGGCTGGGCCGCGGGCCCGAGGCGCTCGCCGTCCTGGGCAAGCTGCCGGAGACGACCGAGCGGCTCTTCGCGCGCGCCGCGCTCGCCGAGTCGTTGGGCTTCTTGGGCGAGGCGCTGCAGCTTCGCGAGCGGCTCACCGACGAGCCCAAGGCGCTCGAGCAGGTCCTCTTGGGCTACGTGGAGCAGTCGCTGGTGCCCTTCGCGGTGCGGCTGGCCGACCGGCTGCTCGCGGGCCCTGGCCTTTCCGCCGCCACGCAGCGCCTGCTCGCCGAGCGGCTGGCGCCGACGCCGCAGGGCGCCGCGCTCGGGGCGCGGCTGTGGCTCGAGCTGTTGCGCCAGAACCCGACCGACGCCGACGGGTGGACGTACCTGAGCGAAGCGCTCGCGCGCCTGGGCCACCCGGACAAGTCGCTGTGGGTCGATGGCTTCGGCGGCGCGCTCACCTCGAGCTTGTCGGACGTGGCGCCGCTCGCGGCCGGGCGCATCGAGTGGGCGCCGGTCGAGGGCGTCGCCGTTCCACCGGACGCGGTCGAGGTGAACGAGGCCTCGATGCCGCGGCTGTTCCGGCTGGCCTGCGACGTGCTGCCCACGCTCGCCGGACGGCAGATGACGCTGTGGCTCGACCCGCGCGGCGGGGTGGAGGCCTACGTCGCCGGCGACGCGCTGGTGACCGGCGCGCTCGCGCTGGCCCGCTTTGGCCCCGGCGAGCTGACGTACCTGTGGGCGCTCGCGCTGGTGCTCGGCCCCCGCGGCAACGCGCTTCGGCAGCCCGGCGCCGCGGTGCCCCTGGCGGACGCCGCGGCGGCGGCGTTCACCGCTTGTCCGCTCTCGCTGTCCGCCTGCCGGGTGCTCGCCCTGCTCGACGAGCGGGTGCGCGGACAAGACCCGTTCGAGGTCGACATCGGCGCGGTGGTGGCGGGGAGCGCGGCCTTCCGCGCGCTGGTGGAGGTGGCGCTGGCCGAGGTCGCGACCACGCTGGGGGGCTAAAGCGGCATGGTGCGCACGGGCCTGTTCGCGCCGCTCGTCCTCATCTGCCTCGGCCTGGGCGCCTGGGCGTGCGCCGTCGAGTCGCGCCCTCCCGGCCAGCTGATCGGCAACTTCGCGTTCGAGGCCACCCCCCTCGCCATCGACTGCCCGTTGAGTGGCCTGCCCGATGCGGGCTTTCGTTTCAGCGCGACGTTCTCGTACCAGTCGGAGCGGGAGGTCTTCACCACCATCGGCGGGGTGACGCGCGGCGCGGACTTCGACGGACAGTTTTGGCGGTCGACCTCCTCGGCCAAGCGCACCTTCGACGAGTGCGCCTGCGCCGAGCCGACGATGCTCGAGGAGTCCATCGCCGTGGCGTTGTTGAGCGTCAGCCAGGCCCGGGCGCTGGGCGGCGCGTGCCCGGCGAACGTCTTCGAGGGCGGCGTGCCCGAGCCGGACCCGGCGCGCGGAATCGAGCCGCCGCACGAAATCGAGAACGGGTACGACGCGTTGCTCGCTTGTGGGGTGCTGACGAACCGGGTGGTGCCGGCCGAAGGCGCCGACTGCGGCACCTGCCCTTCGTGCACCTTGACCTATGCGCTTCGAGGGGAGCGGCGATGAAACCCAAGGCGGTGGTCCTTCTCTCCGGCGGGCTCGACTCTTCCACCGTGCTCGCGATGGCGATGGCGCAGGGCTTCACGCCGGTGTGCCTGATGGTGCAGTACGGGCAACGCCACGCGGTGGAGCTCGAGCGAGGCCGCGCGGTCGCCCGCGCGATGGGCGTCGAGGACGTGCGCGTGGTGGAGCTCGACCTGCGCTCCATCGGCGGGTCGGCGCTGACGGCGGACATCGCCGTGCCGAAGGACCGCCCGGCGGATCAGCTGGCCCACGGCATTCCCGTCACCTACGTGCCCGCGCGCAACGCGCTGTTTCTCTCGCTGGCGCTCGGGCTGGCCGAGGTGGTGGGCGCGCTCGACATCTTCATCGGCGTCAACGCGGTCGACTACAGCGGCTACCCCGACTGCCGGCCTGAGTTCATCCGCGCCTTCGAGTCGCTCGCGGCGCTCGCCACCAAGGCGGGCGTCGAGGGCGCGCGGTTTCGCATCCACGCGCCGCTGTCGGGGATGACCAAGGCCGACATCATCCGCGCCGGGGCCAAGCTGGGCGTCGACCATTCGCTCACGCACTCCTGCTACGACCCCACTCCCGACGGGCTCGCGTGCGGACGCTGCGACAGCTGCCAATTGCGGAAGAAGGGCTTTCAAGAGGCGGGCGTGGCGGACCCGACCCGGTACGTGCCGTGACGGCCGCGGTGCTCGCGCTCGTCCTGAGCGCAGCCCCCGCGCCGGCGCTGGTCGAGGCGGCCGACGTGGTGCCGGGCCTTGTCGTCGAGATGCGCTACGCCACGCCCGACAACTTCCTCGGGCGCGCTGTCTACCCGCAGGGCGCGCGGTGTCTGCTCTTGCCCGAGGCGGCGGAGCGGCTGAAGGCGGCGGCCGAGCGGCTTCAGGCCCAAGGCTTTCGCCTCAAGGTGTACGACTGCTACCGGCCGCTGTCGGTGCAGCGGCAGATGTGGAAGCTCTTCCCCAAGCCCGGCTACGTGGCCAACCCCAAGTACGGCTCGAACCACAACCGCGGGGCGGCGGTCGACCTGACGCTGGTGGACGCCACCGGCGCCGAGGTCGAGATGCCGACGGCCTACGACACGTTCAGCCGGGCGGCGCACCACGGGTACGCGAACGCGTCGGCGCCGGCGACGCGGCACCGCGCGCTGTTGCGCGAGGCGATGGAGCGCGCGGGCTTCAAGAAGAACCGGATGGAGTGGTGGCACTACGACCTGCCCGACGCGCGAAAGCACCCCGTGCGCGATGACCCGCTGTAGCGCGCCGTCACGGCGCATCGCAGCTCAACCACTCCGCGAGTTGCTTGCGTTCGAGATCGCTCGGGTCGTCGGGGCCAGGTGGCATCGGCGGGTTGGGACCGGTCGCGTTTGCGAAGACGCGCTCCTTCTGCGCTCGAATCAAATCGACGCTCGTGAAGCTTCGCGCGCTGTGCCCATCGACCCCGCCGTGGCATCCGCTGCAGTGGCGCGAGAAGAAGCCAAGCCCGAAGTTGTCGTACGTGAGCGTCGTTCCACCGGGCGGGCAGGGGTGCTCGTCGAGCGTCGGAAAGTGGCCGCAGCCGCCGCTCGCGACGGTGCACAAGACCGCGAAGGCGAGGGTGCGCGCGTTCATTGGCCCTTGAGCCCGATCTCGAAAGAGGCGCCCAATGCGAACGTTGCCCCGAAGTACGCGGAGGGACCCAAGTGCGCGTCTGGGAAGTAGCTCATCGTCGCCGCGGGGGTGAAGTGCACGCGAATGGCGTCGTTGCGCCACAAGGTGGCCTGCACGCCCAACGCGGTTCCCACGCCGGCGCGGTGACGAATGCCGTCACCCAGTCCAACAATCGTGGTGAGCGGGTTTTTGATCACCGAAATGAGGCCTTGTTCGTGCTGGTGAAGCACATACGCGCGAAGCAAGGGCCGCAGTCGCTCGAAGGGAAGGAACACCGCGACGCCGACCGACACGGGGGTGGTGTCGCGAAGATCGACGTAGTGCAGCTCCTGGCCGAGCGCGACCTCGAAGGCAAAAGCAGGAACCAGACCGATCCCCAAGCGAAGCTCGCCGCCCGCTCCAGCGTCTTTGTCCCAGGTTGATTTTCGTAGACTGCTCGCGAGGTCCACTCGAACGTCAGCGGCACGTGCGAGCGAAGGGGTTGTCACAATCACGCACGCACACAGGGCCTGGAGCGCATTCATCTTGCGCTTGGTTGCCCTGCGCGCGTTCGGCGATCCCGTACAGCTTGGCCGAGATGTCGCTCACGGCGCGCACGCTGCGGCGCAGCTGCCGTTCAGGCACCTGCCCGAGCCGCAGTCGCGGTCGGTGAAGCAGCTGTCGCCGGGGGGCAGCGTGCCGATGCACTGCGTGCCGCCGTCGGCCTGCGCCTGGCACATGCCCCACGCGCAGGCGCCTTCGAGGCACGCCTCACCTGGGAAGGGGAGCGGCTGGCACTTGCCTAAAGCGCAGCGTGAGAAGACCTGGCAGTCGCGGCTGGTGCTGCAGCTGGCGCCGTTGGCGCGCCGCGGTCCGCACCGGGCGATGCCGGCGTCCTGCGCGCAGGCCAAGTCGTCGCGGCAGTCGCCGCTCGTCGCGCAGCTCTCTCCGGTGCGTTGAGGCGGCTGGCAGCTGCCCGCGGCGTGGTCGGTGAGGCCGGCGCACACCAGGCCGGGGCCGCAGGTCTGCCGCGGCAGACACGGCTCGTCGGCGCTCAACGGCTCGGACGCGACGCAACGGCCAATCGTCTGCGCGCAGAGGAGGTTGGCCTGACACTGGCGGTCGTTCGAGCAGCCGGCGTCGATGCCGCCGCGGCTTTGGCACGTGCCGACGTCGCTGGTCGTGCCCGAGCACCAGGCGTCCTCGACGCACGCGCCGTCGAAGCACGGCTGACCGACTTGGGCCAGCGGCTCGCAGAGGAGCGCCTTCGAGCAGTGGAGCCCCGCGGCGCAGCGCTCCCCCTTCGCGCACGGCTCGCTGAGCAGGCGGGGCGCGGCGCAACGGCCGACCGAGGTGTTGGAGTCGCGCGTGTTGCAGTACAGGCCCGGCTCGCAGTCGTCATCCTCTTCACACGGGTCGAGCAGCGCGCCCGGCAGCGAGCAGCGGCCCGGGCAGCTGGTGCCGCGGCAGACGCCTTCGCGGCATTGGTCGTTGCCGTAGCAGCGCTGGCCCAGGTACGCGTTGGGCGAGAGGAACGCGCCGCAGGCGCTCGGCAAGGTCTGGAAGTCTTCGCAGCTTCGCGTGTCGAACGCCGCGGCGCAGGCTTGAGCGACGAATGCGTCGTAGGCGAGCGAGCGCGCCTCCACCAGCGCGGGCCACTTCGAGGCCGAGCAGTAGGTCGCTTCGAAGAACGCGATGCACGCATCGACCGCCGCCGGGGCGTTGGCGATGAGCCCGCACCGCTTCAAGTAGGCGCAGCGTTGCTGATTGAGGACAGCGCACGCCTGGGCCGCCGGCAGCCCGTGGGTCGAGAACCCCCCGTCGCCGGACGAGCCTCCGTCGCTCGTGTCGCCGGCCTCGTTGGCCAGCCACGGATCATTCCAATTGGCAGCGCTGCAGCTCCAAGCCGTTCCCAGAGAGGCGGCGAGGAGCCATGCGGTACGTCTAGACATCATCACGGTGCGTCAAGCGGTCGGCCTACCGCTTTATCAGAAGCCTCCGTCGGCGCGCTCGGAGCAAGGGGGCTGGCAGCGATAACCTGCGCCGCCATCAGGCAATTGCCCGAGCCCGCAGTCGTTCGTTTGGCAGACCCCATCATAGGCGCACTCCTGCCCGTTTGGCTCGAGGGCTCTGCAACGGTAGTCGCTTGGGCCACTTAGGAAGTCGCAGTAGTGCCCCGCCGCGCAGCGAAACTGGCTGCCGGTGAAGCCGCAGTCACCGCCGTCGGCCGGGAGCGGCTCGCAGGTGGCCGACTTCGCGCGGCAGTGCAGCTCGCGTTGGCACTCGCCGCTGTGGGTGCACTTCTCGCCGCGCGTGGCCAGCGGCAGGCAGGTGCCCGTTCGATACAGGCTCGAGCAGCGCAGGTTCGGCAGGCAGCCCTGGCCATTCACGCACGCGCCGCCCACGCCCACGCGGCGCTGACAGGCGCCGGCCGTGCTGCTGCCGTTCTGAGGGACGCAGAAAGCCGTCGCCTCACAGAGCGGGAACCCATTCGTGGTGCCGCACGGCTCGCCGAGCTTGGCCAGCCGCTGTACGCAGCCGCCGCCGATGCAGGCAAGCTCGGCGCGGCACATCGCGTCGCTGCTGCACGGGCTCTGCGGACCGCCCAGAGGCGAGCAGACGTAGCCGCCGTCGCCGAGCGCGCAGTGGCCGGCGCTCGGGTCGCACTGCGCGTCCCATCCATTGCAGGTTTCGCCGAGCGCGCGGTACGCGTGGCAGCGGTGCGGGCACACCGGCTCGGCGGTGAGGCAGTAGCTGCCGACGGAGCACTCCGCTTCGATGACGCAGGCCTCCCCCGCGCTCACCAGGCCTTGGAAGACGAGCGCGCACGCTTCCGGGTCGCCGAAGCAGCTGCCCACCGCGTAGCCGTCGAGGCATCGCGCCGCTTCGGAGGAGAGGAACTGGAGCCGGTTCTCCGCGACGCCGCGCAGGAGCGCCGTGGCATCGCAGGCCGCGCGCTCACGCCAGAGGCAGCTGGGTTCCTCTTGCTCGCCCAGCCGGCCACAGCGCACATCGCGCCGGCAGCGCTCGAGCGCCCAGGTGTCGCACCACGCTTCGATGGGCACGGGCGGCCGACCCGCGTCGGGAAGCGCGGGTGGATCACCAGCGTCGAGGGAAGTCCCACCCGCATCGGCGGCCGTGTCGCTCGTGGGGGCGCCGCAGCCGAGCGCGGCGAGGAGGAAGAGGTGAGGGGCCGCCGCACGCAAGGCGGAACTGCTACCGCACATGCGACAGGCCAAGCCAGGCACGGATGACTTGCGGATTCGGCTGGGGCGCTGACAGCTCGATGGCTCCGATGCGAAAAATGTCGAAGACGCGAGAGGCGGGCCGTCGCTCGATCGCTCGCCACGCCTCAAGCATGTCCTCGTTCCATCGAATGTCGTCGTGAACGAGCACTGCGTCAGCCGAGGCGTGGGCGCGGATGTCCGAGTCGTATTCGAGCGTCGGCGCCTTCTGGTGGTTTCCATCGATAAACGCGAGGTCGATCTCGGGAGATCGTTCGAGGAGCGGTCGCAACGTGCGGTTGAAGTCCCCCACTTCGATGTGCGCGTCCGCGAACCCATGGCTGCGGTAGAGGCCCTGTGCGATTTCGGCACGAGCGCGCGAACCCTCCATCGTGACGAGGCGACCCGCCCCATTTCTCGCCAGGGCCGCTTGAATGAAGAGGCCAGAGATTCCGAAACACGTGCCGAGCTCGAGCACGGTGTGTGGTCGCGCCTCCCGAACCAAAGCGTAGAGAATCTGTCCCCAGTGCGGCTTCACCGAGCATTTCTTCGCCTCGATGCCGACGACCTGGTGACCAGAGGGATAGACGGTCTTCGGGTCCAGCGGGTTTTCAATCTCCCAGAAGATCTCATCGGCTCGTCGGTAGAGGTCGGCTCGGGTCGATTCGATTCTCGCGAAGGCCGCCCTCTCCTGGCTGTCCCAGGCATCGTCGATGACGGCAAGAAGCGCTCGTGCCACGGGCGAAACCGGCGCGAGCTCCCGGAGTCGTCGGCCGCTCGCGATGGACTCAGCCGCGTGAATGGCCAGCGACACAATCTTCCCGGAACGGGCCTTCACGCGGGGAAAAGCGCTCATAGCCAGAAAGACTAGCACCCAACCCGCCGGTTGCTCGTCCGCTGGCAATTCAGTTCGGACTGGGTCTGCTCTGCAGTAACCTCGCCCGAGGTGCAAAAGGTGGGCACGAAAAACACCAGCCGCGAGCGGGCAGTGGTGCTCTTGGCGGCAGGTCGCGGCGAGCGGATGCGGCCGCTCACCGACGAGACCCCCAAGTCGATGCTGGCGGTCGGCGGGGTGCCGCTCTTGGAGCGCATCCTCGAGCAGACGCTGCGCCTCACGGGCGGCGAGGTGGTGGTGGTCACGGGCTACCGCGCCGACCTGGTCGAGCGAATGGTCGAGCGCCGCTTCGCCGAGCGCGTTCGCTGCGTGCGCAACGACCGGTACGAAGAAGACATGAACATTTACTCCGTGGAAGTGGGGGTCAACGCGCTCGCGCGGCCGGAGCTCGGCTACACCCTCATCGAGACGGATCTGCTGATCGAGCAGCGCGGCTGGGAGCTCCTCTTCGAAGGGCACCGCGGCCCGCACAGCTTCTGGCTCACCCGCGGCCGCTACGGCCCGGAGCTCATCGGCGGCATCGTGCACGCCGACGCGAGCGGGCGAATCGACGCGGTCGACTACCAGCCGAAGTACGACCCGGCCTTCGACGGTTGGCACAAGATGGTGGGCGTCGTCTCGGTCTCTCCCGAGTGCGTGGAGAGCGACCGCGCGCTGCGGCGAAAGGCGATCGCCTCGACGGTTCGGCAGTATTACCTGATGCCTTGGAAGACCGACATCGCCGCGTTGCCCTGCCGTGTGCTCGACTTGGGCGAGCTGTTCGCGCACTCGTTCAATACGCCCGAGGTGTTCGCCGACACGTCGAAGGCCTTTCTGTCCACCTCGAAGCTGACCCGGTAAGCCATGCGCGCCATCGTTCTCGCCGCCGGAAAGAGTCTGCAGCTCGACGGGGCCAACAAGATACTGATCCGCCACCCGGCCACCGGGCGCACGATCTTGGACTACATGATCGACGCGTTTGACGGCATGCGGCTCACCGTCATCCTCGGCTACCGCGCCATCGACGTGATGCAGGCGTACCCCAAGCTCGACTACGTGCTGAACCTCAACTGGGCGCTGACCAACAACGCGATGAGCTTGGGGCTCGCGCTGGAAGAGGAGCCCACCTACGTCGTCGCCGGAGACCTGTTCTTGGAGCGCTCGCTCATCGAGCGGCTCGAGCAGGGGCCCGCGAACCTGGCGGCCACGCGCATGACCGAGAACCGCACCCCTTCTTCCATTCACTGCGTCGTCGACGGCGCCGGGAATGTGACCCACGTCTACCAGGGGTTGATGCGGAGCCCCGCGCATCCCGAGAGCGTCGGGCTCTTCAAGCTCTCCGACGTCGAGGGCTTGCGGGCCTGGAAGCGGAGCTGTGTCCAGCACGGCAATCTCTTCGCCGGCCAGCTCATCCCCACCTCGACGGTGGCCATTCGGTCGGTCGACGTGGGCGCTCACGAGCTCTACGAGATCAACACGCCCATCGACTATTTGAGGCTCATCGCCGAGACGCGGAGCTCGAAGTGAGGTCGCTCACCGTCGGGCTGCCGATTTGGAGCGCCTCGCACGCCCAACTCACCGACGGGCTGAAGGGGCTGCTCCAGCAAGCGAGCTCGCTGATGGCTGCGCACGGGCTTGGCACGCGCACGGTGCGCGTGACGCTGCCGCCGGTGCCCGAGGAGATCGCGCGTCAGCCCGGCGCGGTCGCCTCTGCGATGACCGCGGTCGGGCAGCTCGCCTCCGACTCCGGCGCGCGGTGGTACTGCCTGCCGGTGAGCCTGCTCGACGCAGACGATCCCAGCGCGATGCTCGGCGAAGTGCTCAACGTCTTGGCGAAGCACCCGCGCCTGTTCGTCAACCTGATCATCGCCGACGACGCGCGCATCTCGACCCGCGGTGCGCGCGCCGCCGCCGAGCTGATCCTCAACCTCTCGCGGCGCAGCCCCAACGGGTTCGACGGGTTTCGCGTCGGCATCTCGGCGGCCTGCGAGCCGAACACGCCGTTCTTTCCCTTCTCGCGCCACGAAGGCGAGCAGCCGGCATTCAGCCTCGCGCTCGAGACAACCGCCGCGGCGATTCAGGCGCTCAAGGCGTCGCCGCACAAGCGCGCGCCGGTGAGCGAGCTGCGGCAGGCGCTCCACCCCGTTCTGCTCCAGCGGGTCGCGAAGGTCGACGCGTTCGGCCGCGCCCTCGAGTCGGCGAGCGGCGTGAGGTACGCGGGGCTCGACGCCTCGTACGCGCCGTTTCCCGACGCCGAATCGTCGGTCGGCGCGCTCATCGAGTGCTTCGGCGTCTCCCCCGTCGGGGCGAACGGCACGCTCTTCATCACCAGCGTGCTCACCGATACGCTCAAGGCGGTGCTGAAGGAGAGCGGCGCGCGCTGCGCCGGCTTCAACGGCGTCATGTACTCGGTGCTGGAGGATCCGAAGCTCGTCTCCTCCAACAACCTCTCGCAGCTGAGCCTCGAGAAGCTGATGCTCTTCTCCACGCTGTGCGGCTGCGGCATCGACATGGTGCCGATTCCCGCCACCACGTACTTGGAAGACGTCACCTCGATGGTGCTGGACGTGGCCGCGCTGGCGATTCGCCTCGGCAAGCCGCTCGGCGTCCGGTTCGTGCCCGTGCCGAACAAGCAAGTGAACGAGTACGTGTCGTTCAATCTGGACTTTCTATGCGACAGCCGAGTGATGAACCCGGGGATCAGCGACTCCATGCTTCGCCACGACGAGAACGAGCCGTGGCGGTACTTGAGCTCGCCGTCGCGCAAGGCGGGGGGCTAGGGCATGCCTGAGCGCGAGAAGATCAAACGCTTCTGGGACAGCCGCGCCAAGCTCTACAAGGAGATGCCCTTCGATAGCATCGGCAACCTCGAGCAAGACGCGGACAACCTTCAGCTCAAAATCGCGCACGAGACCGAGAAGGTGTTCGGTTGGCTCGGCAGCGTGGAAGGCAAGACCATCCTCGACTTGGGCGCCGGCGTCGGACAGTGGGCGTTCCGCTTCGCCGAGCGCGGCGCGAAGAAGGTGACCGCGGTCGAGTACTCCGAGGAGCTGGCCGGCATCGGCCGCGCGGAGTGCCAGCACCGCGGCACGAAGAACGTGGAGTTCGTCGTCTCGTCCGCCGAGGCGTTTGAAACCTCCGACCGCTTCGACATGGTCTTCTGCTCCGGGCTGTGCGTGTACCTGGACGACGAGCAGTTCGCCGCCCTGACGAAGCAGATACCGCAATGGGTGCAGCCGGGCGGCGCGCTGCTGGTGCGAGATGGCATGGGCCGCTTCAAGCGGCACGAGATCAACGACAGGTTCTCTGAACATCTGCAGAGCCAGTACTCGGCCACGTACCGCACGCGCGAGATGTACCTGGAAGGCTTCGCGCGGCCGCCGCTGCACCTGGTCCGCGACGAACACATGTTCCCCGAAGGGCACCCGCTCAATAAGTACCCCGAGACGCGGCTCCACGTTTTTCTCTTCCGCAAAGACGCCTAAGCGATGCCGCGCGCCGAGCCTCTCAACGAACGAGTCAACGGGCCGCGGCCGATTCGGGTGCTGTTTCTGTTCGAGCGCGCAGAGAACTGGCTGAACGTGCATCGGCTGTGGCGCGTGATGCGCGAGGACGCGCGCTTCGAGCCGAACGTGTGGATCGTCCCGCCCGCTGGTTTCTCCGCCGAGGTGACGCAGCGGCAGATCGACCGGTGCCTCGCTGCGTGCCGCGCGCACGACGTCCCGTATGAGCTGTGGACGGAAGGGCGGCGGCTCGAAGCGGGCGCGTTCGACGTCGCCGTCTTCAATCTGCCGTACGACTTTCAGCGCCCCGCTGAGCTCTACTTCGACGCGGTGGCGAGCAAGGTGCGCGCGACCGTGTACGTGCCGTACGGAATGGCGACCGGCGATGGCGCGAAGAGCCGGCGCATGCAGTACGGGCAGGCCACGCAGCGACGGGCGGACCTCATCATTTCGCGCTCGCACTGGGAGAAGCGCGCGTACCGGCGGTTCTGTCCGAGCGGCGATGCCCACGTCGCGGTGCTCGGGTTGCCGCGGCTGGATGAGCTGTACGGGCTCGAGCGCTTTCCCGTCGATCCCGCGCTGAAAGAACG
Source organism: uncultured Myxococcaceae bacterium (assembly GCA_964511185.1). GTDB lineage: Bacteria > Myxococcota > Myxococcia > Myxococcales > Myxococcaceae > CAZEDU01. The sequence continues at coordinate 2,863 of CAZEDU010000020.1, read as the reverse complement.
CGTCGGCGGGCGCGTCGCGTTTCTGTGGAACTCGCACTACAGCTTCCCCGCGCGCTACGCCGCGTCGGCGAACTACTCGACGTTCGATGTGATGGCCGAGCCGCTCTTGGCCTACGCCGCGGCGCACCCGGACATCGCGCTCATCTGGCGGCCGCATCCGCATCTGTTCGGTGAGCTGGTGACGAGCGGCATCTTCACCGCCGAGGAGCTGACGGCGCTCCGCGCCGAAGTCGACAGGGCGGGCGTCATTCTCGACGAGCGGCCCGACTATCGGCACAGCTTCGCGATCTCGAACGCGCTGCTCACCGACTCCAGCTCGTTCCTCATCGAGTACCTCGCGACCGGCAACCCGGTGGTGTACCTGCGCAACGGTGAAGGCGTGCCGCTGAACGAAGAGGCCGAGGCGCTCCTTCGCTACTACGACGTCGCCGAGTCGGGCGACGAGGTCATCGCGTTCATCGAGCGGCTGGTGCGCGATGGAGACAAGCGCCGCGCCGAGCGGCTCGCGGCGCGGGCCATCTTCTTGCCGATGTTCGACGGCCTTGCATCGGAGCGCGTGGCCGAGCGAATCGCGTCTTTGTGTGGGCGCGCGAGCGCCGCGACCATCGATGCCGGCGCGTTTCCGTTGCTGGGACGGCTGATGGCGGGCCTGAGCGCCATTCGCCAGGACAAGCAAAGCCAGGCCGCGGCGGCGAAGGCGCTGAACGAGGGCGCGAGCGCGGCGCGGGTGTGGCTGACCGACCAAGTGAAGCAGCACCCCGTGTTGATGAAGGGCATCAGCGGGATGCTCCACCGGCTCGGGGTACGCCGAACGAGTCAGGGCTAGCAGCGCATGGCGAACGGGAGCGCCGCGACCGGGTTGGTGAGCCGCGTGGCGCACCTCGGGCTGTCGCGCGCCGCGCTGATGGGCGCGCGGGCGCTGCTCTTCGTGACGCTCGGCATCGCGCTCGATGCGGCGAGCTACGCCACCATCGCGGTGCTGCTCACCGTCGGCAACGCCGCCGCCGCGGTGCTCGAGGGTGGCGTCGGCCTGCTGGTCCTGCAGCGCACGGGGCAAGACATCGACAAGGTGCGGGCCGCGCTGGGTGGGCTCGTGGTGCTGCGGCTCTGGGTGCTGCCGGTCGTGCTCCTGCTGCATGCGGCCGCCGCGGCGTGGATTCTCGGAGCCGAGTTCGACTGGAGGGTGGCGCTCGCGTTCGGTCTGTACGTCACGTTGTTGCCGCTCGTGACGTCCATCTTCGCCTTCCTGCGCGGAGCGTTTCTCACGCAATACGAGACCGCCATCAGCCTCGTGCTGCACGGGATGGAGTGCGTCATCACGCTCGCGTGGGCGGTGGAAGGGGACGGGCAGCTGTGGCCGCTCGGCCTGGCGCTCGCCGCCGCGCGCGGCTTGTGTCTGTTTGGTTTGTTGTCGCTGCTCGTCGTGCGCTTTCGTTCGTCGCTGTCGCCGACCCGCGCGGTGGACTTGATTCGGCTCGGGCGGCGGGAGGCCACGCAGTGGTTCTCGCTGAACATCGCGCAATTCATCTACGGACAGGCCGATGTGTTGCTGTTGCGAATTCTGCGTGGCGCCGTCGAGTCTGGACAGTACTGGGCGTGCTACCGATTGTTCTCGTCGCTCTTGCTGCCCATCGACGTGCTGCTGCAAGCCGTGATGCCGCGGCTCGCGGGCGAGGCGTCGGCAGAAGGGCGAAATCGGATTTTCGGAGGGCTTCACTCCGTGAGCATCGCGTGGCTCGCGCTCATCGCGGGCGTGTGCTTCTTTCAGCCCGATTGGGTCGTCTCGCATCTGCTGAACGAGAGCTTTGCCGGCAGCGCCCCGTTGCTGGCGATGGTGGGCGTCGCGTTGACGGTCTCGTACCTGCCGCCCTACGCCTTGGGACTGGCGATGGTGGGTGGCTTGTCGACGCTGGTGCGCGTGAGCGGCCTGGCTGCGGTGGTGAACCTCGCCCTGTGCTTCGCGCTCATCCCAAGCTTCGGGGCGCCCGGAGCGGCCTTCGCCACCTTCGTGACGTATCTGATGATGAAGGGGATTTTCTGGCTCGAGTTCAAGAAGCGCCGGCTCGAGCCGATGCCGTGGAAGACCATGGCCGGCGTCGCTGCGCTCACAGCGGCGTGGGCCTTGGGGAGCTGGTGGGTCGCACTGCGCGCCGAGGTAGCGATTGCGCTCTGGGGCGCGCTCATCGCCGCGCTTCTCGCGTGGGAGGTTCGCCGCAGCGCGGGACGGATTGAAGGCGGCTACCCCTGAAGCTTCGAGAGCGGAATGGCGATCTCGGGGAGCGGGAAGGGAAACGCGTGCTTCACCGTTTTGTACGGGTAGGGCTCACCGGCCAGCGAGCGCTCGGTGACGAGCTTCCAGTCGAATGCGTAGTTGGGGCGCAGGCTCCAGAGCGTCACCCGTGAGTAGTCGTATTTCACCACGGGGACTTTCTTGAGGTTGAGGCGGAGCGCCGCTTCCATTCGGTGCTGACCATCGAGCACCAGGTTGTGCTTGTGGTCGATCGCGAGCGGCTTGGTCCACACGCCCTCGTCGAGGATTTTCTTGATCAGCCACGACACGCGCTTCTTGCTGTGTCCTTCGATGTGGATCAGCCGTTCGACGGGAACGAGCTGAATCTTCGGAGGGGTCTTCAAATCGAGCCTCGGCGGAAGAACGCTTTGCGACGGCCGGAACATACCAGGCCGACGCGCCTGGTCGTCTGGTGTGGGTGGCGGCGCCTTGATGTCCGCGCGCCGCTGCTGCTGAGCTTTTGGCCATGAAGGCTCTCGTGTGGCTCTTGGTTCTGGCCGGGTTGGGGTACTGGGGTTACCGCGAGCGCCACCGCTTGCCGTGGTCGTCCCCGCCCCACGACCGCTCAGGAAT
>CAZEDU010000019.1:34762-53958 GCA_964511185.1 uncultured Myxococcaceae bacterium | reverse complement strand
GGCACGGCGGCCTGGACGCCCCTCAAGGACGAGTACCTCTTCATCGACAACCTTGTGCTGGCGAAAGGCCGCATCGGCTGCAAGCCGTAGCGTCAGTGCAGCGCGAGCGTGCCGCGAAGCCCGAAGGTCGCCATCACCCCGAACGGGCGATAGCCCGCGGGCGCGTGGAAGGCCTCGGCCGAGGCGTCGGCGAAGAGGTACGCGTGGGGGCTGAAGGCCCAGGCCCCCCCGACCACCACGCCGCCGCCATACGCACCGACCGCGGGGACCGCGCGGCCCCGCGCGCCGAGCTTGCCCATCCACTCCGAGCCGAGCACATAGGCCGCCTCGAGCCCGAGCGCGACGCGAGGCCCGGCGAGCACCTGGACGCGCGCTTCGAAGTCGCTCCACCGCGCGCCCACGTCGGCGCCCACCGCGACCGTCCGCGCGACGACGTCCGAAAAACCCCACGCGCCCGCCTCGAGCCGAAGCGCGGCGCGCGCGGGCTGGGCAGCGCTGACCACGGGCGGCGCGGGCGCTTCGGGCTGTGCCGGCGGCGGCGCGGGCGGCGGCATCGCGCGTTGCACCTCCTGCCGCGCCTTCTCGAACGTCTCGCGCACCTTCGGCGAGGCATCGACCGGCAGCGTCGCGTCCGGCGAGAGCTGGAGTCCGCGCACGAACGCCGCGCGCGCCCGCTCGACGTCGTTGAACTCCATCACCAGCACGCCCTCCATGAAGGCGAGCCAGGTGCGCTCCTCTGCCGAGTTGTCCGGCCACGCGTTGGCCTTCTCCATCTCGCGCAGCGCCTCTTCGTACTCGAGGCTGCGGTAGAGCACCTCCACCACGGGGATGTAGGGGTTCCTCGAGTCGGCGGGCGCGGCCCACGCGGAAGCGCCGACAAGGACTGCCAAGGAAGCGCTCAGGCCACGCCCTCGCATCGCCCCCACTCTAAGCGGGGTGGTCGGTGAGGTACTATGCCCCCAGGACCCCTCGACCGAACGTGGCCAGACGCGCGCCCCTCATCGTGCTGGTGGTTGCCTTCGCGGCCCTGGCCGCCACGCAGGCCACCGAGGTCCTCCTCGATGATCTCGAGGGCCCCAACGCGCTGACGCCCTGGAGCTTCTTCAACGGGCCGGAGTTCCCCGGCGCGACCGGCTCGATTCGGCTCGACGCCGGCAACGACGGCGCGGCGCTCGAGCTGCGCTACGACTTCACCGGCGGCGGCAACTACGTCACCGCCAACCGAGGGGTGAGCCCCGCACGTGCGGTGGTGGGCGTGAGCTACGACCTGCGCGCTCCACCGGACGTCGAGATGCTCCTGCGCGTGCGCGACAACACCAGTCAGACGTTGGCGTACAACATCGGCCGGCCGCTCTGGGCCTCGGACCCGAACGCCTGGTACCGCTACCGAGTCCTCGTCGACTTCCCCAACGACTGGTGGAACGGGTCCGGCACGCCGGGCAAGCCCACGGGCGGACTCGCCCTGGTGCAGGTGCTCGCCGACCCGCTGGAGACCGCCGCCGAGCGGCAGGGCAGCGCGCTCATCGACAACGTGAGGTGGATCGACGCGCTCTCGCTCGAGCTCGAGCCGCTCGCGCCCGCGATCGCGCCGCTCCACCGGCCGATCGCGCCGGCGGTCTCGGTGCCGCTCGACGTCTCCGCGGCCACCTTGGACAAGCTCGCCGCGGCCGGCTTTCACGCGGTGCGCGCGGAGCTGCCCTGGGCGACCGTCGAGCCCAGCGCGGGGACGTACGACTTCTCGACGGTGGATCCGCTGGCCGCGGCGCTCTCGTCGCGCGGGCTCGGGCTCATCGCGGTGCTCGGGTTCACCCACCCCACGCACAGCGACGGCGCCGGCGCGCCGCCCCGCTCGAGCGCGACGCGGCAGGCGTTCGGGCAGTACGCGGCGGCGCTCGCCCAGCGGCTCGCCGGCAGCGACGTGCGCTACCAGCTGTGGAACGACGCCCACGACAACTGGAGCCCCAGCGCGAACGGCGCCGAGTTCGGCGCGCTCTTCAAGGAAGTGGTGACGCAGGTGCGCGCGAAGGACAGCGCGGCCATCGTCGCCGCGCCCATGTCGCTCGAGCTGCCGTTCCTGCGCGCGGTGCTCGCGGCGCAGATCCCCGCCGGCGGCGCGGTGGCGCTCTTCCCGTCGCTTCGCACCCCGGAGCGGAGCGTGCTCGAGCGGCTGGCGGTCAAGGCCGAGCTCGCGCGCGCGGGGGTCGCCTTCCCGGTCTGGCACGGCGGCCGGGAGATCAGCTCCGCCGACTTCGGCGACGGGCAGTCGACCGGCGCGCGCGAGCTGCAGGCCTACCGCGTCGCGCGCGACCTGCTCTCGTCCTGGGCGGCGGGCGACGAGCTCTTCGTCTATCCGACGCTGGTCGATACCGGCACCAACGGCGCGCAGCAAAGCCAGAACACGGGGCTCCTCACCGCCGGTCAGTCCGACAAGCCCGCCTTCGTCGCGCTCCAGACGCTCGCGGCGGCGGCGAAGGGCCGGCGCAACGCCACCGCGCTGGACGTCGGCGTGGGCGGCGTGCACGCGGTCCGCATCGAGGGCGACGACGACGTGCTGGTGGCGCTCTGGGGCGAGGCGCGCGGGCTCGACGTGAGCGTGACGGTGCCCACGCCGTCGCAAGCGACCGACGTGCTGGGCCGCCCCGCGGCGCTCACCCCGCAAGGGGGCCAGTGGACGGTCCGCCTTCGCGACACCACCAGCCCGGTGCTGCTCGTCTATCCGGGCCAGGTCGCCCCGCCTCCGGATGGCGGGGAGCCGGGAGAAGAAGAGCCGCCGCCATCGCCCGGCGGAGGCGACGGGCGGTTCGACGTGGGGCTCCTGGGGTGGTCGTGCGGGTGCGGCGCGGCCTCAGGGTCCGCGCCCATAGGGCTCGGGCTGCTGCTCTTGCTCCTCGCCGCCCGGCGCGCGCGCGTCAGGGCAAGACGACCTTGAGCAGCTCTTCCTTGTCCGGTTCGATCTTCACGCGGAACGAGCGGCGCGCGTTCAGCTCGCGGTTGACCACCACGACGGTGTAAACGCCGGCCGGCAGCTTGAGCGGCTCCATCGGAGTGACGCCCTTCGACTGACCACCGACGAGCACCTCGCCCCAGGGCTGAACGCGCAGCCGCAGCGTGCCCGTGCCCGCGGGCTTTTCGACCTTCTCGACCGGCGCCGGTTTGGGGACCGCGCGCGCTGGGCGGCGCGGCGTCGCGGGCTTGGGTGTCGGCTGCGCGGCGGGCGGCGGGGCTTCGGCGACCACCGCTGGTGGAGTCGGTGGAGCCGGTGAGGCCGCTGGGGCCATGGGCGCTGGGACGGGCTCGGGCGATGCGCTCGGCCGGGTGAACAGCGACAGCCCCAGGCCGACGACGACCAGGCCGCTGATCGCCCCGGCGAGCGCCCACGTCCAGCGGGGCAGCTTCGACGGCCAGAGCCGCTGCCGCTCCTGCGCGTGGGTCTGCGTGTGCGGGGCGCTGATGCCGGTGGTCCGCTCGAACGAGGCCAGCGTCCGCGCCACGGCGTGCGACAGCTCGGTCCGCGCCGCGTCGGTGGGCGGGGGCAACGCGTCGATCAGATCGCTCAAGCGCTTGGGCCGGAGCGATGGATCCTTCTGGAGCGCCTGATCCACCCAGGACGACAGCTCGGCCGGCGCGTCGGGGCGCAGCGCGGCGAGGCGCGGCGGCTCGGCGGAGAGCACCGCGCGGATCACCTCCGCGTCGGTGCGGCCGGGGAAGGCGGGCACGCCGCAGATGAGCTGAAACACCGTGGCGGCGAAGGAGTAGTAGTCGCCGGCGATGTCCGACTCTTTGCCCTCGAAGACCTCGGGCGGGATGAAGCCGTACTTGCCGACCACCAGGCCCGTGCGCGTCACGCGGGTGCTGTCGCGCAGCTTCGCGATGCCGAAGTCGGCCAACTTGGCGTGGCCGGTCGACGACACCAGGATGTTGTCGGGCGAGACGTCGCGGTGGACGATGCCCAGCGGCGCGCCGTCGTCGCCGGTCAGGTGGTGCGCGAAGTCGAGCGCGCGGGCGGCGTCGGTCACGATGCAGAGCACCGCCGACAGCGACAGCTGGCCGCCGAGCTTCTTCACCAGCGCCGAGGCCGAGCAGCCGTCGACGAACTCGAGCGCGAGGTAAGGCCCCTGCGCGTCCTGGCCGAACGAGCGCAGCCCCACGATGTTCGGGTGCTGGAGCAGCGAGCAGATCTCCGCCTCGCGCTTGAAGTGGCGGACCAGCTCGGGATCCTTCGTGTACTGCGCGCGGATGCGCTTGAGCGCCACCGGCTCGCTCTTACCGTCCAGGCGCATCACGGCGAAGAAGACGTCGGCCATGCCGCCGCCGCCCAAGGGCCGGCCGACATCCAAGGTCACGGACGCGCGTGAAGGTCGGCTCGACACGCCCATCATCGTATGCGCTGCGCCCGAACGGTGACCACCGACACCGGCCTACCTGCGCTCCTGCAGGCCGTTGCGGCGCAAGAGGTCGTACAGGTGCATGCGGTCGAGCCCGGACCGGCGCGACAGCTCCGAGATGTTTCCTTTGCACAGCTCGTACATGCGGGTCAGGTACGAGCGCTGGAAGCTGGCGAGCAGGCGGTCTTTCTGCGCGCGGTAGGGCTCGTTGACGTCGACCTCGAGCGCCACCAGCTTGGGCGGCGAGAGCTCGAGCCCCAGCGCGGCGCGCTCGACCAGGTTGCGCAGCTCGCGCACGTTGCCGGGGTACTGCCGCGCGTAGAGCGCGCGGAGCTGATCAGGGCTGAGCGGCGCGGCGTTCGGCAGGCCCTCCAGGAAGGACGAGATGAGATCGGGGATGTCCTCGGCGTGCTCCCGGAGCGTGGGGAGCCGAATCTGGATGGCGGACAGGCGGAAGTAGAGGTCCGACCGGAAGGCGTTCCGGTTCACCTCGCGCTCCAGCTCGTGCCGGGTGGCGGCGACGACGCGCACGTCGATCGGGATCGGCGTGCCGCCGCCGACCCGCTGGACGCACTTGCGCTCGAGCACGCCGAGCAGCTTCGCCTGCAGCTCCTTGGGCAGCTCGCCGACCTCGTCGAGGAACACGGTGCCGCCGTTCGCGCGCTCGAAGGCGCCGATGTGCTGCCGGGTCGCGCCGGTGAACGCGCCGGCCTCGTGCCCGAACAGCTCGCTCTCGGCGAGCTGCAGCCCCAGCTGCGCGCAGTCGACGACCACCACCGGCTTGTCCTTCCGGCCGCTCGCCGCGATCAGCGCCTCCGCGGCGAGCTCCTTGCCGGTGCCCGTCTCTCCGTACAAGAGCACCGTCGCGTCCGACGCCGCCGCCTTCTTGAGCTCGCCGTAGAGCTGCCGCATGGGCAGCGAGCGGCCGCGCAGCCTGCCGAAGCGGCCCTCGTCGTCGAGCTCGGTCCGCTCCTCCTCGTCGAGCAGCGAGAAGCGCACCACGCTGCCGCCGAGCGTCAGGTCGTCGCCCGACTCCAGGTAGCACTCCCCCACCCGCCGGCTGCCGACCACGACGCCGTTCTTCGACTCGAGGTCGCGCACGCGCACGCCGCGCTGATCGACCAGGATCTCGCAGTGCACCGCGCTCACCGTCGGATCAGAGAGCTGCAGCTGCGCGCCTTCGCCGCTGCCGATGAGGAAGCGCGCGCCGCTGCTTCGGCGCTCCTTCTTCCGGTCCGGCCCTTTGACCACCCGCACCAGGTAGCGCGGTTGCGCGATGGCCTGGGCGATCCCCTCGGCGTCGACGACGACTCGTAACGTCTCTGTAGGCATGCGGTGCACAGTATGCAAACCGCACGCATCGGTCAGCGCGGTTCGCGCGGCCTCGAAACGACGAGACAAATCGCCGGCGCGCCACGCCTGACCACCAGGGTTGGCCGACGACCCCGATGGGCCTGCCCCTCACCGGCGGACCGCGGCCCCCGCCCTTCAGCTCGTGCGCAGCCCGGGGATCTCGCCGCTCACGTCTCCCAGCGAGGTCAGGTTGAGCCCCACCGCGTTCATGCAGGTGAGGAGCCCCTGCGCGGGGTGCTTGCCTGGCGCGGCGATGTGAACGCCCCGGCGCAGCCCGCCGGCCCCTCCGGCGACCAGCATCGCCATGTTGACGGTCGAGTGGACGGTGCCTTCGTAGCCACCCTCGAAGAGGAACGGCAGCGCCACGTTGTCGAGCAGCCGGCCGTTTCCTTCCGGTGTGTCGCGCAGCTTGGCCACCAGGGACGCGTAGTGCTTGACGTGCCAGGCGATGACCTTGCCCACCTCGAAGACGCTCTTCGAGCCGTGCCCGACACCGTGAATGCTGCCGGAGCGGCCCGTGATGGGCCGGAGCGAGAGGAACGATTCGAACATGGTGACCATCAGCGTGCCGCAGCGGGTCAGGTCACACGCGAACGCCATGTGGATGAGGTCGCACATCGCGCGGTAGCGGTCCTCCTCGCCCGACCAGTGCGACTCGCTGTTGCCCGGGTCGGAGCCCGGCGCCGGCGGCAGCGCGCACGCCGACGAGGTGGGCTCGGCGGGCGTCGGACCGATCGCGGCCACGCGCTTCTCGAGATCGCGGATCTCTTCCAGGTGGCGGCTCAGCCGCTGCTGATCCCACTTGCCCAGCCGCCGGCTCATCGCGTCGGCCTGCTGCTTGACCACGTCGAGCACGCTGCGGCGGCTGCGCAGCTCGAAGTCGTCGCTCGGCGCCGGCGGCGCGCTCGAGGGCGGCACGAAGCCGCCGAACAACGTCTTGAACGCCTGCGACGGGCTGACGATCGGCTGCACCTTCGGGAAGGTGCCGTTGGCGTCGCGGCGAAAGCTCATGCACTCGCGGCCGTCCGGCCCTTCGCCGCCGTCGGGATAGACCGCCACCTGCACCCGCAAGGGCAAGTTGGGCACCTTGGTGCTGCCGGCGATCGCGCGCGCCACGATGTGGTCCGTCGACTCGCCGCGGGCGATGGGCGCCACCGGGTCGCCGTTGCCCTTCACGTAGATGGCGCGCACCCCGGTGAGGATCGGGCTCAGCATCGACGTGTGGTACCGGCCGGCGCCGCCGCAGCGACCGCCGGGTGGACACGGATCGCCGTCGGGGATCCGCAGCCCCGAGAGGACCGACACGTTCTCTCGCACGCCGTAGGTGGCCAGCGGCGCGAGCCCGCTCTTCAGGTCGTAGTTGGCGCCCGTCGTGTTGGGGGTCAGCTCGTTGGGCCGCGCATCGCCATCGGCGCCGAGCGAGATGCCGCCGAAGAAGACGAAGTAGCGCTTGGGCGCGAGCGCGGACGACTGCGCGTGCGACTTGCCGTCGAGCATCGCCTCGAGCAACGGCAGCGCGATGCCCACGCCCCCCGCACCCTTCAGCAGCGTTCGACGGCTCAGCGGTTTCCTTCTCATGGCTCGTCCACCCCTCGGAAGAAGAAGCTCTCGTCCGACGCCAGCGCGAGAAGCAGCTCGGTGAAGCTGCGGCCCGAGCGGCTCAGCTCCCCTTGGAGCTCGGTGAGGAGCGGCGCCTCTTCGGGGAGCTCGCGCCGGCCGACGGCGTAACGGAACACCTGCCGCACCACGCACTGCTCCAGCCGCTGGGTCCCCGCGAGCAAGCTGGAGAGCTGGCCCGGCCCGGAGAACGGCCCGACGGAGGGCAGCTCGCCCTGGCCGTCGATGGCGCAATGGGGCGGCTCGGGCTCGACGGCGCGGTAGCGGCCCTGGCCGTCGTAGCGCTCCAAGCCCCAGCCGATGGGGTCGATACGCGAATGGCAGCTCGCGCAGGCGCCGCTGCGGTGCTGCGCGTACACCTCGCTCTTGCACACCGGCGTGTCCCCCGGCGGCGGCAGGTCGGTGGCCGCGTCGGGCGGGGGCGGCGGAAGGTCTTCGCACATCAAGCGCTGCAGCACCCAGATGCCGCGGAGCACCGGGCTGGTGTCCTTCTCGGTGGCGCCGTTCGCCAGCACCGCGCCGTGCGAGAGGATGCCGCGGCGATCGCTCGCGCCGTAGCGCACCCACCCGAACCCGCCCGTCGAGGGCGCGGGCAGCCCGTAGTGCGACGCGAGCGACGCGTCGATGAACGTGTCCTCCGACGAGAAGAGCCGCAGGTAGTCGCCCGGCTCGTCGAACACCACGCGCTGCACCAGCGCTCGGGACTCCTGGAGCTGGGCGGCGCGCAGGCCCGCCGCGGGGGTCTGCGGGTGGTAGCCGAGCCAGAGCGCGTGAAAGCGGTGGACGCGCTCTTTCGCGCGCGGATCGGCGAGCAGGCGCGTCGCGGCGTCTCGGGTCTCGCTCGGTGCGAGCAGGCCACCTCTGTCGGCTTCGTCGAGCAGCCAGTCGGGCGGCGCGCTGCCCCAGAACAGGTACGACAAGCGGGTGGCGACTTCGTACGAGGTCAGCCGCACCACCGAGGCGTCGCCGGAGACCGGCTCGCCGCGCTCGACGCGGTACAGGAAGCTCGGGCTCTGCAGCATCGCCTCGACCGCGAGCCGAACGCCGACGAAGAAGTCGTTCCTCTCCACCGCGTGCTGGCGCAACGTCGCGTACAGCGCCAGCTCGTCGGCTTCGAGCGGGCGCCGGAAGGCCTTGCGGCCGAACGAGCGCAGGAAGCGCTCGAAGCACGCGACGTCCCCAGCGCCCGCGGGCTCGCACGGGACGATCGCCTTGCGCCGCGCGGTGTCGGCGGACAGCGCCGCGGCGAGCTGCGCGGCGAGCGACTCGACGCCGTCGATCAGCGCCGCCGACGAGGCTTGAAGCGTGTGATCGTTGTCGAAGGGGACCAGCCCGTCTTCGGGCAGCAGGTCGAGGCTCGTCGGCGGTGCGCCCAACAGATCTCGCACCGTGTCGGCGTACTCGCCGCGGGTGAGCCTTCGCAGCCCCTGGCGAACCATCACCGAAGGCGGCGCCGGGGCATGCGGCGAGGGCCCGAGCGCGGGGCCGTCTTCGCCCTGCTTCGTTCCGAAGAAGAGCCCCGCCTCGCCCGTGCAGTTGGACAGAAGCGTCGCGACGCAAACGAGTCGTAGCAACTTGACCATGGCGGTCCCGCGCGTTGCACGACCGAGGCCGCGGCCCCGGTGAAGCCAAACGGCGAAGACGACTCGCTTCTGGGCGCGCGCGAATGCATACCCCAGATCTCAGCTGCGCCCACCGCCATCGGGCCAACCCCGCGTTGGCGAACGTCCTTCGCGCCTTCGCTTCTGAAAAATGCGCCGGTTGCGAACCGGTCCCCCAACGGCATGCGGGTTGCTGTTCAGGGGCGCATGTTCACGAAAGCGCCTGCAGCCTTCGTCCGTTGGGGCTTGCTCTTCACCGCCTGCTCGACGCTCGCCGCCTGCTACGGCGACTCCACCGGCTCGCTCGCCACCCGGTCCGGCGGTGCCGACGACCCGGGCGGCCCGGCGGGGAGCTTCGATCCTCCGACGGGCGGCGTCACCGCCAACGGCTGCACGCCCCAGATGACCTCGCTCTTCCTGCGGCGGCTCACGAACGCCGAGTACCAGCGCACCGTCCACGAGCTGCTCGGCGTCACGTTGGACAGCGCGGTGCCGCTCCCCGACGACATCAACGTGCTCGGCTTCGACAACAACGCCGAAGGCGTTCACATCTCCGCCGCGCACGTGGAGGCCTACCAGCTCGCGGCCGAGAAGGCGGCGAAGGACGCGATGGCCTCGTCCGCGCTGCGCGGAAAGGTGCTCGGCTGCGATCCGCTCGCGAGCGGCTGTTTGGAGGGGTTCGTCGATCGCTTCGGGCGGCGCGCGTTCCGCAGACCGCTCACGCCCGAGCAGTCGGCCGAGCTCACCGCGCTCGCCAAGGCGCGCACCACCTCGACCGATCCGTACGCGGGGGCCCGCGTCGCGGTGCAGGCGATGCTGCAGTCGCCCTACTTCCTCTTCCGGCCCGAGCTCGGCGCCGCGGTGCCCGGCTACCCCGACATCGCGCGGCTCACGGGCTACGAGCTGGCGACGCGGCTTGCGTACCTGGTCTGGGGCACCACGCCGAGCGACGCGCTCCTCGACGCCGCCGAGCGCGGCGAGCTCGACACCATCGCCGGCATCGAGCAGCACGTGCGCGCGATGCTCGCCGATCCCCGCGCTCAAGTCGGCATCGCCGCCTTCGCCGAGCAGTGGCTCGGGCTCCGGAACCTGCTCCACGCCACGCCCGACGCCGCGGCCTACCCGAAGTTCTCCGAAGCGCTGCGCGGCGCGATGTTCGAGGAGACCAAGCGGCTCGCCGAGGAGCACCTGACGGGGACCACCACCAACGTGCTGGGGCTGCTCACCAGCCAGCACACCTACGTCAACGCGGCGCTCGCCACGCACTACGGCCTGCCCGCGCCGCCTTCGGGCCAGTGGGCGCGCGTCGAGCTGCCCGCCACCAGCGAACGTCGGGGGCTGCTCACCCACGCGAGCTTCCTGACGCTCACCGCGCCCTCGCCTTCGACGATGCCCATCCACCGCGGCAAGTACGTGCGCGAGGTGGTGATGTGCGACGCGATGCCGCCGCCGCCCGCGGACATCCCCGAGGTCCCGGCCGCGGTCCCCGGCGAGACCGAGCGCGAGCGGCTCGAGCGCCACGGCGCCGACCCGGCCTGCTCGGGCTGTCACGCGAAGATGGACCCGATCGGCTTCGGCCTCGATCGCTACGACGGCATCGGCCAGCACCGGACCACCGACGCCTCGGGCAAGGCGATCGCCACCGATGGCGAAGTGGTCGGGCTGACCAGCGGCAAGTTCAACGGGCCCCAAGAGCTCGGCGCCCTGCTCGCCGGCGCGCCGCAGAGCCAGCGCTGCGTGGCGGTGCACCTGTTCCGCTACGGCATGGGCCGCGGCGAACGGGCCGCCGACGAGTGCGCGGTCCAGGCGCTGGTGCAGGACTTCCCCGCCGGCACCGTCCACTTCCCCACGCTCGTCACCCAGCTCGCCACCAGCGACCTCTACCGCTTCCGCACCCGCGAGGTGTCTCCATGAAGAAGACCCGACTTGCACGACGAACCTTGCTGCGCGGCGCCGGCGTCGCGCTCGGCCTGCCGGTGCTCGAGGCGATGCTCGACGGCAAGGGGCTCTTGTTCGGCGTCGCGCACGCCCAGAGCACGAGCGCCGCCCCCATCCGCGTGCTGACCTTCTTCCTCCCCAACGGCGTCCCGGTGGACCGCTGGGTGCCGACCGGCACGGGCCTCAACTACCCGATGTCGCAGTGCCTGCAGTCGCTCGAGCCCTACCGCGCGCACTTCAATGTGCTCTCGGGCATCAACCTGGGCGTCGGCGGCGCCGGCAACCCGCACGCGCGCGGCTCCGGCGCCTTCGCCAACGGCATGCCGACCACCACCAGCGGCGCGGGCGGCCCCTCGGTGGATCAGGTCGCGGCGCAGCAGATGAAGCCGAACACCAAGCTGACCTCGCTGGCGATCAGCATGGAGAACATCCCGAACTCGATCGGCAACAACGAGGTCAGCACCGCCGTCTACGGCCACGCGTCCTGGTCCGCGCGCAACCAGCCGGTGCCGCCCATCCGCGACCCCAAGCAGGTGTACCAGAAGCTGGTGGCGGGAGGCGTGCCCAACGCCGGCGGCAGCAACCCAGCCCCCACGCCCGCCGGCCCGTCGCCGCTCGACCTCGAGCGCAAGAGCGTGCTCGACTTCGTCAGCAACGACATCGGCCGGCTCAACGCGCAGCTCGGAGCCGAGGACAAGATCCGGCTCGACGCGCACCTGACCGGCGTCCGCGAGCTGGAGCGCAGCATCGCCGCGCTCACCCCGAGCAGCCCGCCGCCGCCCACCGCCGCCGCGTGCACGGTGCCCAACGAGCCGCCGGGCAGCCTCGCCTTCACCGCGCGCGCCAAGGTGATGCTCGACCTCATCGCCTTCGCGTTCAGCTGCGATCTGACCCGCTACGGCAGCTTCATGCTCGGCATCGGCAACACCGGGAGCAGCACCGGCACCGCGAACGCGACCCTGGTCGGGGCGCGCACCAACCAGCACCAGTGCGCCCACGACGGCGACACCGACGGCATCACCAAGTTCACCGTCTACCAGGTCGGCCTCTTCGCGCACCTGCTCGGCAAGCTCCACGCGGTGAGCGAGGGCAACGGCACGCTCCTCACCAACTCCGTCATCTACCTGGGCAGCGAGCTGTCCGACGGGCGCGTGCACAGCAACAACAACCTGCCCGTCATCCTCGCCGGGACCGCCGGCGGCGCCATTCGAGGCGGCCGCCACATCAAGTACTCCGGCCCGCCCATCTCGCGCATGCTCCTGGCGATGCTCCAGTTCGCCAAAGTGCCGGTGACGGGCTTCGCCAACCAGACCAACCCGCTGGACAGCCTCTCCGCCTAACTGCCGAGCGCTTGGACCCTCATCACGAAGGGCGGGCGAACGACAGGATCAGGTCGCGGAGCGCGTCGGGATCGCAGGGCTTGGCCAGCACCGGAACGTCGAAGCCCGGCTCCCGCCCGCGCAGCGGGTCGCCGGTATGCAGCACGCACATGACCTTCGAGAGCATCCACCGCCGCCGCACCTGCTTGAGGAACGCGACGCCGTCGAGCCCCGGCATGCGGTAGTCCGAGATGACCAGCTCGGCCGGCTCGGCCTCCATCATCCGCAGCGCTTCGGTGGCGTTGCTCGCGAAGCGGACGGAGACGGGCAGGTCCCGGGTCAGCCGCTGAAACGAAGCGAGCGCCGCCGGGTCATCGTCGACGAAGAGCACGGTCATCTTTCGCTGCGAGCGGTCTGCGCTCGAATTCATCGTTGGAGTCATACTGAGAGTCATACTCCTCTATAGCGGACTCCGCCATTGAGGAGCCCTTCTAGGGTCGCCCCCCGAGGCGGCCTTGGACGACTTCCAACGCGGACTGATTGAGCGAATACGCGAGCTCTCACGTCAGCGTGGCGTCATCCTGAGTCATCTACCCGACGTGGCGGGAGTTTCGCGAAGTCATTTCTGGGATGTCATGGCGGGTCGAAAAAGCCCCACCCTGCATTGGCTCGCTCGGGTGGCCGAGGCGCTGGAGACCGACCTGACCACCCTTCTGCAGCTGGGTGAGCCGACCGGCTCGCCCAAAGGCGCTGTTCCGCTCTACACGCTGCGCGCCGCCGCCGGAACGCTGGGCAGCGCCCGCGAGGTCGAGCCCATCGGCTGGGTGCAACCCTCGGCGCGGCGCCCGGTTCGGCCGAACATGTTCGCCGCGCAAGTGGTCGGAAAGTCGATGGAACCGCTGATTCCCAGCGGCGCGCTGTGCCTCTTCCGGCGGCTCGACGGCGGAGATCCCGAGCGGCGAATCGTCCTCGTTCAGCACCGCGACATCCATGACGTGGAGACCGGCGGCAGCTACACCGTGAAGCGCTTCACCCGAAAGACCGGAGCCAAAGGGCGCATCGAGGTGCGGTTGGAATCCCTCAACCCCAAGTTTCCGCCCATCGTGCTCACCGAGAAACCGGGCACCGACGTGAAGGTCATCGCCGAGTTCGTCGAGGTCATCTCCGACCCGCGCGGCCCACAACGCTGAGCTCCCCGCCCCAAGCTCGAGCGCGCGGCTGCCCCCATATCTAGTTGACCGCTGGTCGGGCACTACAATATGTTGCGTTATATGTTGGTGTCCT
Source organism: uncultured Myxococcaceae bacterium (assembly GCA_964511185.1). GTDB lineage: Bacteria > Myxococcota > Myxococcia > Myxococcales > Myxococcaceae > CAZEDU01. The sequence goes on along the minus strand of CAZEDU010000019.1, from coordinate 40,461 downwards.
GGGGATGTCCCCGGGACTGAAAAGGGAACCCGGTGAGAATCCGGGGCTGCCCCGCAGCGGTCAGCGAGAACGAGCTCCACCTCACGCACTGGCCTTCGTGGCTGGGAAGCGGTGGACCGTAGGAAAGCGGCGAAAGCCGAAGCGCTCGCGAGCCCGAAGACCTGCCAACGTCTGGCGCCGGAGAGACAACCAGCGCCGGTTCGACCTGGAAGCCTCGAGGGGAGGCGTCGGTCGGTCCGAGGCGCACGCCCCCAAGGCGTATCGGCCGGCTCCTTCTCCCGCGGCTTCGACATGGACTTGAGCGGTCTTGTCGCAAGCACGCAGTCAAACCGGAGAGGGAGGCCTGGATGCTGAACGAAACGTCCCAGAGGGAGAACGGCGCGCCGCGGTTGCGGACGCCCCTGACCAACGCCTCGCGTCCTACGGAGGAGGCGTACCCGCAGACGTCGATGCGCGTGAAGAAGCGCAACGGCTCGAGCGAGCCCGTCGACGTCAACAAGATCGTTCGTGCGGTGAGCCGGTGCTGCGTCGGCCTGACGGACGTCGACGCGCTCTCGGTCGCCACCAAGACCATCAGCGGGCTCTACGACGGCGCGACCACGCGCGAGCTGGATGAGCTCTCCATCCAGACGGCGGCGGGGCTCATCGCCCTCGAGCCGCAGTACGCGAAGCTCGCGGCGCGGCTGCTCGCGACCTACGTCGAAAAGGAAGTCCGCAGCCAAGAGATCCACGCCTTCTCGCAGTCCATCGCGGCCGGCCACCGGCTCGGGCTCATCAACGACCGGCTGCAGGCCTTCGTCGCGGGCAACGCGCGCAAGCTCAACGACTCGGTCGCGCCCGAGCGGGATCGCGAGTTCGAGTACTTCGGCCTCAGGACGCTCTACGACCGCTACCTCATCAAGCACCCGCAGACGCGCCTGGTGCTCGAGACGCCGCAGCAGTTCTTCATGCGCATCGCCTGCGCGCTGTCGCAGACGGTGCCGGAGGCGCTCGAGCTCTACCGCCTGCTGTCGACGCTCGAGTACCTGCCCAGCTCGCCGACGCTGTTCAACGCCGGGACGCGGCACGAGCAGCTCTCGAGCTGCTTCCTGCTCGACTCGCCCGAAGACCACCTCGAGCACATCTACCAGCGCTACACCGACGTCGCGATGCTCTCGAAGTTCTCGGGCGGCATTGGCCTGGCCTACCACCGCGTGCGCTCGCGCGGCTCGCTCATCGAGAGCACCAACGGCCACTCCAACGGCATCGTCCCGTGGCTGAAGACGCTGGACGCCTCGGTCGCCGCGGTGAACCAGGGCGGCAAGCGCAAGGGCGCGTGCTGCGTCTACCTCGAGCCGTGGCACGCCGACATCGAGGCGTTCCTCGAGTTGCGCGACAACACCGGCGACGAGGCCAGCCGAACGCACAACTTGAACCTGGCCAACTGGGTGCCCGACCTCTTCATGCGCCGGGTGGAGGCGGACGGCCCCTGGAGCCTCTTCGATCCCAAGGGGGTCCCCGACCTGCCCGACCTCTACGGCGAGGCGTTCGAGCAGCGCTACGAAGCGGCCGAAGCGCAAGGGCTCGCGGCGAAGACGGTCAAGGCGCGCGAGCTGTACGCGCGGATGATGCGGACGCTCGCCCAGACCGGCAACGGCTGGATGACGTTCAAGGACAAGTCGAACCGCGCCTGCAACCAGACCGCGCTCGCCGGCCGCGTCGTGCACCTGTCCAACCTGTGCACCGAGATTCTGGAGGTCACCTCCGCGGGAGAGACGGCGGTCTGCAACCTCGGGTCGATCAACCTCGCGCGCCACACCGCGACCGGCGCGGATGGCAGCGTGGCGTTCGACTTCGAGAAGCTCGCGCGCACGGTGCGGAGCGCGGTGCGGCAGCTCGACCACGTGATCGACCTCAACTTCTACCCCATCCCCGCCGCGCGGGCGTCGAACCTGCGCTGGCGGCCGGTGGGGCTGGGGCTGATGGGGCTGCAGGACGTCTTCTTCCAGATGCGCCTGCCGTTCGACAGCACGCAGGCGCGCGAGCTCTCGCGGCGCATCTCCGAGGAGATCTACTTCCACGCGCTCTCGGCCTCCGCCGACCTGGCCGCGGAGAAGGGCCGCCACCCCGCCTTCGACGAGACGCGGGCCGCGCGCGGCGAGCTGCAGTTCGAGGCGTGGGGCGTTACGCCGGAGGACGCCGAGCGCTGGGCGCTGCTGCGCGCCCACATCGCCCGGCACGGCCTGCGCAACTCGCTGCTCTGCGCCATCGCGCCGACGGCGACCATCGCCTCCATCGCCGGCTGCTACGAGTGCATCGAGCCGCAGGTGTCGAACCTGTTCAAGCGAGAGACCCTCTCGGGCGACTTCCTGCAGGTGAACCGCTACCTCGTCGCCGAGCTCAAGGCGCTCGGCTTGTGGAGCGAGCCCATGCGCACCCAGCTGAAGCTGGCCGAAGGCTCCGTGCAAGGGCTCGAGGCGCTGCCCCAGGAGCTCCGCGCCATCTACCGCACCGCGTGGGAGATCCCCATGCGCTCGCTCATCGACATGGCGGCGGACCGCGGCGCGTTCATCGACCAGAGCCAGTCGCTCAACCTCTTCATCGAGAGCCCCAACATCGGCCAGCTCTCGTCGATGTACTTCTACGCGTGGAAGAAGGGGCTCAAGACGACCTACTACTTGAGGTCGCGCCCGGCGACGCGCATCGCCAAGGCCACGGTCGAGACGCCGACGGAGACACCGGAGAGCAAGTCAGGAGAGCCCGGCTGGGCCGCCGGCGCGTCCGACACCGCCGCGGTGGCGTGCTCGCTGGAGAACCCCGAGAGCTGCGAGGCCTGCCAATGAGCGCCGTCAGCCGCCCTGCCCGCCTCCTGGATCCCGGCCTCTGCCTGACGCTCCGGCCGATGGCGTACCCGAAGTTCTTCGAGATGTACCGGGCCGCCATCAAGAACACCTGGACCGTCGAGGAGGTCGACTTCGCCACCGACGTCGGCGACCTGAGCCAGAAGATGACCGACGCCGAGCGCCACTTGATCAAGCGCCTCGTCGCGTTCTTCGCCACCGGCGACTCCATCGTGGCGAACAACCTGGTGCTGAACCTCTACAAGCACCTCAACGCGCCCGAAGCGCGGATGTACTTGTCGCGGCAGCTCTACGAAGAGGCGCTGCACGTCCAGTTCTACTTGACGCTGCTCGACACCTACGTGCCGGACCCGGAAGACCGGCACCGCGCCTTCGCCGCCGTGGAGAACATCCCGTCCATCCAGAAGAAGGCGGCGTTCTGCATGCGGTGGATCGACTCCATCCAGGGCCTGGAGCGGCTCGAGACGCGCGCGCAGCGCAAGCAGTTCCTGTTGAACCTCATCTGCTTCGCGGCGTGCATCGAAGGGCTCTTCTTCTTCGGCGCCTTCGCCTACGTGTACTTCCTGAGATCGCGCGGCCTGCTCCACGGCCTCGCCGCGGGCACCAACTGGGTGTTCCGCGACGAGAGCGCGCACATGGCCTTCGCGTTCGAGGTGGTGCACACCGTCCGCCGCGAGGAGCCCGCGCTCTTCGACGCCGAGCTCTCGGCCGCCGTGTTCGAGATGATGGAGGAGGCCATCGTCTGCGAGACGCAGTTCGCCGAGGACCTCCTCGGGACGGGCGTCGTGGGCATGTCGGTCCGCGACGTGCGCCGCTACCTGGAGTTCTGCGCCGATCAACGGCTCGCGACGTTGGGGCTGCCCAAGCGCTACCACGCCCAGAACCCGTTCGCGTTCATGGACCTCCAGGACGTCCAAGAGGTCACCAACTTCTTCGAGCGGCGCGTGTCGGCCTACCAGGTCGGCGTGAGCGGGGAGGTGGTGCTCGATGCGGCCTTCTGACGTCGAGACGTTGGAGGCCGGGCGCCTGACCGAGGTCCGCCTGATCGAGATGGTGTTCCCCGAGCAGACGAACCACTACGGGACGCTCTTCGGCGGACAGGCGCTCGCGCTCATGGACAAAGCGGCGTTCATCGTGGCCTCGCGCTACGCGCGCCGCACGGTCGTCACGGCGAGCAGCGAGAAATGCGACTTCCACGTGCCGGTGCGAGAGGGACAGCTGGTCGAGCTGTTCAGCCGCGTCATCGCCACCGGCAGGACGTCCATCACCGTGGAGGTCGACCTCTACTCGGAGGACCTGCTCACCGGCGACCGCCAGCTGGGGACGCGCGGCCGCTTCGTGCTCGTCGCGCTCGACGCGCACGGCAAGCCCACAGCCGTGCCGCCGCTTCGGAGCGAGCCAGGGGGACAACCGGCGATGAAGTAGGATGCTCGGCGCGCGCCTTGCCCGTGCGCGCCGGCTTCGAGAATGATGTGGGGATCCCAACGGGCCGCCCCTGAACCACCAACGTCCCAAGACGCCTTTCCCCGCGCTCGACCCGGAAGCAGTGCTCGAATCACTGGGCCGACTGGGGAAGCTGGCGCTGGTGCTCGACGACGAGCACGTCGTGTACGCCAATGTGCAGCTGGCCAAGCTGCTTGGCTACACGCTGGACGATGTCCCGGACCTGCTCCGCGAGCAGCTGCTCTCCACGGCCAAGGAGCCGGTCGATGGCGAGCAGCCGACGCGCCCCTACTACGCCTCGGTCCAGCACCGGGCAGGACACCCGGTTCACCTGGAGGTCGCGGTCGGCCCGCTGGCGGACGGCTCGCCGCTCCGGCTGCTCATCGCGCACGAGATCGGCCAGGAGGTCCGGGGCCGCCAAGAGCTGGAGCGGCGCGCGTTGTTCGACGCGATCACCGAGCTGCCCAACCGGACGCTCCTGCGCGACCGGCTGCAGCAGGCGCTGCTGCTCGCGGCGCGCAGCGGCGATCCGCTCTCGCTCTTGCTCATCGACCTGGACTCTTTCAAGGCGGTGAACGACACGCTCGGGCACCACGTCGGGGACGACCTGCTGCGGCAGGTGGGGCTGCGCCTGCGCGAGCAGGTCGGCCCGTCCAACACGGTGGCCCGGCTCGGCGGCGATGAGTTCGCCCTGCTCCTGCCCGGCGCGAGCCTGGCGTCCGCGCAGGCGCTGGCGCGGGAATGCCTCCGGCTGTTCGAGAAGCCGTTCGTGCTGGAGAAGCAGAGCCTGGAGGTGGGCGCGAGCATCGGCATCGCCGCGCACCCGGAGCACGGCTCGGACCCCGGCCTGTTGCTCCGCCGCGCCGACATCGCGATGTACGTCGCCAAGCGCACCGGCAACGCGTCCGCGGTCTACGCCTCCGAGCACGACCGCGACGACGCGGCCCGCCTCTCGATGCTGGCGGACCTGCGCTCGGCGATCGAGAAGCAGGCGCTCACGGTGCAGTTCCAACCGGAGATCGACCTGCGCAGCGGCGCGCTGTTCGGCGTCGAGACCCTGGCGCGCTGGACCCACCCGGTCCTCGGCTCGGTCTCGCCCGCCACGTTCATCCCCATGGCCGAGCGCAGCGGCCTCATCTCGCCGCTCTTGCGGCTCGTGCTCCGCCGCGCCGTCGAGCAGTGCAGGCGGTTTCGCGAGCAAGGTCGGCAGCTGGTCGTCTCGGTCAACCTCTCCATCCGGAACCTCGTCGACCCCGAGCTGCCTTCGCTGATCCAGACCGAGCTGGAGCGCAACCAGGTGCCCGCAGGCATGCTGGGCCTGGAGATCACCGAGAGCCTGGTGATGGCCGACCCCGCGCGCGCGATCGACGTGTTGACCGAGCTCAAGCGCTTGGGCGTGCACCTGTCGATCGACGA
>CAZEDU010000019.1:3822-34752 GCA_964511185.1 uncultured Myxococcaceae bacterium | reverse complement strand
GCTGTCGTACCTTCGGCGGCTCCCGGTGCATGCGGTGAAGATCGATCGGTCCTTCATCTCGGGAGTGAACAGCGACCTGACCGACGCGACCATCGTTCGGGTGACGGTGGAGCTGGCGCACAGCGTCGGGCTCGAGGCGATCGCCGAGGGCGTCGAGAACGAAGACGTCCTCCAGACCTTGCGCTCGCTGCGCTGCGACGTCGTGCAGGGCTACCACCTCGCCCGGCCGCTCGACCCCGCCGCGCTCGACGGCTGGATCGATCGCTTCGAGAGGAGCAGCACGGGCCAGCGCCTCCGCAACGATCCGAGCACCGATCCCGGCGAGGCTTAAAGCGGGTTTTCCAAGCGCCATCCCCTCAAAAGACTTCCGAGTCGACCTCGAGCCTCGTCACCCCCGGGGACAGTCCCCGTTGGGGACAGTCCCCCCTTCGCTCACGAGCGCGAGCACGCAGCCCTCGGAGCGATAGGCGATCGCCTCCAGGCGGCCCGGGGGACGCTCCAGCCCGGACGGCAGCTCCGCCGCGGTCACCTGGAGCGAAAAGGGCCGACCCCACGCCACCTCGCCCTCGGTCGACAACGCCACCTGCTGCAGCGGCGCGCGCAGCCCCACTCCCCACGTCTTGAGCATCGCCTCCTTGAGCGCCCAGAGCAGCACCGCCGGCGACACGTCGGACGGCCCGGAGAACCGCTCGAGCTCTCCGGGCGCGAAGGCCTCGCGCGCGAAGCTCTCTTCCAGCGCATGGCCGAGCGACTCCACGTCCACGCCCAGCGGCGCGCCCGGGCTCGCCGCGGCGACGGCTCGGCCAGCGCCGTGGGTGATGGAGAGCGCGAGCCCCACGTCCGGCTGTGTCACCGGCCGGCCGGCGTCGGCGCCCGCAGGGCGCGCCAGCACCGCGAGCGGCGCGTCGGTCCAGTGCGCGATGGCGCGGTGGGCCGCGATGCGCCCGGCGCACAGCTCGCGCCGCCGCTTGGGCGTCATCGCGGGAGACAAGAGCGCCCGCTCCGCTTCTCGCAGCGCCGCCGCGTCGGCGTCTTGGGTGAGACACTCCCCGAGCGAAAGGACGCGGCCCGCCAAGCGCAACGTGGAAGGCCAGCCGCTCGTCATGTCAGCGAGGTCTGGCCCGCGTCGAGGCGGCGCAGCCGAAGCCGATGCACCTTGAGCAGCAGCGCGCCGTCCTCTCCCCTCACCTCGACGTCGTAGAGGACGTCCTTGCCCTCCTGCGCGAGCGGCGTGGCGCGGGCGTGCGCGCTCTCGTTGAGCCGGCGCGCCCGCCCGCGCTCGAGCGTCTGCACGCCCAAAGGAATCGAGACGACGTCGTGGTGGTGCCCGTCCCAGTTGGCGGCGACCTGAAACGCGCCGTCGAGCAACAGCGGGTCGAACGCGAACGACGGCCGCGTCAGGTGCGCGAAGATGTCGCGGTGCCTGGGCGCGCGGATGATGCCCTCGACCTGGTCCTCGCCGACGTAGACCCACTCGGCGCGGCAGAACAGCGGGCCCAGGTACACCGGGTCCTTCGCCAAGTGGAAGATCGACCGCGCGCGGGCGCCGGGGAGCGCCTCCGGCATTCCACCGGTGCCGGGCGGGAACTCCGGGCGCGGCCCGAGCACGAAACGGCCGCGGTGGTGGATGCGGGTCTGCGTCATGTACGAGTGGCCGACCTTGATGACGCTGCTCGTCTCCACCTGCACCACCACCTGATCCGCCCGCTCCTCCAAGACGCTCGCCTGGACCTGCACGTTGACCGGCTGCTCCCGGAACAGCTTGACCGGCGCGTCGATCTCGAGCGCCTCGCCGCGCAGCAACCACAGATCCGGCCGCAGGAGCGCCGCGCCCTCCGCGAGCAGCTCGAAGCCGAACGTGCCGGGCAAAATCGGCACGCCGTAGAGCTGGTGCTGCGAGAGGAAGCGATCCCGCTCCAGGTCGAAGCGGCGGGTCGCCACCAGCCGCTGCGCGCTCGAGGCGCTCAAGGTCTCGATGAGCGGAAAATCCGAGGGGACGAGCAGCTGCCCGCGATCGTCCCACGCGCGCCGGGCCCCGGGCCCTTCCGCCGACGCGCCCAGGAACGGCCATTCGTGGAACAGCCGCTCGTCGAAGATGGCCACCTCGCGCTCGTGGCCGCCGAGCATCAGCTCGTTGATGAACCAGTAGCAGCCCTCCGCCGGCGAGATGAAGGTGACGCCGGTCGACGAGACCATGTCCAAATTCCTCGCCGCGGCGCCCACGCTCTCCCACGCGGTCCAGTCGATGGTCACCACCCGCGTGGTGGCGCGCGCGCGGTGCGCGTACGCGGCGGCGCACTTCGCCATCAGGTCGTTCGCCGCGCAGTAGTCGCTCTGGCCCCGGTTGCCGAAACGGCCGGCGCCCGAGCCGAAGCACATCACCAGCTTCAAGTCATCGGCCCGGGTGGCCTGCAGCAGGTTTCGAAGGCCCTCGACCTTCACCGCCACCGTCGCGGCAATCTCCTCGGGCTTCTTGTCGAGCACGCTCTTCGACGACTCGACCATCGCGCCGTGCACGATGCCGTCGACGCGCCCGTGCGCCTGCCGCACCCGGCCGATCAGCTCGCGCACCTGGCCCGCATCGCTGATGTCGCAGACCTCGTACTGCACCGGCAGCCCCAGCTGAAACGCCTCGGCCAGGTTGCGGAACAGCTCCCGGGCGCGCGCGACCGGCTCGAACAGCTGCGCGAAGCGCACCGGCGTCATCGACGGGTCGGCCTGCTTGCGCCGCACCATCTCTTCTTTCCGGTACGCCTCGAACGCCGCGTCGTCCATCGCCAGGTACGGCTCGGTCCCCTGCGGCACCGGCGTGCGCCCGGTGAGCACCACCCGCGGGCCCATCCGCGCAATGGCCTTGGCCACCTCGAACACCGCGCCGCGCCCGCCGCCCGAGAAGACCAGCACCCACGCCGGGTCGATCGCCCGGCGCACCTTGTCGACCTCGGGGAAGCTGGCGCGCCGCAACCCGACCGCGAAGCGGCGCTCGCCCCAGTAGCCCACCTCGACCCGGTCGGTGCCTTCGGCGAGCTCGCGGATCAGCCACGCGGCCCCTTGCTCCAGGGGACAGGCGGGCTCCAAATCGATGACGCGCGCGAACAGGTTGGGCAGCTCCTGCTTGAGCCCCTTCAGGAAGCCCGAGATGGCGCCGCCCAGCACGTTGCCGCCGTCGCCCAGGAAGCCGAAGTCACCGCCCTGCGCCGTCAGCGCCACGTAGCAGCCCGTGCGCTCGCCCGCCTCGCTCCAGCGCGCGTGGAAGAAGCGGGCGACGCCGAACAGGCGCGACATCGTCTCGTCGATGCGCGCGCGGAACACCTCCGGCGAGAGGCTCAGGAAGTACTCCGCCGGCACCCACGCCATCGCGTCGACCACGCCGTGCGCCCCGCCGATCGCCTCGTCCGCCGCCTTCAGCCGCGCCTCGACCGCCGCGAAGTCCCGCGCGCCGGCGAGCGACACGCGGTGCGTCCGACAGCCGGCCTGCTCGAGCTTCGCGGTGAGCGCGGCCGCCACGTCATCTTGCTCGCACAGGACGAGCAGCCGCTTGTCGGGGAGCGGGTAGTGCACCTCGGAGGCGAGCGAGAGCGGCAAGAGATCGAGCGCCCACCGGTCGGCGAACAGCCCGCGCGCCGGCGCCGGGTAGGGCCGCGTGGCGGGGCTGGGGTCGACGCGGCGATCCCGCCGGTGGAGGTTGTCGTGCTCCTCGAGGACCAGGTGGTAGTTCGACCCGCCCAGGCCGAACGCGCTCACGCCCGCGCGCCGCACGCCCGTCTGAGGGAGCCGCCACGGCCGCCGCTCCAACGCCAAGGCCAGCGGCAGCTTGTCGAAGGGGATCTCCGGGTTGGGGTACTCGCCGCCGTTCATCGGCGGCAAGACCTGCTCGCTCAAGGCGAGGGTCGTCTTGATGAGCCCCATCGCGCCGCCGGCGGAGCTCAGGTGGCCGATCTGCGACTTGACCGACCCGAGCGCGACCGGGTTGTCGCGCCCCCGCGCGGCGAACACCTTGCCGTAGGCGGTCGCCTCCGCGACGTCGGAGCGGCGCGTGCCGCTGCCGTGCGCCTCGATCAGATCGACCCAGGTGGGGTCCACCTGCGCCGCGTCGAGCGCCCGCTCCACCGCCTTCGCCTGCCCCGCCGCGCTCGGCGCGAAGAGCGACGTGCCCTTCCCGTCGCTCGAGAAGCCGACGCCAGCGATGACCGACAAGATGCGGTCGCGCGCGGCCTCGGCGTCCTCCAGCCGCTTGATCACCACCACGCCGGCGCCCTCCGCGGGCACGAACCCCTCCGCGCGGTCGTCGAACGGGAACGAGCCGCGCGCGCACAGCACCGACAGCGCGCTCAACGTCACGAAGTACTCGGGCACCAGGTTGTACGCGACGCCGCCCGCGAGCAGCACGTCGGTCTCGCCGGTGAGCAGGCTGAGCATCCCCGCATGCACCGCCGCGAGCGAGCTGGCGCAGGCCGCGTCGACGGCGTGCGCCCCGCCGGTGAAGCGAAAGCGCGCCGCGAGCCGCTCGGCGCAGGTGGCGCCGGTGAAGAAGCCCCAGGCGTCTTCATCGATGCGCTGCAGCGCCTCGCCGTAGCGCGCCCGCGCCGCCGCGATCAGCGCGCCGAGCGCCTGGGCATCGACGCCGCGGCGCTCCAGCTGCGCGGCGGCGCGCTCCAGGTACCGCTCGGCGGTGAAGCGCCGCTCGGCCTCCAGCTCCCGCTCCCGCAGCGGAAGCTGGCCGATGACGACCCGCACCTTGGCCGGGTTCCACCGGCCCTCCTCGAAGCCGCACGACTCGAGCGCCTCGCACCCGGCGAGCAGCGTGAGCAAGACCGCCGGGTCCATGCGCCGCACCAGCGCGGGCGGGAGCTTGAGCCGGTCGGGGGCCCACTCCGGCAGGTCGACCACCCCGGCGATGCGCGGCACGTCGGCCGAGGCGGCGATCACCGGCTCGAGCAACAGGTCGATGTCGAACCGGCCCTTCGGCAGGTCCCGAATCGCGTCGGTCTTCGCCTGGACGTTCTGCCAGAACGCTTTGGCGTCTTTCGCGCCGGGTGCGATGGCGCCCACCCCGACGACCGCCAGCTTCCGGGCCGCGGGGACGCGCCGGACGGGCGTCGAGCGCGTGCGGTGCGCCCGGGCGCGCGAGAGCAGCGCGTGGTAGGCGCTGCCCCCGGGGGCCGCGTTGCTGACGCCGATCAGCGCGGCCTCCTCGAGCGGGCGGCCCTCCGTCGACCGCTCCAGCGGGCCGAGCGAGTCCCGCGGGCGCCCGGCGGCGACGTCGAAGGGCCGCCGCCCCGCATCGAGCGCGAGCGCGGCGCGCAGCACCGACGTGAGCCCCGAGTTGGCCTGCTGGTAGCCGAAGCGCGAGGCGGCGCACGAGACGCTGAGCCGGCCGCCCCGCCGAAGCGCGTGCGCGCCGCGGAGCCCCATCAGCTCCTCGTCCTCCCACGGCGGCACGCCGCACGCCGTCAGCTCGAGGTGGCCGACCTGGTCGGGCTCGACGCCGGACAGCTCGAGCGCGTCGCGCGCGGCCGCGTGCACCAGCTTGCCCAAGTGGCTCAGGCTCGACCGGGCGAAGTCGCACGCCTCGCTCACCACGTGCAGCACGGCGTACGCGCGCCCCTTCTCCGCCTCGACCTCCTCGTGCCGCCGGAGCACCAGCGCGGTCGCGCCCTCCGCCGGGACGGTGCCGCCGGCCGCCTCGGTGAGCGGGTGCAGCTCGCGCGCGAGCCAGCCGCGCGCCTCGAGCAGCGCGAAGGACGACGGCCCCACCAGCGGCGACAACCCCGCCACCACCGCGACGTCGCAGTGGCCGAGCGCCAGGCTCTGCATCGCCAGCCGCAAGGCCGCCATCGAGGACGCGCCACCGGCGTCGACCGCGAAGTGGCCGCCGCCGGTGTTGAAGAGCGCCGAGACGCGCCCGGCCGCCACGCTCGCGGTGGTGGTGATCGAGTCCGCGGTGATGGGCGGCGTCCCCTGGAGCACCTCGTTCGCGGCGGCGTCGAGGAGCGCGGGCGACACCCCGAGCCGCCCGCCCTCCGCCAGCAGCGCCTGCGACAGCTCGGGCGCCCGCAGCCGCAAGGTGTGGTCGATCCGCTCATCCACGCCCAGCCCGGTCGCGCCGATGTACACCGCGCACCGCTCGAGCGCGCCGTCGGTGGTGTAGCCGGCGTCGAGCAGCGCCTCGGCGAGCACCGTCAGCAGCACCCGCTCCATGCGGTGCATCTGGTCGCAGACGTTCGGCGGCAGGTGGAACTTCTTCCAATCGAAGGGCACGTCCGCGATGCGCCCCGCCCGCAACGCGCCGCCCAGCCCCAGCCACTCGGCCCACTGCGGCGGGCAGCCCGCGAGCGCGGCCGGCGCCCCGGCGGTGAGGTCGACCTCCTTGAGCCGCTGCACGCCCGGCAGCTGGCACGCGGCGCCGACGATCGCCACTGGGCGGGTGCGAAAGGGGGTCATCGGTCCGCGGCCCCCAGCGCGCGCAGAAACCGCTGCCACCCCAACCGCAGGCCGTCCGACGCGCCCGCCTCCGGCAACAGGCACAGGCCCTTCAGCTCGACCAGCGGCTGCCGGTCATCGCCGAAGGCCGTCGCGTCGAAGCTGGCGAGCCCGCGCACCCGGCCCCGCGCGCGCACGTGGCAGACGATGAGCTCATCTTTGTGCGGGAGCCGGTACCAGCGCGCCTCGTCGATGCCACGCAGGGCGCCCTTCTGTCCGGCGAGCGCGTACCAGAGCCACTGGCTCATCTGAATGAGCCCTTCGATGACCGGCGGCGCCGACTGCAACGACGCGGCGGAGCCATCGGTCGGCCAAGCGAACTCGGCGCAGCTCATCGCCCCCACCAAGTGCCCCAGCTCGATGAGGTGGGCCCACCGCACCACGCGCAGCGCCTCGGGCGAGTCCTCGAGCTCGCCGTAGAGTGCGCCGGCGTTGTAGCTTGGCTGCCGCCGCTCGAGAGACCAGGTCTCGAAGTCCTGCAGCCGCGGCGCGAGCGGCCTCGCCTCGGCCAGGAACAGCTCGGCGCTGACCGCGGGGTTGCCTTGGGTGACGAGCACCGCGCGCACGCATCCCGGCGCGCGGCTCGCCCGCACCTCGGCCTGGTGGAGCTCGCGGACGGAGCCTTCCAAGCCGATGCCGCGCGCCAGGTACAGCCCGCCGGTGCGCTCCAGGCACGCCGCCGCCGCCGCCAGCGCCTCCAGGCACAGCGAGGGCGGCAGCCGGTCGCGGCTCGGCCACCCCGCGGGCTTGAGGGCGCACCGCACCTCGTCGCCGCCCGCGCTGGTCGCCACCACGAGCGGATGCGCGGCGCTCTCTTGGATCACGTCGGTCGCTGTGACTGCCTGGCGAGGGTGATGAGGTCGTTGAGCGTGCGCGCGCCCCCTGACTCCAGCGAAGGCAGCCCCAGCCGGTCGGCCAGGGCGCGCGCGAGCTTCGCCGTCTCCTCGGGGGTGAGCCCGAGCTCATCGATGAGCTGCATCGACAAGAGCGCAGAGCGCACCTCGTCGAGGCTGGCCGGCCCGCCGCCGCGTCCACCGGGGGAGTGCCCGTTGGCGCCGTTCGACGAGCGGCCGCTCGCGGCCCCCGCGCTCGATGACGGCGGCGCGGCCCCGCCCATCGCCTGAATCTTCTCATCCAGGTGCGTGATGACCTTTCGAAGCGTGTTGAAGTCGCGCAGGCTCAGCTTGGGGTCCCGCGGCACGCCGAAGTGCTCCCGCGTCTTGGCGAAGATGGCCACCTGCTTCACGGTGTCGACGCCCAGGTCGGCCTCCAGATCCAGGTCGAGCTCCAGCATCTCTTCGGGGTAGCCGGTCTTCTCGACCGCGTTCGCGAGCAGCACGCGGCGAATCTCTTCCGCGCTCACGGCGGGCCGCGACGCGCTGGGGCTGGAAGGTTGGGTCTTGGGCATCGCGCTCGCTCGTTCGACGAATGTACCCGCTGGGACGGCAGGCGGAGAGGCCAGCAACAGGCGGTCACGCAGATGGACGATGACCTTCCGCAAGGTGTTGAAGTCGCGCAGGCTCAGCTTCGGGTCCCGCGTGAGGCCGAAGTGCTCACGCGTCTTCGAGAAGATGGCGACCTGCTTCACCGTGTCCACGCCCAGGTCGGCCTCCAGGTCCAGGTCGAGCTCGAGCATCTCGGGCGGGTAGCCGGTCTTCTCGACGGCGTTGGCGAGCAGCACCCGGTGGACCTCGGCCTCGGCGGTCTCGGCGGTCCACGCCGCGGCGGCGAAGCGCGCCTCCTCGACCACGCGCGCGGCCTCCGACGTCGGGGCGCTGGCCGACGGCTTGCCCCCGCGCGCGACGTACGCCACCACCGCCTCGAGCGTCGCCACGTCCTCGGCCCGCGCGCCGGCCGCGTCGACGGCGAAGCGGCGCCCGAGCGCGCTGGCGATGCGGCGCGCGGCGTCGCTCCCCAACACCTCCGCGAGCGGCAGCGACAGCAAGGCCTCTTCCGCGGAGGCGGGCGGGCCCACCGACGCGCTGGTTCTCAGTTGAGTCTGCATGGTGACTCCCCTTTTGACAGGGCGCGCGGGACCGAGCCCGTGCACGAAAGAAAAGCCGAGAAGACGATTCCACTGCTCCAGCTCACCCACTTTGGGATGAATGGTCGCCATCGCCGCGTGCGGCAGCTCGGCGAGCGACTCGCGCGCGAACTGGGTGAGCGACCACTTCGGGCCCGCCTCGATGAAGAAGCGCGCGCCGAGCCGATGGGCGGTTCGAAAGGCCTTCTGGAGCAGCACCGGCTCGACGAACTGCCGGGTGAGGAGCTCGATGATCTGGCTGGGCGACTTGTCGCCGTACGGCTCGCCGTCGACGGTGGAGACGATGGGCCTTCGCGGCGCCCGCCACGACAGCCCCTCGAGCGCCTGGCGATAGGGGCCTTGGGCGGCCGCGATCAGCGCGGAGTGGTACCCGTGTGACACCGCGAGCGCCTGGTGCTCCAGCCCTTGCGCGGTGAGCCGCTCGAGCAGGACCGGCAGCGCCTGGCGGTCGGCCGAGACGATGCAGGCCTTGGGTCCATTGTCGGCCGCGAGCGCGCAGTACCCGGGCAGGCCGCGCAAGAGCGCCCGCACCTGCTCGGCCCCGGCCGACACGGCCACCATTCGGCCCGGGTCGTCGGTCTGGATCGAGAGCACCGCGCGCGTGCGGGCGTGGATCGCGAACAGGCCATCCTCGAGGGACAGCGCGCCCGCCGCGACGAGCGCCGCCAGCTCGCCCGCGCTCTGCCCCAAGAAGAAGTCCGCGTGGACGCCGTGCGCCTCGAGCAGCGCGTTCAGCGCGAGGTTCACCAGGAAGACGGCGGCGTGGATGTCCTCGTCGCGCTGCTGGTAGGCGCCGGGGTCGTCGGTGAAGAAGGCCTGGGTCAGCGCGCGCCCGGTCAGCCGCGCGTAGTGCGCGTCGGCCTGGTGGAGCAGCTCCGCCACCACCGGGTACTGGCCGCTCAGCGCCCGCAGCATGTTCGGGTACTGGCCGCCCTGCCCCGGGAACATCACCACCACCTTGCCGCCTTCGAGCGGGCCGTTCGGCCGGCGTAGGAAGATGCCGCTCTGCGCGAGGAAGTCGATGGGGCCGCTCATCTGGAGCGCCCGGCGCAGCACGGCGGCCTTGCGCTGGAGCTCGGCGGTGGCGCCCGCGGTGACGGCCAGCCGCACCGCACCCGGCGCTGGCGGCGGAGCGGCCGGAGCGCCGCTCGCGCACACGGCCTCGAGCGCGGAGAGACACTGGGCCACGTCGGCCCCGGCGAACGCGAAGAGCGCGCTCGGCTCGCCCGCACGCGCCAGGGACCGGGTGGCGGGCCGGTACTCCTCGAAGAGCGCGTGGAAGTTCGCGCCGCCGACCCCGAACGAGCTGACGCCCGCGCGCCGCGGTCCGCCCTCTGGCCGCCGGGGCCAGTCCTGCCGCGCGCGCGCCACGCTGACGCCCGCGGGCAGCTTGGGGTTGGGGCTTTCGACCTTGAGCGACGCGGGCAGCACGCCGTGCTCGAGCGAGAGGATCACCTTGGCGAAGCCCGCCACGCCCGCCGCCGCGTTCAGGTGGCCGATGTTCGACTTCACCGAGCCGATGAGCATCGGCTGCTCGCGGCCCGGGCCGTACACGTCGGCCACCGCGTTGGCCTCGACCACGTCCCCCAGCGCGGTGCCGGTGCCGTGACACTCGACGTAGTCGACCGCCTGGGGCGACAGCTGCGCCGTCTGGAGCGTGCGCTTCATCGCCAGCGCTTCGCCTTCGCGGCTGGGCGCGAGCACCGAGCGGCCCTTCCCGTCGCTCGAGCCGCGGACGGAGCGAATGACCGCGCGGATGCGATCGCCGTCGCGCTCGGCGTCGCTCAAGCGCTTGAGCACCAGCACGCCGGCGCCTTCGCCGGGGATGAAGCCGTTGGCGCGGCTGTCGAACGGAAACGAGCCGTCGGCGGAGAGCGCGTTGAAGCGGCACGCGGCGATGAAGAACTCCGGCCGCATGTCGCACCAGACGCCGCCGGTGAGCGTCACGTCCGCCACCCGGTGCTGCAGCATCTTCCACGCCGCGTGGAGCGCCGCGTGCGCGCTGGCGCAGGCCGCGTCGACCACGAAGTGCGGCCCGTGGAAGTCGTGCAGCCAGGCGATGCGCCCGGCGTTGAGGCTGCCCAGGTACCCGGTCAGCGTGTCGTCGGTGATCTCCGGCAGGCCCGACTTGAAGCGCGCCTCCGCCTCGGCGAGCACCCGCGCCTGGGCCGCCGCGGGGACCTTCGCCGCCTCGAGCGCGGCGGCGAGCGCGTGGTGGAACTCAGCGAAGTTCACCCGGCTGTCGGCGAGGAACTTCTTCCCCTGGTACGGCAGGAACGCCAGGCTGAGGGCGACCTTGTCCTTGGGCCATTTGCCCTCGACGAACTTCGCGTCCTCGAGCGCCTGCTGCGCGGACAGCAGGCACAGCACGTGCGATGGATCGAGCGCGCTCCAGGCCGACGGCGGGATCTTCATCGACAGCTGGGGCGGCGGCAGCCGATCGAGGAAGCAGCCCAAGGTCGTGTACGACTTGTCGCTGCGCGCGCCGTTCGGATCGAAGTAGCGCTCGATCGCGTAGCGCTCCTTCGGCACGCGCTGGGTGCGGTCGTAGCCTTCCACCAGCCGCTCCCAGAACGCAGGAATCGTCTCCGCGCCGGGGAACATGCCGCCCATTCCGACGACGGCGAGCGGCTCCTCCCGCGGCAAAGGCCGGGCGGCGCGCGGCTTGGAAGACGGCGCGCGCGCCTCGAGCACCGCATGGAAGTTGTTGCCGCCGAAGCTGAACGCGCTCAAAGCCGCGCGAGGCAGCGCCCCTTCCCGGAACGGCTTCGGCTCGTCCGGCAAGTAGAACGGCGAGGTCGACAGCTCCAGCCCCGGGCTCACCTGCGCCACCGGCACGTGGGGCGGTACGGTCCGGTGATGCAGCGCGAGCACCGCCTTGAGCAGCCCCGCCGCGCCCGACGCCGACCGCAGGTGGCCGATGTTCGCCTTCACCGCGCCGAGCGCGATGCTCCCCTGCGCCGCCGCGCCGTACACCTCTCGGAGCGCCCGCACCTCGCTCGCGTCGCCCACGTGCGTGCCGGTGGCGTGGCACTCGACGTAGGCGATCGACTCCGGGCGGACCTCGTCGCCCGCGTCGCGGAAGGCGTTGCGCATCGCCAGCGCCTGGCCCTCGAACCGCGGCGCGACGAGCGACTTGCCCCGCCCGTCCGACGAGCCGCCCACGCCGCGCAGCACGGCGTAGATGGTGTCCTGATCCGCCAGCGCGTCGTCGAGCCGCTTGAGCGCCAACATCGCCGCGCCCTCGCCGAGCACCGTGCCGTCCGCGTCCGCGGCGAACGGCCGCGCGGCGTGCTCGGACAGCGCGCCCAGCTTGGAGAAGGCGATCAGCTCGAGCGGGGTGAGCATCTCGCTCACCCCGCCGGTGAGCGCTAAGTCGAACTCGCGGTCGCGAAGGCCGCGCACCGCCAGGTCGAGCGCCGCGAGCGACGACGCGAAGCCCGCGTCGACCGAGTAGTGCGGCCCCTTCAAGTCGAAGTGCATGTTGATGCGCCCGGCCGCCACCGAGGCGGACGCGCCCACCACGTTGTCTTCGCTCACCTCTTTGAGCCGCGCGGTGAGCTCTCGCTGCGCCTGCTCGAGCACCGCGTCGCGGGCGTGCGGCGGCAAGGACCGGAACGCCTCGGAGTCCCGCACCGCGTCGACCATGTCGTCGAGCCGAATGCGCAGCCCGCTGTCCCTCTGCCAGCCCAAGCCAGTGGAGCCGAGGATGATCGCGGTCGTCTCCGTGGGCAGCCGCTGGAGCGGGCTCAATGCCTGGTAGCCGGCCTCGAGCACCATCCATTGCATCGGGTTGACCGCCTGCGCGTCCGCCGGCGGCACCTTGAAGCGGCGCCAGTCGAAACGGAAGTCGGTGACGAAGCCACCCACGCGGCAATAGGTGCGATCGGGCGCGGAGCGATCCGCATCGAAATAGCGCGCGTGCTCCCAGGCTTGGGGCGGCACCGGCTGCAGGCTCACCTGTCTGCGCAGAACGTTGCGCCAAAACGCAGCGACGTCGAGCGCTCCCGGCAGAACGCAACCGAGCCCAACCACAGCGATGGGGTCCATGGTATCGACGCCGAGTATTGCGTTTGCTGCTGGTCAGCGCACCGTGGTCCAGCGTGCGCCGAGCTGGGCGAGTGTGGCCAGAAGTCGCTGACCATCGAACACCTGCGTCGCCGTGAAAACCCCTCGCAGCCGCTCGGCCGGCGTGCTTCGCACCTGTTGCGCGCAGCAGACCGCCAACGCGGCCGACAGTCCGTAGGGATCCGCGCCCGTCATCACCATCGTGCGCTCGCCGCCCTCGCCCACCGCATGGCACCACCACGCGAAGCGGCTCTGGGCGCGCGCGTCGTCCGCCGGGCCGCGCCGCCCGCTCTGCGCCAGGTGCTCGAGCGAGCTTCGAATCGAGTCGCGCGCGAGCTGCGGCAGCCCCTTCTCCGCGACCGCGAGCGCGCTGGGCGCGAGGGTGGCCTGAAAGCACGTCACCGCCCGGACCCCGAAGGTGCGGGGGAAGAGCGCCACCTCGGCGGCGGGGATCGACACCGCCGCGCGCGCCCCGAAAGGCGCCGGCAGCTCGACCACGCGGCGCTGGTGGGCGAGCGGCTCCTCCAACCACGCGCCGTCGACGTAGCGCAGCCCCGGGGCGACGCCGCCGCTCGCCATCCGCTCGAGGCTCCGGAGCGTGCCGTGGCTGGGGATGGACTGCGTGTGCGCCACCACCAGCTCGAGCGAGACGAGCGGCCCGACGCTCTTCTCGCAGAGCCAGACGAGCAGCTCGGAAGGAAGCACGTCGAAGCCCACCGAGTGCACGAGCGCGACGCCGGCGGAGGCGAACGCGTCGTGCTCGGCGGCCGAGGCGAGCAGGTACGAAGGCTCCCCCGCCAAGTCCAGCAGGTGCGTCTTGGCGGACCGCGCGGCCTGCTGCAGCGCCGGGCCTGTGTCCACGAACGGCCCGGCGGCGGCGATGACGACCTCCGCCTGCGCCAGGGTGTCGCGCAGCGCCGCGGCGTCGTCGAGCGCCGCGACGAAGAACGGCGCGTTCAAGGCGTGGGAGAGCGGCTCGAGCGCGGCGGGCGATCGCCCCGCGAGCGCGAAGCGCAGCCCTTCGTCACGCAGCCGCTGAGCGATCAGCCGCCCGGTGTAGCCGGTCGCGCCGTACAGCAAGGCTTCGAACGGGCGCCCCACCTACCAGGTGATGCGGACCTTGAAGGTCATCGCGGTCTCGTCCTGGTCGATGACCTCGCTCTTCGCCTCGACGTTGCACGCCGACTTGAGGGCCTGACGGAAGACGCCGACCTGCCAGGCGGGCCCGAGCAGCTCGCTCTTGAAGGTGACCAACGCCTCGCGGTCGGCGACCTTCTCGTAGTCGCGCTGGCCGAAAGAGACGCACGCCTTGTAGCCGGCCGGCGCGCTGGCGATGAGCGGGTGAGGGTTGGCTCCCGCGAGGAGAATCATCGTCTTGCCGATGGGCGAGTCGAAGAAGTAGCGGACCGCGGCGGACCCGGCGTTCTCGATGGCCTTGTTGTAGCCCAGCTCGTTCGGCGCCTTCTGCGCGATGTAGTCGAGCACCTGCAGCAGGTCCGTGACTGGGTAGCGGAAGAAGTTCACCACCGAGCGGCGCGCGATGACCTGATCGCGAACCTGATCGGCGGCAGCGCGGCCGAAGTCCTTCTCCACGACGCTCAAGGTGCTCTCGAGAAACATGCCCAGGATGACGTCCTTGGGTGTCGCCGCGGCAATTCGTCGCTTCAGAGCGTTCGCGGTGTCCATCTCGAGTCGGAGAATTTCAGACGGAGGAGGGACACGCAAGAAAGCCGAGCCCTGCCCACATTCACTCCCAGAGAAACGCGCTCAAGGCACCGCCTGGATGCCGAGCCCTTCGCGGGCGAAGCGCTGCATGCGCTCCAGCTGCTGCCGCTTCGGCACCACCGAGCTGGTGCCGGACAGATCCGCCGCGTCGTCGAGCTTCTTCGCGCAGCTCAAGTCGCGGCAGAGCACCACGCCGATGCGCTTCTTGGAGTTTCTGTCCGTCGTCAAAAGGCCGATGTCCTCGCCGACCGAATGGCACCAGTCGCACAGCTGGCTCGAACCGCCTGTCTGGTCCTGGTCGCGCCGGAACGCGATGCCGAGCGGTCGCTTGCTCGTGGGATCTTGGAAGACGACGAACGTGCGGACGCCGGTCGGCTCGACCCAGGCGAAGTAGCCGCGGACCACCAGCGGGAATGGCAGCTGAGCAGGCAGCGCGAGCGCGTGCTGGTCGCGGGGGCGGAAGGCGTGAATGAGTTCTGCCTCGGTGCCGATCTGGAACATGGCGCTGGCCCTCAGAGGTAGCAGTTTCATAGGGTCCGCGCCATGTGGCGAGCCCTCCCTTTCCTTCTCTTGACCGGCTGCGCGGCGACCTCGCCAGCGCGCCCGACTCCGCAAGCCCCCATGGCCGACAACCCCATCGTTCAGACCGGCGCCGAGGTCCTCCGTGCCCGCGCGCAGGACGTCGACCCCGCCCACATCCCGAGCGCCGAACTCCAAGCGCTCGTGCAGCGCATGATCGAATCGATGCGCAGCGCGCCGGGCGTCGGCTTGGCGGCCCCGCAGCTCGGGGTGCCGCTGCGCGTCTTCGTCCTCGAGGATCGCGAGGAGCTGATCGCCGCGCTCACGCCGGAGGAGCGCGCGGAGCGCGAGCGCGTCCCCGTGCCGGTGCGCGTCTTCATCAACCCGACCGTCACGCCGGTGGGAGACGAGCGCGTCACGTTCTGGGAAGGGTGCCTATCCGTGTCCGGCTACGCGGCGCTGGTCCCGCGGCACCGCGAGGTCGAGGTGTCGGGCCTCGACGAGACCGGCGCGCCCGTGCGCTGGCGGGTGAAGGGCTGGCCCGCGCGCATCGCGCAACACGAGGTGGATCACCTGAACGGCACGCTCTACATCGACCGGATGGACTCGCGCAGCTTCGGCACCTTGCCTCAGGTGAAGGCGCGGTTCGGCGGCAAGCCGATCGCCGAGGTGCTCCAGCTGTTCGAGCCAGGGCGATAGCGCTCCCCTGATCAAACCGCCCGCCTCCCTGCATCCACCCGCGATGGTGGCGGCCAGCGCCTGCGGCGCCAAGGCCAGGGAGCTCTCGATGAAAAGGCGGCTGCTCGCGGTGCTCGCCGGCGTTGGGGTGACGTTGGGTGGGTGGACCCTGCGAGGGACCGACGCCACGCGCGCTGCCCAAGAAGGAATCCCCGCGCAGGTATGGACCGGCGGCGTGCCCGTGACGCTGGAGGCGGAGCTGTCGGGCCCGGGCAAGGTGCACGCGTTCTTCGAGCACCGCTCGCCCGTGGACTCGGAAGATCACCGCATGATGGAGGTCTGGCAGTCGGTACCGGAGGGCCTCCACTCCTTCAACCTCGACGTCCCTCCCGGCACGCAGGGCTCGGTGTTCGTGACCTTGGAAGCCCCGGTCGTCTCATCCAAGGTGCGCGTGTCCTTGCGCGCGGGCGACAAGGTCCTGACCGACGAGTCCACGCTCGAGAGGGCCCCGGCCGCAGGCGAGGGCTTCTTCGCGGGGCTCGAGCTCGAGGACTGGACGCTCGCCGACGTGGAGTGACCGCTTCCTTCTCGCAGCGCCACGCGGAGGAGCTCGTGCGCCCGGCGCAGGCGCGACGCCACGGTCCCCTGGGGCACATCGAGGATCGCCGCGACCTCCCGCCGCGTCAGGCCTTCCAGCTCGGACAGCACCACCACGGTCCTCAGGGGCGCCGGCAGCGCGGACAGACAGGCCTGGACCCTCCGCTGCCTCGCGCGCGCCTCCGCCTCCTCCCCCCACCCCTCCGAGCTCGCGTGGACCGGCGCCTCTGGGAAGAGCTCTTCGCGCGCCTCCCGGCTGCGCAGCCTGGCTGCGATCCGCGCCGCCGTGCCGCACAGGAACGCGCGCTCGTGCCCTGGCCGAATGCGGCCGAGCTTCCGCCACGCCACTAGAAACACCTGCTGGACGCCGTCCTCCGCCGAGCTGTCGCGCAGGCCGCATCGGCGCAAAACGCCGCGCACCAACCCCACCCATTCCATGTACATGCCCACGAAGCGTTTCGAGGCGGCTGCTCCGCTTGGCTGCATGAACGGCAATGCTATGGACCGGCCATGACGGCCTTACGACATACATGAGTGATTTAGCGCCACGCTTTCATTTACAAGGCTTGGCGCACCATCGGTATATGTTTGGCGCATTTTCGACGTAGGGGAACCTATGCTTCGTGTGACGATCGACCGGCTGCTGGACACACGCGCCGGGAGGCTCTGGTCAGGTGGCGACGCGATGATGTGGCACCCCGTTCGAGGAGTCGTTGGGTTCACGTTGCCCAAGAACCTCACCAGCGATGGGCTCCTGCCCGTGGCGTCGCTGGTCGAACGCCTGGTCTCCGAGCGCCGCGGCGCGAACACGGTGGTGATGGACTTCTCCCGCGTCACGTCGGAAGGCTGCGACAAGCACACGCTCTCGGCGTTCCACCGCTTCGCGCTCGAGCCGTTGGTCCAGCACGCGCCGCGCGTGGCGAAGGCCGTCCTCGTCGGGGGGAGCGGCGTCGCCCAGTGCGCCCTGCTCGGCAGCCTCGTCGCGGCGCGGCCGCAATTCGCCTGGGAAGTCTTCCCCTCTCTCTCCTCGGCGTTGGAGGCCATGGGCTCGCCCTCGCCCGAGTGGGTCGGCGAGGTGCTGAGCGCGGTGAACAGCGAGCTCACGCCGCTCGGGCTGGTCTCGCGGGTCCGGGCGGTCGTGGGAGAGGATCCCCGGCGGTCGCTCCGGGACGTGGCCGCCCAGCTGTCGATCGCCCCGCGCAGCCTGCAGCGCGCGCTCTCCGACGTCGCCACCACCTTCGGGGACGAGCGGCTCGACGTTCGGCTCGAGCTCGCCGCGAGCCGGCTCGCGCGCACCACGCAGAAGGTCAGCGCCATCGCCCGCGACGTGGGGTACGACTCGCTCGCGCACTTCTTCTCCGTGTTCCGCACGCGCTTCGGCATCTCCCCCAGCGAGTTCCGCGCCCGCCACTCGACGCTGGAACCCTCGTGAGCGCATTGGGCGGACAGCCCCTCGTTCGAGGGCTCATGCTGCGAAACCTGCTGTCCGCGGTGCGGGAGCTGCACGGCGAAGAGCCGGTCCAGCGCTGCGCCCGCCGACTCGAGCCGCACCACCGCGCCGAGTTCGACGCGGGCATCCTCCCGGGCCGCTGGTACGACGACGCGATGGTCGCGCGCGTCTGTCTGGCGCTCCACGAGCAGCTCGGAGAGCAGGAGATGTACCGGCTCGGGGTCGCCATGGTTCAACACCACGTCGGCCGCGCGCAGCGGTTCCTGGTCCGCGCGGTGGGACCGGCCCGCCTCTTGCGGCGCGCGGATGGGCTCTGGCGCTACTGGCGAGACCGCGGGCGGGTGGCGGTGGAGCGGCTGGAGGCGGACCAGGCGCGCGTGGCCATCCTCGACTACCCCGTCATGGCGGGCACCGGTTACGCGCCCTTGTACTGCGCAGGCGCGGCGTTCGCGGTGGCGCTCTCCGGCGCGCGCGATCTCCGCCTCGAAGTGCAGATCCCCTCGCCCAACCGCATCGTGGCGGAGCTGTGCTGGGCGCCGAACCGGGAGGAGCGCCCGCGGTCCTGTTCGATCGACCGAATCGTCGCGTCGCTGGCCAAGCAGCGCTCCGCCTGACTCACTCGCCCGCGACCGACGAGTAGAGGATCGTCCCGCGGTTGCCCACCATCCACACGCGTCCGTTGACGTTGCCCACCGCCACGCCCGCGAGGGCGTGCTGCGCGGAGGTGACGAGCCGCGTCCACGTCTCACCGTCGTCCACCGACTTGAGCGCGACGCCCGCAGCGCCGACGACGTACCAGGTGCCCGTGCCGGCCTGGTGCGCCACGCCGCTCAAGACGGCCGTCGTCCCCGAGCCCTTCGCCGTGAAGCCCACGCCGTGGTTCGTCGACTTGAAGATGGCGCCGGCGCTCCCCACGGCGATGACGGTGCCCGCGCCGTCGGACTTGTGCGCCACCGCGTGGAAGTCGTGCGTGGAGATGTTCGCCTGATCTGTCCACGTGGCGCCGGTGAGCGTGCGCAGCGCGCCCCCGAGCCCGACGACGACCGCGCGCGTGCCGCTCGCCGAGGTGTACGTCGTCACCGATTCGAACCCCTTGGTCCCGCCCCCGGACGTCTGCGCCCACGACAGGCCATCCCACGTCAGCACCGTGGAGCTCGCCCCCACGGCGAGGCACGCCGTCGTCGAGCGGCAGCGAACCTCCTCCAGCGAGACGTTCACGCTTCCCGACTGCGCGTCGACGGTCCACGTCCCGCCGCCGTTCGTCGTCTTGAGGATCACCCCCGACGCGCCCACCGCGAACCCGAATGCGCCCGAGGCCTGAGGTTGGTGTCCACCAAGGAGACCGAGTGGAGCGCGCTGGAGGTGACGCCCGCGCCCTGCACGGTCCAGGTGTTCCCGACGTCCGTGGTGGCGACGATGAGGCCGCCGCCGCCCACCGCCCAGAGGCTCCCATTGAACGTCGGAGGCATGGACACGGCGTTCAACGCCGACGTGACGCCCGTGGTCTTCCGGACCCAGGTGCTCGCGTTCGTGGTGTGGAGCAGCTCGCCGTTGCGCCCCGCCGCGACGAGCTCCGTCGCCGAGCGCGCATGCACGCTCTCCAGGGAGCCCAAGGACCCCGCCGGCAGCACCTGGTTCGTGCGGACCGTGCCGTTCAACCGGATGAGGGTCGGCAGAGGCGTCGCGCCGGCGATCCAGAGATCGGTCCCCGCCGCGGCCAGCGACGTCACCAGCGGCAAGTCCAAGAAGCTGGGGTTCGTCACCTCCGTCCAGGTCGCGCCGCCGGTCGACGAGCGCAGGAGCGATCCCCTTCCAGAGGGCGCCGAGCCCCCAACGAACAGGATGTCCGAGTTGGGGAACGCGACCACGCTCGTGAACTCCACGCCTTCGTACCCGGCGGGAGGCGTCAGCACGGTCCAGGAGGCCCCGTGGTCGGTCGAGCGCAGCATCGCCCCCGCGCCGCCGACCGCCACGAGCACTCCGCCGCCGCTGCACACGCCCGCGCTGGAGCATCGCGCGACGCTCCGCAGCGGCTTCGTCGTCCCGGAGCTCACCGGCGCGAAGCTGGGCAGCGCGCTCAAGGGCGTGCTGCCTCCGCGGACGATCTTCCCTCCCCACCCGACCGCCACGTACCAGCTGGTCGCCAGAGGGCTGCCGGTGTTCCCGGCGAAGGTGAGCCCGAGCAGGTCGCTCTTCCCGACGTCGGCGTTCGGCAGCCGCATGAAGGTGACGCCGTTGTCCATGCTCACGGCGATGTTGCCGTTGTCGCCGGCCATCCAGACGTCGCCCGACGCGTCGACGAAGAGGCTGCGCGCCGCGACGTCGTGCATCGGGTCCACGCGGCTGAACGCGCTGAACCCGTCCGTCGAGCCGTACAGGGCGCCGAACGTCCCCCCGATGAGCCAACGCGCCGAAGCACCAGGCACGTACGCCGTCGCGAACAGATCAGAAGACGAAGGTTGGCGCCCCTGGTGCACAAACGGATAGCGGGCCGTTCCCGCCACCGCGCTGGTGGGGTTGCTCCGGTTGCCCGCCTTGTCGACCGCGCGGACGACCACGTACGAGGGGACACCGTTGGGCGCGATCACTGTGGTCGAGGTCGAGCCCACCCCTGGCGGCACCACCGGGCCGAACTCGAAAGGGCCAGCCGCGGCGGAGGAAAGTCCCACCTCGAACCCTTCGATGCCCGAGCTGCCGTCCGTCGAGTTGGTGAACGTCACGGACAAGCTCCGGTGCAGCGGCGCCACGACCGGCGTTCCCGGGATGAGCGGAGCGATCGCGTCGTACCAGATGTCGTAGGTCGCGGCGGGCCCCACGTTGCCCGCGTGGTCCAAGAGCCACCCATAGACGCGGCGGTTGCCGGGCGCGCCCACCGAGTAGCTCGCGGTGGCGCTGAAGGGCTGAAAGCAGGCGTCATTCGCTGCGGGCTTCGCGGGCGGCGGAGCGGCCACCGCGACGTCTTTCAGACACACCTTCGACGGACCGCTCCCCATCTCGATGGCCGTCAACGCCACGCTGAGCGGGAGCGTGTTCGCATAGGCGGCGCCCGCGTTGATGGAGAGGGACAGCTCGGGGGGCGTCTGGTCGAGCAGGATCGAGTCGCTGAGCTCCGCGCTCACGTTCCCCGCGCTGTCGTAGACGCGGCAGGTCACCGTCGCGGTGCCCTCCGGCGTGTCCAGCAAAAAAGAGAGCGGGCTGGCGTAGAGCTCCGGTCCGCGGAAGTTGCCCGAGCCCGTGCGGCATTCGATTCGGGCGATCTTGGATCCGCCCGGGTTGTCGGAGGCCGTCGACTTGAGCTCCACCGTCGGGCTCGAAGTGGCCGGCTGATCACCGTTGATCAAAAGGGCCGTGAGCACCGGAGGCACGGTGTCCACCGAGATGAGGTCCGTCGCAGGATCGGAGACGTTGCCCACGCCGTCCTTCACCGTCACCTCGACGCTCTTCGGGCCGTCGCCCGGGCTCAAGCTGACCGTGAGCTCTCCCGCTCCGAAGGGCGTGCAGCCCGGCACCACGTCGCCCGCCACGCAGATGATCGCCGGGCCCGTCCCCGTCCCGTCCTCTGCTTGAACCACCGCCTGGACCGCCGCCGTGTTCGTCCAAGGCTCGTCCGCGTGAAGGACGAAGGCCGTCACCGTGGGAGCGGTCCTGTCCAGAAGGATCGACACCTGCGCGGCCATTTCGTTGCCGGCGAGATCGACCACGTGGAAGACGACGGTCTTCTGGCCATCGAGCTCGGTCAACTTCCACTCCGCCGGGGACGCCGTCAGCACGCTGAAGTCGACCTTGTCGTTCGAGGCGGACCACTCGGCGATCCCCGAGACCGCGTCCGTCGCGCTCCACGTGAGAATCACGCCCCTCGAGCCCGTGGCCGCGGCGCCGCCGTTGATGGCGAAGCTGCCGATCTGCGGCGGGGTCGTGTCCAGAATGATGGAGCCGGTGAGGGTCGCCTCGTTCCCAACCGCGTCCTCGACTCGGACATAGACGGTCCGAGCGCCTTGCGCGGCGCCCAGGGACCACGGCTTGGACGTGACCGGAGGACCGCAGTCGATGAACGACGCCCCGTCGTTGGAGAAGCACATCTGGGTGAGGGGCGATCCGCTGGTCGTCGACGCCGTGATGCTCAAGGTGACGGCGGGATCGCGCGTCGCCAGAGCATTGGCGTTGATGGTCACCTGCCCGTGGATGTCCCCCGGCTCGACCGCGAACGCCGCCGCCCCGCCCGCGAAGGGCACCCACGCGCTGGAGCGGCCCGCCGCGTCGAGCGCGCGCGCCTGCCACTTGTAGACACCCGGCTCGAGCGTCGCGAGCGGAACGGAGAGCAGCCCTTCCGGGCCCAGCGCGGTGGACGCCGTCGCCACGCTCTGGAACTCCGCGGAGAGCTCGACGACCTCGACCTCCAGGCGAACCGCTCCGTCCTTCGGGTCCTCCACCTGCGCCCGAAGCACCGGCGCGCTCTCCACCGCGCCCCCGGGCGCAACGACCTGGCCGTCGGTGTCCACCTGCGAGAGCGCGGACAAGAGCGGCGGCGGGTCCGCGGCGTCGATCACCGTCACCGCCAAGGCGCCCGGCGCCGTCTGATCACCATCGCTCGCCTCGAACGTCACCGTGTACTCGCCCGCGTCCGAGTCCCCAGGCGCCAGGGTCAACACCGCCCCGTCCAGGTGCGCGAAGGCAGGCGCCGCGACGAGCTTGAAGGTCACTTCGCTCCCCTCGGGATCCGTCGCGGAGAGCGTCACCTGGAGCGTCTCCCCCTCCTTCACCGATACCGGATCCAGCGCGCCCAAGACAGGCGGCGCGTTGCTCGCGTCGATCCGCGGCGGAGTCGAGCCCCTGCACGCGTTCAGAAGACACACGACCGCCACCGCGAAACACGTTCGCCCAAGCGACATCGCCAAAGCTCCCCTCGTCAGTTCCTCGGCAGGTAGATGCAGGGAGCCCGACGGGCTGATCGATCGGCCGAAAGAGCCGTCACGACGGGCGATAAAAAAAGCCCGCAGCCTGTCGAGGCTGCGGGCGAGATCAACTTGGAGGCGGCGGGAATCGAACCCGCGTCCGGAAGCCTTCCGTCCTTCGACCCTACGTGTGTAGTCCGCGTTCTGTTTAGGTTGCTCGAGCTCCCACGGACGGGATTTCGCTCAACCGGTCCTGGAAAGTCTCGCCAATCACCCTCCAGGCCGGGTGATCAGCCAGCCCGCTCAATGACGGTCTTACCCGGCCCCACGGGCGGAAGGCTGGAAGACCGCGCGCTTAAGCTGGTTTAAGCAGCCAGCGCGAGCTCAACGTTGTCGTTGGCTTTTGTGCTTTGCTCTCTTGAATTTACGAGCTTGTGAGCCAGCTCGACACGCGTCTGGGACTTCTTTGCCCCCGTCGAAACCAGGTCGCCCCCTTTCCTACGAATGAACACAGTGTAACGGCCGAGCCTCTTGGGTCAACCGAGCCCGCCCAACGGCCAAGCACCTGCTCGCCCGGCTCCCTCACGACGCGCGCGTGTCCACTGGTACGCGCTCGGTGTCCGCGAACCAGCAAAAGGACTTGCTGGCCGGAAAGCCCTGTGTTGAACGAGGGTTATGCGACGCTCGACCTTGGCCCTCTTCGCCGGCGCGCTGCTTCTGGCCGCGCCGGCCTTGGCCCAAAAAGCCAAGCCGTTCTTCCCTTACCCGATGAAGACGACCGTCCTGCCCAACGGGCTGTCGGTCACCCGCATCCCCTTCAGCGCGCCGGGCATCGTCTCCTTCTATTCCGCGGTCCGCGTGGGCTCGCGCAACGAGGTGGAGCCGGGCCACACGGGCTTCGCCCACTTCTTCGAGCACGTGATGTTCAAGGGCACCCAGGCGTGGCCGGAAGGCACCCGCGACGCGCTGCTCGGCCGCCTGGGCTTTCACGAGAACGCCTTCACCAGCGACGACATCACCGTCTACCACGTGACGGGCCCGACCTCGGGCCTGGAGAAGCTCATCGAGCTCGAGGCCGACCGCTTCCGCAACCTGGCCTTCTCGGAGCAGACCTTCCAGACCGAGGCGAAGGCGGTCCTGGGCGAGTACCACAAGAGCGCCGCGAACCCGGGCCTGAAGATGGAAGAGGCGCTCGGCGCCACCGCCTTCACCACCCACACCTATCGGCACACCACGCTGGGCTTCTACGAAGACATCCAGTTGATGCCGACGCGCTACGAGTACTCGAAGCAGTTCTTCAAGCGCTGGTACACGCCCGACAACGTGATGATCTTCATCGTCGGCGACTTCGACGACGCGAAGGCCATGGAGTGGATCCGCCAGCGCTACGGCGCGTGGGAAGGCAAGGCCGCCAACGTCGAGGTGCCGCGCGAGCCGCCGCAGACCTCCGAGCGCTCGGTGCACATCGACTGGCCGGGCGTCACGCTGCCGCGCGTGCTCTACGCGTGGCACACGCCCCAGGCCTCGCTCCAGACGCTCGACGGCGCGATCCAGAACGTGCTCGCGGCGTACTTGGCCGGCCCCACCAGCCCGCTCTACCGGAGCCTGGTGCTCGAGAAGCAGCTCGCGGAGTCGGTCTCGTCCGGCTACGGCGACCACCGCGACCCCACGCTCTTCACCATCATCGCCACGCTCAAGGACGAGAAGCACCGCGATGAGGTGCGCCAGGCGATGGACGCCGCCGTTCGAGAGCTCGCGTCAGGCAAGGTCGACAAGAAGCGCGTGCAGGCGGTGAAGGACAACCTCCGCTACGGCCTGCTCATGTCCCTGGAGACGCCGGATCAGGTCGCGCTGCAGCTCGCGTACTACGCCGGCGTGCTCGGGCAGCCCAACGCGCTCGACCTGTTCTACCGCTCGATGTCCCAGGTGAAGCCCGAGCAGCTCGTGGCCTTCGCCAAGAAGCACCTCGTCACCACCAACCGCACGGTGCTCACCTTGAGCCCGAAGCCCGCCGGAGGTGCCCCATGAAGCGCGCCGCCCTTCTCCTCGCGTTCCTCACCGCGTGCGCCTCCGGAAAGAAGGCCACGCGCGCCGACGAGCAGGCCGCCGCGCGCGGCCCGGCGCCTTCCGCCGAGCCGATTCCGTGGCGGCCGCTCCACCGGCCGGTGCCGATGCAGACCATCGTGCTCCAGGTGCCGAACAAGCCCATCGTCTCCTTCCGCCTCGTCTTCCACACCGGCGCCATCGACGACCCGAAGGGCAAAGAGGGCCTCACCGCGCTCACCGCCTCGCTGATGGCGGAAGGCGGCACCCGGGAGCTCACCTCGTCGCAGCTCATCGAGGCGCTCTACCCGATGGCCGCCGAGCTGTCGGCCAGCACCGACAAGGAGTTCACGGTGTTCGCCGGCCGCGTCCACAAGGACAACCTGGATCGCTTCTTCCAGATCTTCAGCGACGTGCTGCTCGCGCCGCGCTTCGACGAGAAGGAGCTCGAGCGGCTGCGCACCGACGCCATCAACAACGTCCGCAACAACCTGCGCGGGCAGAACGACGAAGAGCTCGGGAAAGTCGCGCTCGACGCGCTGCTCTACCCGAATCACCCCTACGGTCACTTCACCGGCGGCACCGTGGCCGGGCTCTCCGCCATCACGCTCGACGACGTGAAGGAGCACTGGAAGGCGGTCTTCACCCAGGACCGCCTGGTCATCGGCCTGGCCGGCGAGGTCTCCGCCGCCCTCGAAAAGAAGGTGAAGGCCCGCCTGGCCGCGCTGCCCGAAACGGGCGCCCCGCGCGTCGAGCTCCCCGCCGCCCCGGGTGTGCGGAACCACGCGCTCCTCTTGGAGAAGGACTCGCTCTCCACCGCCATCTCCATGGGCTACACCTACGGCCTGCGCCGCGGCGACCCGGACTTCTTCCCCGTCGCGTTCGCGCTCTCGTACCTGGGCGAGCACCGCCAGTTCCACGGCGTCTTGTTCACCGAGCTGCGCGAGAAGCGCGGCTTCAACTACGGCGACTACGCCTACGCCGAGCACTTCCACCAGGAGGGCTGGAGCACGCTCCCGCGCGTCAACGTGGCCCGCTCGACCCAGGACTTCTCCATCTGGATTCGCCCGGTCGAGCCGCAGAACGCCGTCTTCGCCACGAAGGGCGCGCTCCACTTCTTGAACGAGCTGCTCGAGCGGCCGCTCCCGCAAGAGAAGTTCGAGACCGCGCGCGGCTTCCTCATCGGCTACACGCGCCTGTGGGAGCAGACCGACGAGCGCCGCCTGGGCTGGGCCGTCGACTCGCTGTTCTACGGCACGCCCAACTTCCTCGAGGAGTACCGCAAGGCGCTCGCGGGCTTCACCCCCGAGCAGGTGCAGGCGGCCGCCCGCCGACACCTGACGCCGGACAAGCTCAACTTCGTCTTCGTCGCCAAGGACGCGAAGGCGCTCGCGGAGAAGCTCGCCTCCGGGGCGACCGCGGCGGTCACCTACCCCACGCCCAAATCGCCCGAGGTCCTGGAGGAAGACAAGCGCATCGGCGCGTTCGCGGTGCCGCTCTCTCCGCAGGGCGTCGCGGTTCAACCCGCGGCCCAGTTCATGGAAAAGTAGCGCGCCGCTGCAGTGCTTTCTTTTCGGGCGTGGTGCCCTGGGACTATAAGCCGAAGGGGGAGTCGCATTTTCCGCAGAGGGTCGCTTTTGATCCGTTCAGGGTTTCGCCTCGCCGCGCTGTGCTTGGCCTGCTTCGGCTCCGTCGCCTGGGCGACCCATGATCCGTTCCAGCGCGGCTTCGATCTGGTGCCGGTCAAGCCGACCGCCGCGATGGAGAGCGGCATCGCGATGGAAGGCGCCGACCTGAGCGGCGCCAAGAGCTTCCGCTTCGCGCTGCTCTTCGACCTCAACGTGGGCGTGCTGGCGCTCAAGCTCGGCAACGAGAAGCTCAACGACCTGGTCTCGTTCCGGACCGACGCGCACCTCATCGGCTCGTACACCCTGCACAAGCGCATCGAGCTCGGCGCGGTGCTGCCGCTCACCGTCTACCAGCGCGGCGACTTCCAGCAGCTGCGCGACCTGGGGCTCGTCGACGAGCGCGACGTCGCGGCGGCCGGGTTGGGCGACTTCCGTCTGCTCCCCCGCTTCGCGATCCTCGACCCCCAGGACTTCCCGGTGGGCCTGGCGGCCATCACCGAGGTGCGGCTCCCCACCGGCGACGGCGGCAGCTTCCTGGGCGACGTGGGCGTGATGTTCGCGCCCCGGCTCGCCATCGAGCGCGCGTTCGGCCCGGTGCGCGTGCTCGGGAACGTCGGCTACCGGCTGCGCACCCACCACGCGCAGTACATCAACCTGTACCTGGGCAACGAGTTCGCGATGGCCGGCGGCGCCATCATCGGCCTGCCCGACTTCAAGCGCTTCACCCACAACAAGCTGCTCGCCGAAATGCACCTGACCACGCCGGTCGAGGCGCCCTTCACCTTCAGCCAGGCCGACTCGCTCAAGACGCCCTGGGAGCTGCTCGTCGGCGTCCGCACCAAGATCTACAAGAGCTGGGGCGCCGAGCTCGCCGTCGCGCGCGGCCTGGGCACGCAGACCGGCTACGGCCGCGAGACCTTCCGCACCCTCTTCGGCGTGCGCTACGACTTCGACTTCCAAGACCGGGACGGCGACGGCATCGCCGACCACGAAGACGCCTGCCCCGACGACCCCGAGGACAAGGACGGCTTCCAGGACTCCGACGGCTGCCCCGACCCGGACAACGACGAAGACGGCATCCCCGACGCGCAGGACGGCTGCCCGACCTCGCCCGGCTCGAAGGACTACGACGGCTGCCCGGATCGCGACAACGATCAGATCCCCGACAACGTCGAC
This sequence comes from uncultured Myxococcaceae bacterium, assembly GCA_964511185.1. GTDB lineage: Bacteria > Myxococcota > Myxococcia > Myxococcales > Myxococcaceae > CAZEDU01. The sequence continues at coordinate 7,449 of CAZEDU010000019.1, read as the reverse complement.
AAGTGCCCCGACGAGCCTGGGCCCGCCGAGAACGAGGGCTGCCCGGCGCAGGAAGAGGTCGTGCTCGAGTCCGACCGCATCCGCGTCAGCGGCGCCATCCTCTTCGAAACCGCCGAGGCGACGATTCAGCCGCAGTCGTACAAGCTGCTCGACGAGGTCTACAAGGTCCTCTCCGACAACCCGGACGTCGGCCCGGTGCTCATCGAAGGCCACACCGACAACCGCGGCTCGCGCCCCTACAACATGGACCTGTCGGCCCGCCGCGCGAAGGCGGTCGTCGACTACCTGGTGAAGAAGGGCATCTCGCGCAAGCGGCTCAAGAGCGCGGGCTACGGCTTCGACCGCCCGGTCGCCGACAACAACACGCCGATCGGCCGCGCGAAGAACCGCCGCACCGAGTTCAAGCTGCTCAAGGACGAAGAGGCGAAGGACGGCGACGCCAAGATTCAGGGCACCGACCAGACGGGCAACAACCGGGACATTCAGATCGAGAAGGAAACGCCCGCGAAGCCGGCCGAAAAGAAGTCGCCTTAATTGACCACGTCGACCGCGGGCTGCGTCGTGGCCTCCGCGGGGGGCGGCAGCATCGGCAGGTCGATGGTGAAGGTCGACCCTTTCCCTTCCCGGCTCTCCACCGAGATGGATCCGCCGTGGGCCTCGACCGCCTGGCGCGCCAGCCACAGCCCCAGGCCGAAGCCGCCGTAGTGCTTCTCGGGCACCGCCCGCTCGAACCTGCGGAAGATGCGGGCCTGCTCCGACGCGGGGATGCCGATGCCCTGGTCGCGCACCACCACGCGCACCCGGTCGCCCGCGCGCTTGGCCGACAGCTCCACCGGCTTGCGCGCCCCGTACTTGATGGCGTTCGAGAGGAGGTTGGAGATCGCCGCCTCGATGCGCGCGCGGTCCCACGAGCCGACGAGCTGCCCGTCGATCGCCATCTTCAAGGCGCAGCCCGAGAGGCGGATGCTGTCCTGCGCGCGCTCCACGATGTCGCGCACCAGCTCGCACAGGTCGAACGACTCGCGCGTGAGCACCACCCGCCCGGACGTAATTCGGTTCACGTCGAGCATGCTGTTGATGAGCCCGGTGAGCCGGCGCGACTGCCGGGCGATCACCTCGACCCGCGAGCCCACGTCCTTGGCCACCTGCGGCAGCGACCCCAGCTTCGACGCCGCCCGCTTGAGGTTTTCGATCTGCAGCTGCAGCGAGGTGAGCGGCGTGCGCAGCTCGTGAGAGGCGATCGACATGAACTCGTCGCGCGCGCGGACCGCCTCGCGCAGGTCGTCGAGGAACTGTTTGCGCTCGCTCGAGTCGCGGATGATGGTCGAGTAGCCGAGCAGCACGCCCGCCTCGCGAATCGGGTGGAGCGTCGACTCCGCCCAGAAGCGGGTGCCGTCCTTCCTCAAACGAAAACCTTCGGTGCGGTGGCCGCCGTAGGCCGCCGCCTCGCGCAGGTGCTCGGCCGCCCGCGCCGACTCCTCGGGCAGGTAGAACCGCGCGAGCGGCTGGCCGAGGATCTCGTCCTCCTGGTAGCCGGTGATGCGGCTCGCGCCCTGGTTCCAGCTCGCCACGTTGCCTTCGGGGTCCACCATGAAGATGGCGTGGTCCCGCACGCTCTCGATCATCAGGCGGAAGCGCTCTTCGGCGCGCCGGAGCTCTTCCTCCGCCACCCGCCGCTGGCGCCGTACGCTCGCCTCGCGGATCTCCCGCTCGATCGCCTGCGCGAGCCGCAGCAGGTTGCTCTTGGCGAAGAAGTCGTGCGCCCCCGCCTTCATCGCGCGCACCGCGACCTCTTCGCCCACGCTCCCGGAGACGATGATGAACGGCAGGTCGAACCCCAGCTCCTGCATCAGCCGCAGCGCGTCCGGCGCCGAGAAGCGCGGGAGCGAGTAGTCCGACAGCACCAGGTCCCACGCCTCGCTCGTCAGCGCCCGCCGGAACTCGTCGGCCGTCTTGATGCGCGTCACGTCGGCGTCGAGCCCGCTGCGCTTGAGCTGCCGGCAGATCAGCTCGGCGTCATCCGCCGAATCCTCGACGAGCAGTATGCGCGGCCGGCTCTCCACCCCGACGACTGTACGCACCACTGTTCATCACGCAACCCGAATTCCCCGGATTGTTCACGGTTGACGAAGCGCCGCCTCGATCCACTGGCGAAGTCGACTTTCGGACGCAGCGCCGCGGTGGGAGGAGAGGATGCGGCCTTCGCGGTCGATGAAGTACAGCGTGGGCAAGGTCGCCACCCGGTAGCGCTCCGCGACCGGGTCGGGCGCGAACGCGACGAACGGCCCCAGCTCGGGCGCGCGCCGGGCGATGAACTGCTGCACCACCGCCCGCGCCTCGTGCGGCTCGTCCCGGCTGGCGGCGATGAAGGTGAGCCCCTTCGCCTCGTACTCCTTCGCGAGCTTGAGCAGCGAGGGCATCTCGGCGACGCACGGCGGGCACCAGGTGGCCCAGAAGTCGAGCATCACCACGCGGCCGCGCAGCTCCGACAGCTTCACCTGGCCGCCTTGGTAGCGCTCCAGCTCGAACGGCGGCGCCACCTCGCCCCGCCCGAACAGCCGGCTGCGCCGGGCGTCGACCACGCCCAGGTAGACGAGGCCCGCGAGGATGCCGGCCACGCTCAACCCCACCAAAATCTGACTCAAGATGCTTCGGGCCATGCGCTCTGGGGGTCGTTCTACCCCTGAACCGCGTCAAAGGCCTCTTCGGACGAGCGCGCGATGGAGCGGGTCGGTGACGGCGCGCGCGGCGCGGCGGGCCAGGCGCGAGCGCGCCACCGCCCGCGCCAGGTACGGCCCCACGCGGTCGTACGCGCGCTCGGCGAGGCGGCCCAGGCGGCGTGGGCGCAGCACCTGGTCGCGAAACGCGCGGAACGCGTCGAGCTCGGCGGCGTGGGGGCCATAGACGGCGGTGACCAGGAAGCAGGGGCCGCTTCGCGAGATCTTCAAGGCCGAGCCGCTCGACAGGTTTTGCACCGCGCGCAGCCCGCCGACCTCTGGGTAGAAGAACGTCACCACGTCGCCGGCCACCAGCGAGAGCGCCTGCTTCGACGGCGGCGTCAGCTCGACGCGCGCCAGCTGCAGGTCCAACTGCTCGAAGAACACCTCGACCCGCCCCGCCGCCGACTGCCGGACCTCGCGCACCTTTCCCACGTGCGCGCGAAACACCTTGGCGCAATACGGACACGCCAGCGCGGCGCTCACCTGCGTGGCGCTCCAGTCGTAGCGGCTGGGGCGGCCGCAGAACGGGCACGCCAGCGTCAGCGCCACCACCGGCGCGACGTCGGGGTCGTAGCGCGACTGCCCCGACGCTTCGTCGAAGACCGGGAAGGAGGCGCCGGTGAGCTTGCGCCAGAGCGGCGCCTGCGCCACCGCGTCCGCCCACCGCGCCTTGGCCTGCTCGAGCGTGTTGTCGGCCTGCGCCCAGCGGCCATCGAGCAGCTGCCGAAGGTAGAGCAGCTCGCCGTGCGCCACCTCGCGCACCGCCCGGTCCTGCGCGTCGTCCTCGGACGCTGGCCGAGCGCGCCGGTCGAGGAGCGCCTCGCCGCGCGCCACCATGACTTCGAGCCGCTCCCGCTCCTTGGGATCGAGCCCCGGCGAGAGCGGCGCCTCGGGCAGCTCGGCCAGG
>CAZEDU010000019.1:0-3812 GCA_964511185.1 uncultured Myxococcaceae bacterium | reverse complement strand
GGAACGCGCCCACGTCGGTGCGGAGCGACTGCCAGTCGGAGACGGAAGAAACCATGGAGCTCCCAGCAGATAGCAGCCCAGGGGCGAAATTTCGCACCTGGAGTGCGCCAATGTAGGATTCGCTCCATGCGAACCCTTCGTTTTCTGATCTGGACCGTGCTCGCCGTTGGCCTGGGCGTGTTCCTCGCGACGTTCGAAATCGATGGCCGCACCCCGCTCGAGCACGGGCAGCGCTTCTGGAAGCGCAAGGTGAGCCCGTCGAAGCTCGACCAGCTCAAGGACAAGGTGGGCGACACGTTCTCGCGCGCGAAGGACTCGCTCGGCAAGGAGCGGCTGCCGACCGAGCACCACACGCCCGAAGATCGCGACGCGCTCAACAAGCTGATTGCGAAGCGGGCCGGAGAGCCGTAAACGCGGCCCGTGTCGCTCGTGAAAGAGATGCGCGCCAAGTGGATCGTCGGCGCGCTGATGATCGCGTTCCTGGTCTTCACGCTCGTGCTCCTGCAGCGCCGGTACGACGAGTCCGACCTTCGCAAGTCGGTCGAGCTGCTGATGGCCAAGCCGCCCGGCGCCCACTGGTCCGTGGCCGACGAGCTCAACCAGCGCAGCGGCAGCGCGCCGCCCACCTGCCAGCCGAGGCTGGTCTCCTCGTTCGCCGGCACGCTCGAGGTGCGCTGCAACACCGGCGGCGAGAGCACCTACCGCTTCTCGGTCGACCTGGTGCGCAAGGCGATCCAGCCGCTCGACGAGCCGACCCGCGCGCTGATGCAGCAGGTGGTGATTCGCAACCATTCACTGTCCGACGCTGGAACCCCGGCCGACGCGGACGCCGGTCGGTAGAAGCTCTCCCCTTCCGTCCCCCGAGCGCCGTTCCTACGTTGCAGCCCAGCCGCTGTTTCCGCTGTTTCGTGGGTGGGGTGGGAGGGTTGGGGTCATGCGCATCGTCGCGCTCGTCGCACTCGTCGTGCCCGCGGGCATCGCCGCGTCGGCCAAACCGCCCGAGCCCTTCTGGACCGAAGGCGCCTCCGCGCAGATTCGCAAGGAGCGCTCCCTGCTGGCGCGCGTCGCCGAGCGCGCCCTCCCCGCGGTGGTCTCCATCACCACCGAGCCCTTCCTCGAGCCCGACGGCCCCGAGCCGCAGAAGGGGCTGGGCGCGGGCTTCGTCGTCCATCCGGACGGCTGGATTCTGACCGCGTCGCACGTGGTCGAGGACGCGGCGGAGGTCCTCGTGCGGCTCGAGGGCGAGGAGCCGCTCGAGGTCGAGGCACGTGTCGTCGGCCAGGACGCCGACACCGACGTCGCGCTGCTCAAAATCGAGACGCCGCGGCCGCTGCCTGTCCTCAAGCTGGCCAGCGCCGACTCGGTGGAGATCGCCGACTGGATCATCGTCATCGGCAACCCGTTCGGGCTGGGGCACACCGTCACGGTCGGCGTGGTGAGCCACAAGGGCCGCGGCGACATCGCCCCGAGCGGGCGCACCAACTGGCTCGACTACCTGCAGACGGACGCGTCCATCAACCCGGGCAGCTCCGGTGGTCCGGTGCTCAACGCCCAGGGCGAGGTGGTGGCGATGGCGAACGCCGTCAACACCGCGGGCCAGGGGATCGGCTTCGCGGTCCCCATCGACTGGGTCAAGCCGGTGCTTCCGGCCTTGAAGGCCTACGGCACGGTGCGGCGGCCGTGGCTGGGCGCGCACATCGAGGACGTGGCGCCGGACGTGGCCCGCCTGTTGGGGCCCGAGGTCGACCGCGGCCCGCTCGTGGTCGAGGTCGACCCCGAAGGCCCCGGCGCCGCGGCGGGGTTGAAGCCGGGCGACGTGGTGATCGCCCTCGACGGCCAACGCATCCACCACGCGCGCAAGCTCATGTCGCAGGTCGCCTCGTCGACGCCGGGGCGCACCGCCTCGCTCGAGGTTCGGCGGAACGGCCGGCCGCTTCGCCTGTCGCTCAAGCTCAAGGAAGCACGGGCTGTTGCTTGCGGAGATCGCCCCGGGTGCGCTAGGTAGCCCGCCTTTCCAAGCGATTTTCCTCAAGGAGCAGCACCGTGGCGGACGCCGCAAAGAAGACGAAGTCCCTCAAGAAGTGGCCGCGCCGGGCCAAGGGCGGGGGCGAGAAGAAGTGCTCGGTCGACGGCTGCAAGCGCCCGTACCGCGCGAAGAGCTACTGCTACTTCCACTTCAAGAAGTGGCGTCAGGGCGAGCTGCCCCACGCGCGCTACCGCATCTGCTCGAAGGCCGAGTGCCGCAAGAAGGTCCTGAAGAGCGGTCTGTGCGAGCAGCACTGGGCCGAGAAGTACAAGAAGGGTGAGGCCGCCGAGGCCGCGCCCGCCGCCGCCCCCGCGGCGTAGCTTCAGTCCATTCGCGAGAGGTGCTGGGCGACCGACGTCCACATCTCCGCTTCACGCTGCGAGAGTTGGACGCGCTCCAGGCTGCGCATCAGCTCTCGCAGCGCTCTTTGAGGCGCCTGCGGGTTGAGAAAGCCCGCGCGCTCGAGCAGCGCCTGCAGCTTCCCCTCCAAGGCCTGGAGCGTCTCGAGCCGCACCGACGGCGGCTGGGGCGCGCCGGCGGACTGCTCCACGCTCGCCCGCTCCACGCTCGCCCGCTCCACGCTCGCCAAGTACAGCAGCACCGCCGCGGCGTGCGAGACGTTCATCGACGGCTGCGGGTCGCGCGTCGGGATGCGCGTGATGTCGTGGCAGAACGACAGCTCGTCGTCCGACAGCCCCCGCTTCTCGCCGCCGAGCACCAGCGCCACCGGTCCCCGCCGCGCCGCCTCCGCGAGCCGCGCCATCGCCACCTCCGGGGTGAGCACCTCCCGCCCCTTGATGTCCACCCGTGAAGAGGTGCCGCAGGCGTACGTCACGGACGAAAGCGCTTCCGGCAGCGTTTTCGCGACCGCCACTTGGGAGAGCACGTGCTCGGCGCCGACCGCCAACTTCTCCGCCTCGAGGAACCGGTGCGTGACGGGCTCCGAGAGGATCAGCTGATCCAACCCGAAGTTCGCCATCACCCGCGCGAGCGCGCCCAAGTTCTCGGGAGAACGAAGCTGGTGGCAGATCAGCCTCAAGTTGCCGTGCAGGGGCGACATGGCGGTGGCAATATTGGCCCGCTCGACCCACCTGCCGCTATAGTGAGAGCCACGGACATGCGCTCAACGGCTGCCAGACTCCTCATCGCTTGTGCCGCGGTCGCGCTGGTCGCTTGCGGTCAGGGCCAAACGCTCCAACGCTCCACGGTGTCCGCGGGCCAGGCCCTCACCGGCTCGCCCGAGCTGCTCGAGCTCGAGTCCCCGGGCGCCCGGCAAGACCTCTTTCGGGAGATCGCCCGGAGCTCGCTGACCCAGGCCGCGCGGGCGGCCAAGGGCCCCGTCCTCTTTCCCATCTTCGTGAACGGCGAGATGGTCGCGGCGCCCGGCATCGACCCGCGCGCGGACCTGCTCCAAGCGCCCGCCGACGCGACGCTGTCGGTCCTGGTCGACCGCGCCGAGTGGTCCGACGAGCGGCGTGACAGCCTTCAGGGCCTGTCGGAGCAAGAGGCGGCCGAGCTGGTGGCCCGCTCGCTCTTGTCCACCTGGGGCCTGCGCTCCGAGCATCCCATCGCGGTCGAACGGCTCAGCGGCGCGCCGTACGCCGCCGGCTACGTCGACGGCATCCTTCGCCTCAACCCGTCCTTCCTCTACCTGTCGGCTGCGGCCAGCGGCCCCGGGGACGCCGGCGGCACGCCATAAGTCGCAACCAATTGATGTCCTGAGTCGACAATCTCTGCACACCCGAGATTGCAGAGGTCGACTTGGCCGTCTCCGCGCTGAAGTTCA
>CAZEDU010000018.1:9390-54082 GCA_964511185.1 uncultured Myxococcaceae bacterium | reverse complement strand
CGCAGCGCGGGACGGGGCGGTTCATCCTGACGGGCATGGCGCAGGGCAAGTACCGCGTCGAGCGCTCGAGCGACGGCAAGTCGTCGTTCGCGGTGCCGGACAAGGCGGCCGGCGACGCGCTCTTGCTGGATCCGGTCACCAAGCAGCCGAGCACCCTGGCGCGCGAGGTGATCACGGTCGAGAAGCTCAAGGCGCAGGTGATCGCCGCGGTGCCCGATGGCGCGACCGCGCCGGCGCCGCAGACGCCGAAGCTCCCGGGGCCGGTTCAGCGCAAGGCGAATCCGTGACCGTTGTGATCACCGCCTTGATGGCGGCCACGCTCGCGCAGTCATCCGAGCCGTACGTGCGAAGCCGCGCGCGCGTCGATCCAACGAAGTACGCCGGCACGCCGCACTGTCTGTGGTGGCCGGAGGGCACCGCCATCGGCTGGACGCAAAACGAGCTCGGCGACGACGACGTGGGCGGCAGTGACGAGCTCACGGCAGTGTCGAAGGCGTACGGCGCCTGGCAGGCGGTCTTGGACAACTGCGGCAACCTGACGCTGCCGGAGGGACCGCGGACGGCGTCGCGCGTCGTCGGCTACGAGCAGAACGCCAGCACGAACGAGAACATCATCCTGTTTCGCAAGAAGTCCTGCGCGAACGAGGTCGGGCCGTCCGCGCAGTGCTGGCGGTTGGGCACGTGCCGCAACCTGTACGACTGCTGGGAAGACGATCTGGGGGTGATCGCGATCACCACCGTGAGCTACGAGCCCGAGAGCGGGCGCATCTTCGACGCCGACATCGAGATGAACTCCTTCACGTTTCGGTTCAGCGTGTCGGACACGCCGTGCACGCTCGCGGGCGGCGGCCGCTGCGCCGACATTCAGAACACGGTGACGCACGAGGTGGGCCACCTGCTCGGCCTCGATCACACGTTGGCCGCGGGGTCGACGATGAACCCGAAGGCGCCGGACGGGGAGCTGTCGAAGCGCAACGTCGACCCTGGCTCGACGTCGTTCGTGTGCGAGGCGTACCCGAAGGGGAGCTTCACCCGCGACTGCGTGGTGAACGAGGCGGACCCGGTGCTCGGGGATGCCGCGCGCAGCTGCGCAGGCGGCGTGGGGGGACCGTCGTTGGCGCTGCTCTCCATCGTGTTGGCCTGGGGCCGGCGGAGGAGGGCGTAGACGATGCTGCCCGCCGGGCTGTTGCTGCTCACCTTCCTCGCGCAGACCGAGCTGCCGTATCGCCGCACGGTGGTGCCGCGCGAGGAGAGCCTGTGCCTGGCGTGGAACAACCGGCAGTTCACGTACAACGTGCAAGCGGCCGGGAGCAGCCAGACGCCGGGCGAGACCGAGTTCGACGCGATCGACGCGTCCTTTCAGAGCTGGCAGGCGCTGTCGAACATCTGCTCCGACTTCCAGTTCATCAAGGGCCCGCGGCTGCCGAACGTGCTGGTCGGGAAGGTGCCCGGATCTGAGAACAACAACGTGGTCGTCTTTCGCGAGACCAAGTGCATCGACGTGGTGCCGGCGAACGACACGTGCTTCAACGACGACTCGTGCTCGAACAAGCACAACTGCTGGGACTACGACGACAACGTGATCGGGCTGACGACGACCACGTTTTCTTTTCGCACCGGGACGATCTTCGACGCGGACATCGAGCTGAACGCGTCACCGCACTTCGACGGCACGTCGTTCCTGTTCACCACCGTCGGCTCGCCGGTGTGCTCGCCCGAGAACGTGAACACCTCGTGCGTGGCGACGGACGTGCAGAACACGTTGACGCATGAGATCGGCCACGCGCTCGGCTTCGATCACGTGGAGATCTTCGGATCGACGGTGGAGGCGTCAGCGCCCATCGGCGACACGAAGAAGCGGATCATCGACAGCGGCACCAGCCAAGGCTTCTGCTCGACCTATCCGCGCGGCCAGCCGCCGACCCTGTGCGACGACGTCGGCCAGCTGCGCCGCAAGGTCGTGGCGCGCAACACCGGCACCGCGGGCTTGGAGGCGATCGGCTGCGCGGCGGCGACCGGTGGCGCCAGCTTGGCGCTCATCGTCTTGACGGGTTGGCTGAGGCTTCGCCGCCGGTCCTGGTAAGGTTCCCCGCTTCGTATCGGGGGACCCATGCAATCGAGCGAAGCGGCGAAGGACGCACTCGCGGAGCTGCCGGCGGACATCGGCACGAGCCCGCTCTTCAACGAAGATCTGGCGCCGGTTCCACCCGCGCACCGCAACTGGACGACCTACAACTTCGCGGCGCTGTGGATCTCCATGGCCCACTGCATCCCCACGTACATGATGGCGGGCGGGTTGGTCGCCGAGGGCATGAACTGGTGGCAGGCCTTGATGACGATCGGCATCGGCAACCTGATCGTGCTGGTGCCGATCCTGCTCAACGCGCACCCGGGCACGCGCTACGGCATTCCGTTCCCGGTGCTGGCGCGCGCGTCGTTCGGGACGATGGGCGCGAACGTGCCGGCCGTCCTTCGCGCCATCGTCGCGTGCGGCTGGTTCGGGATTCAGACCTTCATCGGCGGCGAGGCGGTGAAGACCTTCATCGTCGCGATCTGGCCGGGGTTCGCCGAGCTCGGCGGGGCGGCGTCGATCCTGGGCTTGAGCCTCTCGAGCGCCATCACCTTCCTCATCTTCTGGGCGCTCAACATCTTCATCATTTACCGAGGCATGAACTCGGTGCGCATCTTCGAGAACTGGGCGGCGCCGATCGTGTTGGTGATGGCGGCGGTGCTGCTCCTCTGGGCGGTCGGCCGCGCGGGTGGCTTGGGGCCGATGCTGGAGCAGCCGTCGCGCTTCCACTCGGTCGGCGCGTTCTGGAAGGTCTTCGTGCCGTCGCTCACCGCGATGATCGGCTTCTGGGCGACGCTGTCCTTGAACATCCCGGACTTCACGCGCTTCGGCAAAGGGCAGCGGGAGCAGATGCTGGGGCAGGCGCTCGGGCTGCCGACGACGATGATCGCGTTCTCCGCGATGGGCGTGGTGATCACCAGCGCGGCGCAGGCGATCCTGCACGGCACCGACGTCAGCAAGCTGTGGGACCCGGTGTTTCTGCTCTCTCAGTTGACGGCGTCGACGCCGCCGCAAGGGTTCACTGAGCCGTTGATTGCCTCGACGGGCGTTCGGCTGTTGGTGGCGGTGGTCTCGCTCCTGGGCGTGGGCATCGCGACCATCTCGGTGAACATCGCCGCGAACGTGGTGAGCCCGGCGAACGACTTCGCGAACCTGGCGCCCAGGTTCATCTCGTTCAAGACGGGCGGGCTCATTACCGGCTTGCTCGGCATCGCGATGATGCCGTGGAAATTCCTCGAGAGCGCCGACACGTACATCTTCACCTGGCTGGTCGGGTACTCGGGGCTGCTCGGGCCGATCGCCGGCATCATGATCGCGGACTATTGGATCATCCGCCGCCGCGAGCTGGATGTGCCGGACCTGTATCGAATCGACGGGCGGTATGGACGCGTGAATTGGACGGCGATGGTCGCGCTGGTGATCGGCGTGATCCCCAATGTGCCGGGTTTCTTGAAGGCGACGAAGGTGCTGCAGGGCGAGCCGGGGTTCTTCGACGCGATCTACGTCTACGCTTGGTTCACGGGGTTCTTCTTGTCGGGGTTGGTTTATCTGGCGATGAGGTCGATGACGAAGCGCGCGTCGGTCGGCGCGGCGATGGGTTAGGGAAGGTCTATGACAGTCGCTCGGTTCGTGGCGTTCGCGGATGGCTCGTCGCTCAGCAACCCCGGCGGCCCCGGGGGAACGGGGTTCATCGTGTTTGATCGAGAGCGGTCGGCGTTGCGATTCGGCAGCCAACGCTACGAGCGCGACGGCGAGTTTCAGGTCACCAACAACCGCATGGAGCTTCGCGCGGTGCTGCAATCGCTCGAGGGGATTCCCCACGGCGCGACCGTCGAGCTCTCGTCGGACTCACAGTACGTGGTCAACGCGCTCTCGAAGTGGATCCATGGCTGGCGCAAGCGGGGCTGGCGCACGGCGGAAGGGTCGGGCGTGTTGAATCGGGATCTGATCGAAGCGATCGATGCGCGAGCCTCCGCGTTGAGGGTCCACTACCAATGGGTAAGGGGACACGCGGGACACCCGCTCAACGAGCTGGTCGATGCGCTGGCACAGAGCGCGGCGCGCGGCGTCGCGGGGCCTACCAAGGAAGACATTGTTCCGAGGTTGGCGGTTCTACTGGCGCGCTCTGCCTGAGCGGGGCTCGGGACGGCCGGGGACAGTCCCTTTCAGGGACGGTCCCCCCTTGGTGGGCGGGAGCTTTAGGTGGCTCGGGCGGAGCGCTTCTGGAATTTGCCGGCGCCGGCTTTGCCCAACCACTTGTCGCCATCGACGACCAAGTTGCCGCGCGAGAAGACCTGCGTCGGCGTCCCCTTGGTCACGCGCCCTTCGTATGGGTTGTAGTCGACCCGCATGTGGTGGGTCTTCGCCGACCATTTGGTCTCTTTGTCGGGATCGAACACGACCAGGTCCGCGTCGTAGCCGGGCGCGACGGTGCCTTTGCTCGAGAGGCCGAAGAGCTTCGCCGGCGCGGCGCTGGTGATCTCCACGAACCGCTGAACCGTCAGCCGGCCGGTCCGCACGCCGCCGTCCCACAAGAGGCTCATGCGCATCTCGACGCCCGGCGCGCCGTTGGGGATCTTGGCGAAGCTCTCCCGGCCAAGCTCCTTCTGGCCCTTCATGCAGAACGGGCAGTGGTCGGTCGCCACCAGCGCGAGGTCGTCTTGCTGCAGGCCCCGCCACAGGTGCTCTTCGTTGCCCTTGGGACGCAAGGGCGGGCTCATCACGTACTTCGCGCCGTCGAAGCCGGGCTCTTCGTAGTTCTCGTACGAGAGGAAGAGGTACTGCGGGCACGTCTCCGCGTACGCCGCCACGCCGCGATCGCGCGCCTCGCGGACCTGCTGCAGCGCTTCCTTCGCCGACAGGTGCACGATGTACACAGGCACGTTCGCGACCTCGGCGAGCGCGATGACCCGGTGCGTGGCCTCGCCCTCGAGCCGCGCGGGGCGGGTGAGCGCGTGGTACTTCGGCGCGATGTTGCCTTTCGCGAGCGCCTGCTCGACGAGCACGTCGATGACCGGTCCGTTCTCGGCGTGCATGCAGATGAGCCCGCCGTTCTCGCCGGTGCGCTGCATGGCGCGGAAGATGGACGCGTCGTCCACCAGGAACACGCCGGGGTACGCGGTGAACAGCTTGAAGGACGTGACGCCCTCGGTCTTCACCAGCCGGTCCATCTCGGCGAGCGAGTCCTTGTTCACGTCCCGGATGATCATGTGAAAGCCGTAGTCGAGGCAGGCCTTCTCCGCCTTCTTCCGCCAATCGTCCAAGCCCGCGCGCAGGCTCGAGCCCTGCGGCTGAATGGCGAAGTCGACGACCGTGGTGGTTCCCCCGAAGGCCGCGGCGCGCGTGCCGGTCTCGAAGTCGTCGGCGCTGGTGGTGCCGCCGAACGGCATGTCGAGGTGCGTGTGCGGGTCGATGCCGCCGGGGAGCACGTACTTGCCGCTCGCGTCGATGACTTGGTCGAAGCCCGGGTTGCCGAGCTTGCTCAGGCTCGCCTTCAGGTCGGTGCCGACCATCGCGATCTTCTCGCCCTCGATGAGGACGTCGGCTTTGAACACGTCGGCCGCCGTCGCGACCGTGCCCTTCTCAATCAGCGTGCGCATGCGTGACGTCCTCCATCAGGGGAGCTGCTTGACCATGTCTTCGTACGTCTCGGGGCGGCGGTCTCGGTAGAACTGCCACACGCGCCGCACCTCTTCGATCAGGTCGAAGTTCATGTCGGCGGTGACGAGCTCGTCTTTGTCTTCGCTCGCCTCGGCGAGGAACGTGCCGCGCGGATCGACGAAGTACGAGTGGCCGTAGAATTTGCCGATGTTCCACGGCGCCTCGGTGCCGACGCGGTTGATCGCCCCGACGAAGTAGCCGTTCGCCACCGCGTGCGCCGGCTGCTCGAGCTTCCACAGGTACTGCGAGAGCCCGGCGACCGTCGCCGACGGGTTGAAGACGACCTCGGCGCCGTTCAAGCCGAGCAGCCGCGCGCCTTCGGGGAAGTGGCGGTCGTAGCAGATGTACACGCCCACCACGCCGTGCTGGGTGCGGAAGGTCGGGTAACCCAGGTTCCCGGGCTTGAAGTAGTACTTCTCCCAGAAGCCCGCGGTCTGGGGGATGTGGTTCTTGCGGTACATGCCGAGGTACTTCCCGTCGGCGTCGATGACCGCGGCGGTGTTGTAATAGACGCCCGCCATCGCCCGTTCGTAGAGGGGAACGACGATCACCATTCCGTACTTCTTGGCGTACTCCGAGAAGAGCTCGGTGCTCGGCCCGGGGACCGCTTCGGCCGCCTCGTACCAGTTGGGTGTCTGCGCCGGACAGAAGTACGGCGTATCGAACACCTCCTGCAGACACAGCATCTGCACGCCGGCCTTGCCCGCCTTCTCCACGAGCGGCAGCGTCTTCTCGAGCATCGCCTTCTTGATGTCGGCGATGGGGCCTTCGGTCTTGGGGCAGGCGACCTGAATCAGGCCTCCCTTGACAATGCGAGCCATGGGGACTCCGTGCGTTGGGGACGAAAGGTCTAAAAGAGGGCGGGCATTGAAGCGGGTTCGGCCGTCCGCCGCTACACTTAACGGCAGTGGCGATCGCGTTCTTCGACCTGGACGGAACACTGCTCTCGGCCAACACGGCGAGCCTCTGGATTCGCCGCGAGGTGCGGCTGGGGCACGTCCGGAAGCGGCAGGCCGCGCGGGCGGCGCTCTGGCTGGCCGCCTACAAGCTCGGCGTGGCGGATCTGGAGCGCGGGCTCTTGGAGGCGATCTCCACGCTCGCGGGCACGCCCACCGCGCCGCTCCAGGAGCGCACCGAGGTCTTCTACCGCGAGGTGGTGCAGCAGCTGTTTCGCCCCGGAGGCCTCGAGGCGCTCGCGCAGCACCGCGCGCGGGGCGACCGGCTGGTGCTGCTCACCTCCACCTCGAGCTACATGGGGGAGCTGGTCGCGCGCGACCTCTCGCTCGACGCCATCCTCTGCAACCGCTTCGAGGTCGGGGCGGACGGTCATCACACCGGTCGTCCGGCGGGGCCGCTGTGTTTTGGGCGCGGCAAGCTCGAGCACGCGCTCGCCTACGCGCGTCAGGTGGACGAAGCGCTGGAGGAGAGCGTCTTCTACACGGACTCGTACTCGGATCTCGCGGTGATGCAGGCGGTGGGGCGGCCGGTCGCGGTGAACCCGGATCAGCGCTTGCGTCGCTACGCCTCGAACCACGGCTGGGAGATCGTCGACTGGGACCACGTGCCCTTCACGCACGGCTCGCGCGTCGCTACCGTACCCGTTCACAGGCGGTGACGGCGCATGGGCGGCGATGTCGCGGGGTGGATTGAGGCGTTCTCGTATCCAGCGGTGATCTTCCTGCTCATGGGGACGGGCTTGGGGCTGCCCCTCTCCGAGGAGCTGGTGATGCTGACCGCGGGCTTGGTGGTCGCCCAGGGCGCCGCGCAGCTGTGGCCGATGATGGCCGTCGCGTGGTTGGGGCTCGTCGCCTCCGACACGCTGCTCTACACCCTCGGCAACAAGCTCGGTCGCCGCGTCCTGGATCGCCCGCGGTTTCGCAAGCTGCTCACGCCAGGCCGCGTGGCGTGGATCGAAGCGCACTTCGAGCGGCGCGGCGTGCTCACCGTCTTCGTCGCGCGGTTTCTGCCGGGCGTGAGGGCGCCGACCTTCCTCGTCGCGGGCATGAGCCGTTTCCCCCGCGCGCGCTTCGTGATCGCCGACGCGATCGCCGCGATGGTCACCGCCCCCTTGCTCGTGTACCTGGGCTACCGCTTCGGGCTGAGCGCGCTGGCGCAGGTGCAGCGGTTCGGGCAGTGGGCGTTGCTCGGCGCGATCGCGGTGGCGGTCGGCGCGGTGCTGGTCACCTGGTGGCGGCGCCGGCGGACCGCCCGCGCGCTGTCGAACGATGTGGCGCGGTGGCAGGGCGGGCCTTAGGTTCACGGGTCGAGGTGCACCGTGTCCGACCACAAATCGAAGTCGAAGGACGTTCTGAAGTATGCCGGCCGCTCCGCCGAGCTGATGCTCGCGCTGGTCGAGTTGAAGCGGCGCTCGCGGGACGGCGAGAAGTACCGCATCAGTGACGAGCTGGCCGAGAAGGTGGATCAGGCGCTGCCGCGCGTCGAGGGGCAGCTCAAGCGCCTACTCTCCGCGCTCATCGACGGCGGGGACGAAAAGTAGCGCTCACGCCCGCTGAACACGCACGCCCCACGCGCGCGGCGCGGGTGAGAAGACGAAGCGGCGCAGCACGAAGGGCTGCGTGGTGGCGAGCACCAACAGGTCGCTCAGCACCTTCGCGGGCACAAGCGGGACACCCAGGTGGTCTCGCCAGAACCACAACGACGCCGCGTGCACGAGCAGGAGCGCGCCGATCGCGAGCGCGAAGCGGGCGAGCTGTGGCGCGAGCGGCGACGCCTGCGCCCGAAACACCCACCGGCGGCTGAGGACGAAATTGAACGTCGCGCCGGTCAATAACCCGACCGCGCCCGCCAGCGGCGTGGGCGCTTCGAGCTGCCGCGCCAGGAGCACCACCAACACATAGTCGACGAAGCTCGCCACCGCCCCGACGAGCACGCTCCGCGCGATCCACCGCTGACGCCGGGCAATCGCGACGAACGAACGAAGGGGGTGTCCCATACAGAAAAGTAGGGTCCCTCCATGGAATGCGCACGGGCGGAAACCCTTACTGGCCGGCGCGAGCGCGCGAGAAAAGACTTCCGCCACCGTCCGCCACTGGGCGCGCCAACCCTCCAGAGCGCAAGGCTCTGTCGCTGGCGCAGCGATTGCTGAACCCGCGTGTCGGGGCGATGGGCGGGCTCGATCATTACGCCGAGGTCGTTCGGCAGGTGGGGGCGGCGGGGGCGGCGAGGGCCCTGTGGCGGCGCGCGAACCGCGTCGCACAGCAGGCCTTCTATCGGGGGCGGGAGGAGTGGACGGGGCAGCGGCTGCTGGCGGCGTGGGGAGTGGGGGCGCATGAGGCCGTAGACCCGTTGCTGGGGCCATTGCCCGGAGAGGTGTGGTGCGCGTCGGCGCGGCGCGAGGCCCTGCGCGCCGCGCTGTCGCGCTGCCCCGCGGTGAAGGCGAGGGCGGTCGCGCGCGCGAACGCGGCGGTGGCGCGCCAGTTCGACGTGTTCGGGCAGGTCGTGTCGTTCGGGGCGCGCGCGCCCATCGATTGGCACCGCGACCCGGTGAGCGGCCACGTCTACCCGCTCGTTCCCGCCGAGCGGCTGCGCCTGAGCGAGGCCGGCGCGGATCCGAAGGTCCCCTGGGTGTTGGGGCGGCTCGACGCGGCGGTGGCGCTCGGCCAGGGCGCCGTCTGCGCGGGCGAGGCGGACCGCGCGACGTACGCCCGCTCGTTCGTCGCGCTGGTGCGTGACTTCATCGTCGGCAATCCTGTCGGCCGCGGCGTGCAGTGGGCGAGCCCGATGGAGGTCGCTTTGCGCGCGGCGAACCTCGCGCAGGCGCTTCACCTGTTCTCCGACGCGCCCGAGGTGCGGGAGCCCGACTTCCTGCTCGCGGTCGTTGCCTCGCTCGCCAACCACGGCGATTGGGTGGTGGCGCACCTGGAGGATCGCGGCGCGGTCCCCAACAACCACTTGCTGGCGAACTTCGTCGGGCTGCTCGCGATCGCCGCGCTGGTGCCGAGCTTGCCGCAGGCCGCGCGTTGGTCGGCGCTCGCGCGCGCGGGGCTCGCGCGCGAGGTCGTCGCGCAAGTGCATCCGGACGGCGCTTCGTTCGAGGGCTCGGTGCCGTACCACCGGCTCGCGCTCGAGCTCTTGTTGCTCGGCGAGCTGTTCGCGCGCGCCGAAGGGGCGTCGTTCGGCGGTGTGTACGTCGACAAGCTCGAGCGCATGTTCGAGGTCGCCGCCGCGACCCTCTTCCCCAACGGGCAGGTACCGCAGCTCGGCGACAACGACTCCGGCCGCGCGCTCGCGCTCACCGACCGCGCCAGCCTCGACCACGGGTACTTGCCCGAGCTCGGCGCCGCGATGTTCGGGAACGCGCGGCTCAAGCGGCGCGACGCCGCGCTGCCCGACGAGGCGATCTGGCTCTTCGCCGAAGACGGGCGCCGCCGGTTCGAGCGCCTCGCGCCGGCCGCGGTGAGCGCTTCGTTCAGCTCGCCCGAAGGCGGCTGGCACGTCTTGGCCGGGCCGGCGCTGCAGGCGGCGATCAGCGCGGGACCGCGGGGCCAGCGCGGCGTGGGCGGTCACAACCACAACGACGCCTTGTCCTTCGAGCTGTGGATCGACGGCTGCACCGTCATCGTGGACCCCGGGACGGGCGGCTATCTGCGCGACGCGAAGGTGCGCGACGCGTTCCGCTCGACCGCCGCGCACAACACGCTGCAGGTCGACGAGCAGGAGCTCTCGCCGATCGACCCGTCGCGTCCCTTCGCGCTGCCCGATCGCGCGCGCTGCCAAGTGACGCGGTTCGAGACCGACGCCACGCACGCGCGGTTGACGGCGCGGCACCACGGGTTCTCCTCGCGCGGCGTGATCGTCGAGCGCACCTTCGTGCTCGATCGCCTTCACCGCGCGCTCGCGGTGGTCGACCGGCTCGAGGGGACGCGGGTGCACAGCCTGCGGCTTCCGCTTCACCTGCCCGATGCGCAGGTTCGGTTGCGGCCGGTCCGCGCGGCCGAGCTGGTGCGGGCGCGCGCGGTGAAGGGAGCGCCGTCGAGTCTCGGGCCCATCGCCGCGGAGCTGGGGCCGCCGCCTGGGCACGCGGTGGTCGTGTTCTCCCAGGGGCTCGAGCTGGCGGTGCGGCCGAGCGCGTACTCGCCGGGGTACGGGCGCATTCAGCCCGCGGCGTGTGTCGAGGCCAAGGCGATTGGGCATGCGCCGGCGTCGGTGGGGTTCGTGGTGTTGGGACGGGGAGGGTGAGGCGATGGGCGTGATGGCGAGCCCGCTGCTCGAGAAGATTCGAACGCGCGAGGCGAAGGTCGGGGTGGTCGGGTTGGGGTACGTCGGGCTCCCGCTGAGCATGGTGTTCGCGGAGGCCGGCTACCCGGTGACGGGCATCGACGTCGACGGCGGCAAGATCGATCGGCTCGTGCGCGGGGAGAGCTACATCAAGCACATCGACTCCGACGCGCTGAGGCGGCTCACCCGAGAGCGCAAGCTGCAGGGGACCACCGACTTCGCGTGCTCGGCGGCGCTGGACGTCATCATCATCTGCGTGCCGACGCCGCTCACCGCCGCGCGCGAGCCGGACATGAGCTTCATCGTGCGGACCGCGGAGGCGCTCGCGCCCGGCGTGCGGCGCGGGCAGCTCTACGTTCTCGAGTCCACCACGTACCCCGGCACCACCGACGAAGTGCTCAAGCCGATCCTCGAGCGCGGCGGCTTGACGGCGGGGCTCGACTTCCACCTCGCGTTCAGCCCCGAGCGCGAGGACCCCGGCAACGCCCAGTTCAACACCAAGACGATCCCGAAGATCGTCGGCGGGCACACGCCCAACTGCCTCGAGGTGGCGCGCGAGCTCTACGCCAGCGCGCTGCAGTCGACCGTCCCGGTGTCTTCGACCCAGGTCGCCGAGCTCGCCAAGCTGCTCGAGAACGTCTTCCGCTGCGTGAACATCGCGCTGGTCAACGAGCTCAAGATGCTCTGCGACCGCATGGACGTCGACGTGTGGGAGGTGATCTCCGCCGCGTCGACCAAGCCGTTCGGGTTCATGCCGTTCTATCCAGGGCCCGGTTTGGGCGGGCACTGCATTCCCATCGACCCGTTCTACTTGACGTGGAAGGCGCGGCAGTTCGAGTTCCAGACCAAGTTCATCGAGCTGGCCGGCGAGGTGAACACCTCGATGCCGCACTACGTGGTGCAGCGCACGATGGACGCGCTCAACCGGCATCAGAAGAGCCTCAATGGAGCGCGGCTGTTCGTGCTCGGGGCGGCGTACAAGAAGGACGTGGACGACATGCGCGAGAGCCCCGCGCTGCGGGTGATGTCGCTGCTCAAGCAGCGCGGCGCGCGGATCGACTACCACGACCCGTTCGTCCCGAAGCTGCAGAAGGGGCACGGCATCGACGAGGAGCTGACCTCGGTGCCGCTCGTCTACAGCCGGATCGGCGCGTACGACGCGGTGCTCATCCTCACCGACCACTCCGGCATCGACTACGCCGAGGTGGTCGCGCAGGCCAAGCACGTCATCGACACGCGCAACGCGACGGCGAAGGTGCGGCGGTTCCCGGAGAAGATCACCAAGGCTTAGGCCGCCATACGGGCCTTCTCCTCGACGATGAGCGAGCGCACGTGATCGCGCAGCGCCGCGACGTCGCCGGAGAAGCGCGCCGGGTCGACCGGGTCGAGCACGCGCACCCGGCAGTCGGAGCGCTCGCGGATGACGAAGCCGTGCTTGGGCAAGGTCTGCATCGTGCCGGTGACGACGATGGGAATGACCGGGCACTGCTTGGTGACGGCGAGCTGAAACGCTCCGTCTTTGAACGCCTTCACCTCGCCGTCGAACGAGCGGGTGCCTTCGGGGAACAGCAGCACCGGCATGCCGCGGTCGAGCCAGCGCTCACACGCCGCGAGCATCTTGACGACGCTCTCGCGGTTGCCTCGCACCAGGCCGACGTAGCCGTTGAGCCGCATGTTCCAGCCGATGAAGGGCGCCGCGAACACGCTCTGCTTCGACACCCATTTGAACGGCCGATAGAGGCCGAACAACACGAGGATGTCGGCGAGCGACTGGTGGTTGGCGACCAGGACCGCCGCGCCTTTCCACGGCAGCTTCTCGCGTCCTTCCACGCGCAGCCTCCACAGCGGGTTGACCCAGAAGTACAGCTGGGCCCACGCGCAGGAGTACAGATGCAGCGCGACGCGATTTCGGTCGAAGGGGAGGGTGAGCAGGAAGACGAGCAGCGCGCCCACGAAGAGCACGGCGGAGCTCGCGACGAAGAACGACCAATAGACGACGGCGAGCAGGACCTTCATCGTTGGGAAGCGAGGTTTCTAACATGCGATAACCTTCCAACCACTCCGCTTCGCAGAAAGAACGAACGTGCTCGCCTTCCCCGTCGCCTTCATGTGCTTCACCGCCGTGGCCGCCAAGCCGCCGCCGGACCCCAGGCTCGATCTGCTCGACGCGATGGTGCTGGAGCTGAATCGAAACCAGGCCGAGCTCAAGCTGGGCGAGAACAAGCCGCCCTACTTCATCAGCTACCAGATGAAGGACTACGAGCAGGCGGAGATCTCGGCGCGGTATGGCGCGCTCTTCCAGGACCAGACCTTTCGCGATCGCAAGCTCTACGTCGACGTGCGCGTGGGCACGTACGAGTTCGACAACTCGATGAACGAGGAGATGGAGTTCTCGTTCTCGATGAAGGGCACCAGCTACATCAGCCCGAAGAACGGCCCCATCGACAATCACGCGAGCGCGCTGCGCAGCGCGCTCTGGCTCATCACCGACGAGAAGTACAAGAGCGCGCTGTTCAACTACCTGAAGAAGAAAGGTGAGGACGTCTACAGCGTCGAGGACCCCAAGCGCCCGCCCTCGTTCTCGAAGGAGAAGGCGGAGGTCCACGTCGGGCCGAAGGTGCCGATGGTCTTCACGCGCGATCGCTGGCTTTCGCTCACCCGCGAGCTCTCGCGGCGGTTCAACGAGTTCCCCGTCATCTTCGACTCCGAGGTGCGCGTCACGGCGGACAAGGTCACGCGGTACTTCGTGTCGACGGAGGGCACCCGCATCGTCACCGAAGAGACCATCTTCGGCGTGCACGTGAACGCGACCACGCGCGCGGACGACGGCCAGCTGCTCGACAACTCCCGCGACTGGTACGCGCCGATCGAGGGCCAGCTCCCGTCGGACGCGGCGATTCGCCAGGCGACCGAGAAGATGATCGAGGAGCTGCTCGCGTTGCGCGCCGCGCCGGCGATCGACCCGTACAGCGGCCCGGCCATTCTGGCGCCCGAGGCGGCCGGCGTGCTGTTTCACGAGACGGTCGGGCATCGGCTCGAGGGAGAGCGGCAGCACAACGACACGGAAGGCAAGACGTTCCGCGGGCAGGTCGGGAAGTTGGTGTTGCCGTCTTTCATCTCCATCGTCGATGACCCGACGATGCGGCAGTTGGGCGGGCAGCCGCTGAACGGCTTCTACCTGTTCGACGAGGAGGGCGTGCGCGGGCAGCGAACCGCGCTCGTCGAGAAAGGCGTCCTGCGGAACTACCTGCTGTCGCGTCACCCGGTGGAGGGGTTCACGCATTCAAACGGGCATGGCCGCAGCCAGGGGAACCGCAAGCCGATCGCTCGAATGGCGAACCTGATCATCGAGTCGAGCAAGCAGGTGTCGGAGGACGAGCTGAAGCGCATGCTGATCGCCGAGGCGAAGCGGCAGGGCAAGCCGTACGGGCTGATCATCCGTGACATCACCGGCGGGAACACGAACACCTCGACGTTCGGGTATCAGGCGTTCAAGGGCGTGCCGCGGATGGTCTATCGCGTCGACGTGCGGGACGGGAAAGAGTCGCTCGTGCGCGGCGTGGAGATCGTCGGCACGCCGCTCTCGTCGATCAACCGCGTGATGGCGACCGGCAAGAAGCAGGGGATCTTCAACGGCTTCTGCGGCGCCGAGAGCGGCCATGTTCCGGTGTCCGCGGTCGCGCCGGCGACGCTGATTCAGGAGATCGAGCTGCAGCGGGCGATCGAGGGGAAGGATCGACCGCCGCTGCTGCCGAACCCAGCGGCGAAGGCGGCTTCGGCGAAGTAGCCGGAGCGCCGCCCAGCACGCTTCAGAGCCTTCAGCGCACGTCGTCGAGGCCACGCACGAACTCGTCCGCCGAACGCCCGAGCTCCGCCTGAAACGCCTCCGGAAAGACCGCGCCTTCGTACATGCGCGCGAACATCGCCAGGACCGCCGCTTCACCCGCGCTCTCGACCAGCCGGGCGAACGCCTCTCGCCAGGCGCGGTATCGGCTCGTCGCCGGAACTCCCGACACGTACGTCGCGAAGCCTTCCTTGAACCAAACCGGCAGCTGCTTCCGCCGCCATTCCGTGCGCCGCGCCGAGCGTTGGTACATCACGCAGTGCGCGAGCTCGTGCGTGAGCAACCCGGCCAGCGGTGTTGGCCCATCCAACACGCTCCAGGCGCGCGGTGATTGAAGGAGGATCTCGTCGTACCGCGCCCAGGCGCGCAGCGACGGATCATCCGTTTGTTCGCTCTCGCGCGCGAGCGCCTCGAACGACGGCAGCACCCGGATGCGGACAGGAGCGCGCAGCGCACCGAACCGCTCCGCGCGTGCCCGTGCCTCCGGCCAAGCCTCCACCAGCTCTTGCGCCACGCCTCGATCCGCCGCTTCGAACTCGACCGACACCCCCTCGGCCGTGAGCGTGGAGAGCGTCCTGGGCGCCTCGGCCGTCGTCGCGCACGACGTCACCAGGAGCGCCGCCGCGACGCGCCTCACGCGCCCACCAGCGACACGATCAGATTCCCGACGTCCGCCAGGTCCCGAACCCCTTCGAGCCGCGGCGCGTCGATCCCCGCCGTCAGCAGCGGCACCGGGTTGAGCGTGTGCCCGCGCGTGGAGAGATCCTCCACGTTCCCGTGGTCGCTGCAGATGAGCACCGCCGCGTCGGGCGGCCGGCGCCGCAGCACGGCGCGCGCGAAGTCGTCGAAGGTCTCGAGCGCCTCGACCGCCTGCGCGGCGTCCTGGGCGTGGCCGGCCTCGTCCGCGAGGAAGTGCTCGAACAAGGTGAAGTCGCCGGCGAGCCCCCAGAAGATGTCGGCGGCCTCGTCGACCGACCGCGCCGGCAGCGAGAGGCCCCGGGCCCGCGCCCGCTTGCCATCGACATCGTGGGTCAGCGCGGCGCCGGCGCGCAGGTCGTCGAACGTTCGAAACGGGACCGCGCCCGCGGCGAAGGCGAGCGTGCTGGCCGAGGCGCGCATGCGCAGGCGCACCCGCGACGGCAGCGCGAGCCCGGTGGGCGCGGCCGGAGGGTGGGGCAGCCCCAGCGCGTCGAGGTACTCGGTCGGGAAGGCGTTCGCGAACGTGCAACGCCGCGTCGCCTCGACCAGGCGGCGGACGATGGACGCTTCGAGGAGCAGCGAACGAAGCGGGTCGTTGGGGAACCCCAGCACGTGCCGCCCGATGAGGCGCGGCGCGGGGCGCCCGGTGAGCAAGGCCGTCTGGTTCGACGCGGACTGCGGCCGTCCCGGCACGTCGAAGGTGGCGTCGAGCCGCCGCAAGGTGAGCCCGTCGGGCAGCGGCGCCCCGGGCGCGTCGAGGAACTGCGACAGCATGTAGTCGCCGCGGGTGAGCGGGTTGTGGATCGGGTCGTACCGGCCGATTCCCACCCCGTCGGTGAACAAGAGAGCGACGCGCACTTGAACGCAGTATCCTCTGGGCGCAGATGGCCTTCCACGGCGACCTTCCGAGCTTCCCCCTCCCTGAGCTTCTGCAGTGGCTCGACTCCTCCCGCAAGACCGGGAGCCTGCAGCTCGTCTGGGATGGGGGCGAGCGGCGGCTCTTCCTCGCGGGCGGGCAGATCATCGCGACGGCTTCGGAGGCGCTCTACGAGCGCATCGCCCGCATGCTCGAGCTGGGGCGCATCGCGGGCGGCACCCAGGTGATGGCTTCGTTCGCCCAGGTCCGAGAGAACGGCGTCTGGGAGGCGGCCTTCAACGGCAATGAGCTCGATCCGGCCGCGCCCATCGAGCTGGCGCGCGAGGAGCTCTACAGCGTCGTCGCCGACCTCACGCAAGCGCAGGGCGGGACGTTCCACTGGACCGAGGACTCGGATCGCTCCGGCGAGGAGTGGGTGCCGGTGCAGGTGGGGCTGCGCCACTTGCTGTTCGAGACGCTCCGCTGGGTGGACGAGCAGCCGGACGTCGATCGCGCGCTGCCGATCGAGGCGATGGTCGTTCGCGCGCTCGGTCGCCCTCCGCCGCAGGCGTCGCTCATCAACCGCGTCATCCTCAGCGCGACGAGCGAAGGGCAGAGCCTGGGCAAGCTGCGCATCGCGACCGGTTTGTCCCGCTCGGGCATCTCGCGGCGGGTCTACGACCTGCTCCGCGCGAAGCTGGTCGAGGTCGAGGGCGCGCCCGAGGTCGATGCGGACCCCATCGCCGACATGCTCGAGAAGGGCGCGATCCTGGTGCGCGAGCGCCAGTTCGAGGCGGCGGGGCTCGTCTTCGCGACGCTGCTGTCGAGCGATCCGGGCGACCGCCGGGTGCGCGAGTTCGCGCGCATGGTCGAACGCGAGCACATCGCGGCGCTGTACCGCGACCTGCCGCCGATTCAGGTGCTGGGCCGGGTGGAAGACGCCGAGTCCTTCGCGCTCTTGCGCCCCGAGGAGCGGCACGTCGCGTCGCTGATCAACGGCTCCTGGGACGTCTCGACCATCGTGCTCGCCAGCCAGAACCGCGAGCTCGAGACGCTGCGGTGCCTGGCCAAGCTCAAGCGCATGGGCCTGGTGGTCGAGCGCACCGTCCCCGACGGGCACTGAGGGCGGCTTTACTCCGTCGGCGTCAGCCCCGCCTCCGACAGCCGAATCAGCACCTGCATCAGCAGGAAGAGGGCGAAGGCGGCGTCGTCGACGCGGATGTCGGGCTTCGACTCCAGCTGCTGGAACTTGAGCAGGTCGCGCCCGGAGACGCCGAGCAGGTACGCCTGGGCGCCGGGCGAGCTGTCTCCGGCGTAGGCGAGGCCCCGCTGCACCGCCTCGCGACAGGCGCGCACGCACCCTTCGTAGTCGCGCGAGACGAACGCCATGTCCGCCGTCTTCGCGTAGTCCAGCAGCGCCGAAGGGGCGAGCGCCGCCACCGGGCCCATCGAGAGGCGGGTCGAGACCGGCCCTGCGCTGCTCGGGCGGGGCGCGGGCACGGCGGCCGGCCGTGCGGGCGCTCGGGAGCCCTCGCGCTCGGGCGGCGCCGGCGGGCGGGTGCCGGGGCTGTTCAGCGAAGGCTGCGGCGCCAGCGGCGGGCGGCTCTCGATGTGCTGCTGAATCTGCTCTTCCAGGTTCTCGAGATCGCCGCCCAGCGCGGGGACCGCGGGCGCCGCGCTGCGCGAGGCCGGCACCACGCGCTTGTGGCGAAGGTCTTTGATCACCAGCCGGGTGATCGCCTTCAACGCGTCGATCACGCCCCGCCCGCTGGTCGCCGCCGTCTCGAAGTCGGGCACGCTGCGCGGGTTGAGCATGCGGCGCATCTCGTCCACCGGCAGCGCCTTCGCCAGGTCGCGCTTGTTGAACTGAATCACGAAGGGGAACCGCTCGAGCCGGATCCCTTGCTCGAGCAGGTTCTCTTCCAGGTTCTTGAGCGACTCGATGTTCTGATCCATCGCCTCGGGCTGCGAGTCGGCGACGAACACGACGCCGTCCGCGCCTTGCAGCACCAGCTTCCGGGTCGCGTTGTAGAAGACCTGCCCCGGCACGGTGTACAGCGCGAGCCGCACGGCGCAGTCGCCGATGCGTTCGACCTTCACCGGCAGGAAGTCGAAGAACAGCGTTCGATCGGCTTCGGTGGGGAGCGACATCATCTCCCCGCGATGCGCCGGTTTCACCGAGTCGTGGATCTTCTTGAGCGTGGTGGTCTTTCCGGAGAGGCCGGGCCCGTAGAAGACGATCTTGGCGGCGACCTCGCGCGCCAGGATGTTTACGGTGCTCATGGCGTCATCTTACCCAGAACCACGCGCCGCCTCGCACCGGTGACCTGCGGCAGGTTCGCCGGCTGGCGGGCCAGGTGCTCGCTCGCCAAGAGCGCGAAGCAGGCCGCCTCCTTCGCTCCCTCGGGGAAACCGAGGACGTCGAGCGGCTGAACGGGAAGTGGCCGAAGTCGCTCGGACAGCTTCTGCATCAAGGTGGGATGACGGCTCCCACCTCCCGAAACGTAGACGCCCTCCAGCGGATAGCGGGGCAGGATGTAGCGCTCGTAGGCACGCGCTACAGACTCCACGGTGAACGCGAGCGCGGTGGCCATCACGTCGTAGGGCCGCCGCTGGTACTTGCGCCATGCGGGCGCGGCGAGCGCGTCGCCGAAGCTCTCTCGGCCGGTGCTCTTGGGCGGCGGGCGGGACAGGAAAGGGTGCTTGAGCCACTGCGACAGGAGCGCGGGGATCGGCTCGCCGCGCTTCGACAGAGCGCCGTCGCGGTCGTAGCCCAGCCGGCCCTTCGTCACGCGGCGGGCGAGCGCGTCCAGCAGCATGTTGCCCGGCCCGGTGTCGAACGCGAGCGTGTCCTCGAGCCGCTCCCCGACGATCGACAGGTTGGCGATCCCGCCGATGTTCTGCAGCGCTCGCCACACGCCCGGCTTCCGAAACAGCACCCAGTCGGCGTACGGCACCAAGGGCGCGCCTTCGCCGCCGGCCGCCATGTCGCGGACGCGGAAGTCGCTGACCACCGGAACGCCCGTCCGCTCGGCGATGACCGCCGCCTCTCCGATCTGCAGCGTGGACGGCGTGCGCGAGAGCTTGGGCGGAAGGTGCGCGACCGTCTGTCCGTGCGAGCCGATCACCGCGATGTCGGAGGGCTGGAGCCGCGCCGCTTGGACGCACGCGAGCACCGCCTCGGCGAAGACTTCGCCCAGCTCGAAGTTGAGCGCGCAGACCTCGCGGACGCTGGCGACCGCAAGCACGCGCTGCGAGAGCTTCTTGCCGAACGGCCGGGAGACGTGCGCGCGCAGCTGAAGCCGCGCCGTCGGCCCCGAGCCTTCGATCTCACAGACGACGGCTTCGGCGGCGTCGGCGCTGGTGCCGGACAACACGCCAACGCACAGGCGGGCGGGGCTCACGGAGCGGGCTCCAGCTCCCGTAGGCGGCGCGCGCGCATCGTCTTCTCGGCTTGGGCGCGCGGCAGCCCGGTGAAGTGCATCGCCAGCGCGAGCCGCGGCTTGCCTTGCGCCCGCTTGAGCAGCGCGCGCGCCTGGGGCAGCGGCAGCTCGGTCAGCTCGGCGACCATGCGCTCGGCGCGGCCGGTGAGCTTCGCGTTGGTGGCGCGCAGATCGATCATCCGCCCGCGGTAGACCTTGCCCAGCTCGACCATCGCCGCGGTCGAGATGGCGTTGAGGATCACCTTGGTCGCGGTGCCCGCCTTGAGCCGCGTCGAGCCGGCGATCAGCTCGGGGCCGGTGGCCGGCAGGATCAACAGGTCCGCGGCGTCCGATGCGATCAAGCTCGTATTCGAGGACACCAGCGCGGTGAGCGCGCCGGCCTGGCGGGCGACCTGGAGCGCGGCGCGCACGAAAGGGGTGGTGCCGCTCGCGGTGATGCCCACCACGAAGTCGTGCTCGCTCACGCGGAGCCGGCGCAGCGCCTGGGCGCCCGCGCGGCGATCGTCCTCCGCGCCCTCGACGGCGCGGGTGAGCGCCTGGGGGCCGCCGGCGATGACCGCCTGCACCTGGGAGGGGTGCGTGCCGAAAGTAGGCGGAATCTCGGCGGCGTCGAGCGCGCCGATGCGCCCGCTGGTGCCGGCGCCCACGTAGATGAGCCGGCCCCCTTGGCCCAGCGCGCGCGCGGCGGCCGAAGCGGCCCGGACGACCTGCGGCAACACCTTGCCGACCGCGCGCAGCGCGCGCTTGTCCTCGGCGTGGAGACGGCGAACGACGGCCGCGACGCCCGCCAGCTCCAGGTCCTTCGAGCGTTGATGCAGCTGCTCGGTCGCGGGAGGGCGAGGCTGTCGTGGCATGAAGCCCTAACGAAGGACCGCTTTAGGCCGCCTTCAGGACTTTGCCGGCCTTGATGCACCGGGTGCACGCGAGCACGCGCTGGGTGCGGCCGTTGACGCTCGCGCGAACCTTCTGGAGGTTCGGCAACGTGCGCGTCTTCGTCTTGTTGTTGGCGTGGCTGACGTTGTTGCCAACCAGGGGGCGCTTCCCACAGATGTCACACTTCCAAGCCATGACGGCGAACTCCTTCAGATTCCGAGGCCTTCCGTGGGCCCGCAAAAACGAGGCGCGGTATCTACCCCAAACCGGCGGCCTTTTTCCAGTCCGCCGTCGAAAAGAAGCCGGCCAGGCCACCGCGCGGGCGCCTGGAGGACTTTCCGACGGCTTTTTCAGCGCTTGAGCGGGTCGCTCTTCTTGAGCGACTCCTGGATCAGCCGGGCGGCGCGGACGCCGGAGAGAATTTCTCCCTCGAGCCCGAGCCCCGGGAGCACCTCGCGGCTGGCGAGGAAGAGGTTCTTCACCGCGGTGCGCTGCGGCAGCCCGGTGATGCCGAGCAGCTGCTCCCCTTGGAACTGATAGAGCGGGTGGGGGAGCAGCCGGCTGCCGCGCACGCCGCCGGCGTCCAGGTACGGCGACGACTCGAGCAGCACCTTCTCGCGCGAGAACGGCATCAGCGCGTCGAGCTGCTGCCCGATGCGCGCGGCGAGCTTCGCCAGGTGCTCTTCGCCCAGGTCGCGCGTGCTCGCGGGCACGAACGCGCCGGCGCAGACCACGCGCTCGGTCTCCGAGACCTTGTCGGTGTCCATCCGCCGGAGGCTGTTGACCTGAATCAGGAGCGGCCCGAGCTCCTGGTCGTCGGTCTCGACCAGCGCGAGGTCCCCCATGCCGCGCGGCAGGTTCACCTCTTCGATGACCCAGTTCACCGAGAAGAGGAACTTCTTGGTGGTGACCAGGTCGAGCTGCTCGAGCAGGCCGCGCTGCTTCTTCTTGTCGGTGATCAGGCGGCGCAGCGCGCCGGCGTCGGTCGCGCCGATGACGTAGCGCGCGCGGTACACGTGGTCGTTCCTCACCAACTTGATGCCGGCGGCTTTGCTTCCGTCGAAGAGCAGCTCCTCGACCACGGGCGCTTCAGCCGTGTCGCGCGTCAGCACGTCGCCGCCCAGGTCGATGAGCTTCTTGCACAACAGCTCGCGCAGCCCCTCGCGTCCGCCGGGGTAGCGGGTCGGCGCCGCCATCGCCTGCGAGAACGGGCGCGCGGCCGCGAGCGGCGCGCTGGGCTCGTTCAGGTACGAGACGAACGGCGTCACCGCGGCGAGCAGCCGCACCGCCGGGTCATCGCCCGAGAGAGGGAAGGGCTCTTCCAGGCCCGGGTGCCGGCCCATGTGCCGCTTCACCCCGAACGTCTCCAGGAACCCCTCGGGCGGCAGCTGCGGCTGCTCCTTGAAGAAGGCGTCGCTCTTCTCGTGCAGCGCCTCGGCGGCCTTGAGCGCGCGGTGGATCGCGTCGGCTCGGTCGGGGAACTCGCGCTTGAGCTCGGCGACGCGCCGGGGCTCTTCGGGCCACAGGTCGACCCGCGCGCGCGGGAAGATGAGCTGCAGGTCGGGCGAGTGCACCTTGAGCGCGCGCTGCACCGCGGTCGCCAGCCCCAGCTCGGCGAGCACCTCGTCGAAGACCGGCATCGCCTTCATCGGCGGCGCGATGAAGGGCGCGAACGGGAGCAGGTAGCCGCCGTGCTCGTAGCCGGGACCCAGGCCGTCGTGCTCGACGAGCAGCACTTTGTAGCCGCGCTTGGCGAGGAGCGCCGCGGCGAGCGCGCCGCCCAGCTGACCGCCGGCGACGGCGACGTCGTAGACATCGCGCGACGGGCCGTGCGCGATGCGCGGCTTGCCGTGAGACGAGGTGACGGGCTTGACCTGCACGGCCCGCAGTATGCCTCCGTCCGGAGACGGCGACAGGTTCGTTTTTAAGTGGGGCTCGACAAGGAGGCCGCGCCGTCTTCTTGCCCGCCGGTCACCGCCACGCGCCGCCCTTCGATCTTCAGCTGCCCGGAGGCGAGCCACCCGAGCGCGAGCGGGTAGAGCCGGTGCTCTTGCTTCTGGATGCGCGCGCCCAGGCTCGCCTCGTCGTCGCCCGCGAGCACCGGCACGACCGCCTGCGCGACGATCGGACCGGTGTCGGTGCCTTCGTCCACCAGGTGCACGGTGCAGCCGGCGAGCTTGACGCCGTACTGGAGCGCCTGCCGCGGGGCGTGCAGCCCGGGGAACGCCGGGAGCAGGGCAGGGTGGATGTTCAACACACGGTTGGGAAAGGCGCGCAGGAACGTCGGCCCGACCAGGCGCATGAAGCCGGCGAGGCACACCGCCTCGGCGCCGTGCCTTCGCAGCGCATCGACCAAGGCGGCGTCGAAGGCCTCCCGCTGCGGGTGGGCGCGGTGATCCACCAGCTCGGTGGCGACGCCGGCCTTCCTCGCCCGCTCGAGCGCGAACGCCTTCTCGTTGTTCGACACCACGACCGCGATCTGCGCCGGGTACCCGGGCTCCCGCGCCGCGTCGAGCAGCGCCTGGAGGTTCGTCCCGCTGCCCGAGACGAGCACGCCTACCTTCACGGCTCGATCACCGCGGTGGCCTCGCCCGAGCCTTCCTCGACGCGGCCGACCTCCCAGGCGGGAATGTCGTGCTGCGCGAGCGCGCGAATCGCCGCGGGCGCGTGCGCGGAGGGCACGACGGCGATCATCCCGAGCCCCATGTTGAAGGTCGAGAACATCTCGTCGCGCTCGATGTTGCCCATCTTGGCGATGAAGTCGAACAGGGGCGGCCGCTTCCAGCTGCGCTCCTCGAGCACCGCGCGCGTGCCGTCCGGCAGGCAGCGCGGGAGGTTCCCCGGAATGCCGCTGCCGGTGATGTGCGCGAGCCCTTTGACCTCGACGGCCGCGATGAGCGCCATCACCGCCTTCACGTAGATGCGCGTCGGCTCGAGCAACGCGGGCCCCAGCGGCTGATCGAAGCCGTGGGTCGGCATCGCCATCGACAGGTTGTTCTTCTCGATGAGCACCCGCCGCGCGAGCGAGTAGCCGTTGGAGTGGAGCCCGCTCGACGCCATGCCGATGAGCGCGTCGCCCGGCTTCACGTTCTTGCCGTCGATGATCTTCGACCGCTCCACCACGCCGACGCAGAAGCCGGCCAGGTCGTACTCGCCGGGCGGGGAGAACCCGGGCATCTCCGCCGTCTCGCCGCCGAGGAGCGCGCAGCCCGACAGCTCGCAACCCTTGGCGATGCCGGCGACGACCTGCGCGCCTTGCGCCACGTCGAGCTTTCCGGTCGCGAAGTAGTCGAGGAAGAAGAGCGGCTCGGCGCCGCAGGTGATGACGTCGTTCACCGACATCGCCACCAGGTCGATGCCCACCGTGTCGTGCCGGTTCAAGAGGAAGGCGAGCTTGAGCTTGGTGCCGACGCCGTCGGTGCCCGACACCAGCACCGGTTCTTTGTACTTGTTCGCGGGCAGCGCGAAGAGGCCCCCGAACCCGCCGACGCCCGAGATGACTTCGGGGCGCAGGGTCATGCGCGCGAGCGGCTTGATCCGTTCGACCAGCGCGTCGCCCGCGTCGATGTCGACGCCGGCATCCTTGTAAGTCGTGCCCACGGGCGGCGCCTTACCACGCCCGAGGCCGATGTGCGCAGGTTGTCTGGCCGGCCGGTTCGAGGGCTTGGGGACAGTCCCCTTCAGGGACAGTCCCCGGGACAAACGTGGGCCTTGGGCTACGATGCGCTGCCACATGAGAGACTTCGTCTCCCGGCGCCGTTACGAGCTCGTCGCGCTCGCCATCGCCCTGGTCTGCGCGGGGCTTCACTTCTGGTCCGACAGCCAGCCGGACCTGCCCGTCACCGAAGAAGAGCAGTCGCGCGCCGCCCTCTCGGCGACCCTGCTGCGCGGCATCCACCTGCTCGAGAACCGCGCCACCGACGTGAAGTTCAGGGCGCGCGGGCCCCGCCAGCCGCACGCCGACGTGGTGGTGGTCGCCATCGACGAGCGGAGCGCGCAGAAGTACGGCCTGTGGCCTTGGTCGCGCGTCCGCATCGCCGAGGCGATTGAGAACCTGGGCAAGGCCGGCGCGAAGGCGATCGGGCTCGACCTGGCCTTCATCGACGAGACGAAGGACAGCCAGAGCGTCGCCTACCGGGAGATGCTCGACGCCTTCGACCAATCGGTCTCGGCGCAGGCGGGCGCCGCCACCCAGCTCGCGTCGTTTCGCTCCCTGCTTGAGCAGAAGGGCCGCGCCTCTCCAGACGAGCGGCTCGCCGCGGCGCTGCAGGCCACGCCGCAGGTCGTGCTGGGCACGTTCGCGTACCAGCCGCGCGACCTGAACGACTTCTCGGAGGCGACGCGGAGGGAGCACGCCGAGGTGCTCGAGCCGCACCTCCTTCGGAAGATTCCCGGTCGGGCGCCGGGCTCGTTTCACGACGTGCCGTTCGACGCGCTGCGCTCGTGGAGGGCGGTCTCGGCGCAGACGCCGCTCCGGCGCTTCGCCGACACGGGCGTGCGCCTGGGCCACTGCGACATGGTGCCCGACGCGGACGGCGCGCTCCGCCGCAGCCCGATCTTCGCCAAGCTCACCGGGCCGAAGGGGCTCTTGCCGAGCCTCGCGCTGCAGACCGCGGCGACCTACTACGGCGTGGCGCCGGAGCCCGCCTACGAAGAGGGCCTCTTCCTCGGCGCGCGGCTCAGGCCGCCCGGCGGCGAGCCGATCCTGGTGCCGTACCAGAACAACGAGCCGTTCACGCTCATCAACTACGACGGCCACGCGTCGGTCTTCCCGACGGTGAGCATCGCCGACGTGATCGAGAACACCTTCGATCCCGCGCTGGTGAAGGGCAAGGCGGTGCTGGTCGGCGTGACGCTCACCGGGTCGAGCGGCGACCAGCGCGTGACGCCTTTCCAGGAGCTGACGCCCGGCATCTACACGCACGCGGCGCTCGTCTCGAACATCCTCTCGAACGAGTTCCTCTCGCGCCCGGCCGGGCTGGTGCTGCTCGAGTGCCTGGTGATGATCGCCCTGGCGCTGGCGCTCGCGCGGTTGATCCCGCGCCTGCGGCGGTTCTCGTACAAGGCCTTGGCGATGGCCGGCGTCCTGGTCGCCTACCTCGCCGCGGACCTGCTGCTCTTCTCGTCCGGCGTGCAGCTCGCCTCCGTGCTGCCGACCGTCAACGTGATCGTCGTCTCGTTCGGCGTCGTCTTCTTCGGCTACCTGTCCGTCGATCGCGAGAAGCTGCAG
The DNA here is from genome assembly GCA_964511185.1 of uncultured Myxococcaceae bacterium. Classification (GTDB taxonomy): domain Bacteria; phylum Myxococcota; class Myxococcia; order Myxococcales; family Myxococcaceae; genus CAZEDU01. The sequence goes on along the minus strand of CAZEDU010000018.1, from coordinate 28,168 downwards.
CTGCGCGCGACGTTCTCCAAGTACCTGGGCGAAGACGTGATGGAGGAAGCGCTCAAGCACCCGGAGAAGCTCAACCAGGGTGAGAAGCGCGAGATGACGGTGCTCTTCTCGGACATCCGCGGGTTCACCACCCTGTCGGAGCGCATGGTCCCCGAGAAGCTGGCGGCGTTCATCAAGGAGTACCTCTCGCCGATGACGCAGATCGTCTTCGACGAGAAGGGCACGCTCGACAAGTACATCGGCGACGCGCTGATGGCGTTCTGGAACGCGCCGCTCGATCAGCCCGACCACGCGCTGCGCGCCTGCCGCGCGTCGATCGGGTTCCTGCAGAAGCTCGAGGAGCTGAAGGCGAAGTGGCGCGCCGAGAGCTACCCGGAGTTCGACATCGGCGTCGGCATCAACACCGGGCCGATGATCGTCGGCAACATGGGGTCCGACGTGCGCGTCGACTACACGGTGATGGGCGACGCGGTGAACCTCGCCTCGCGCCTGGAGGGCACCAACAAGGAGTACGAGACGCGCATCATCATCTCGGAGACCACCTGGCAGCAGGTGCAGGGGAAGGTGGCGGCGCGGCGGCTCGGCGCGGTGCGCGTGAAGGGCAAGCGCAAGCCGGTGCGCATCTACGAGCTGCGCGGCATCGGCCTGCCCGAAGGCGTCGAGGCGGAGGCGATCGCGGCGTTCGAGGCCGGGCTCGAGGCCTACACCGAGCAGCGCTTCGTGGAGGCAGAAGGGCACTTTCGAAGGGCGCTCGCGCTGTGGCCGGAGGACGCGCCCTGCCGCCGGTACCTCGAGGAGATCGAGGTGCTCAAGGTCCAGCCGCCGGGACCCGGTTGGGACGGTGTGTACACCGCGACCACCAAGTAGCAGGCGTCAGAAGTTCGATTCGGTGGACCGCCCGTACTAGCGTTGGCCGACGGAATTTCAGGCATGGGCGCCGAGGAAACCCTCTTCCAGAAATTTGGAAAGGAGCTCCCGAAGGGCACGGTCCTCTTTCGAGAGGGCGAGCCCGGTAAGGAGATGTTCGTCTTGCAGTCGGGCAAGGTCTCGATCTCCAAGCGCGTGCGGGACGTTGAGAAGGTGTTTGTGGTTTTAGGGTTGGGTGAGTTCTTCGGCGAGATGGCGATCATCTCGAACAAGCCGCGCAACGCCTCGGCCACGGTGGCCGAAGACGCCAAGCTGCTGGTCATCGACCCCAAGACGTTCGAGTCGATGATCCGCGGGAACGCCGAGATCGCGGTGCGCATGATCAAGAAGCTCGCCGACCGCCTGTCGGAGGCCGACGCGCAGATCGAGAACCTGCTCCTGTCCGACCCGGTGAGCCGGGTGGTCCACCAGATGCTGAACACCTGCCAGAAGAGCGGCCGCCCGATGGAGGAAGGCATCGAGATCGAGCTCCCGATTCGCGAGCTGCCGCGGGAGCTGGGCGTGGGCGAGCCGGCGATTCGCATGACCTTCGACAAGCTCGAGCGCAGCGGCCTCATCACCCGGTCCGGGGACCGCATCACCGTTCGCGACACCGCGCGGCTCACCGACTACCTGCGCTACCTCGAGATGAAGTGGAAGTTCGGAGACCTCTGACGTGAAACTCAAGGTCCTGGGCTGCCATGGCGGTGAGCTGCCGAAGTGCCGCACCACCTGCTTCCTCATCGACGACGTGCTGGCGCTCGACGCCGGTGCGCTCACCTCGTCGCTCGACATGAAGGAGCTGACGAGGGTCGACGACGTCATCATCTCGCACAGCCACTTCGACCACGTGAAGGACCTGCCGCTGATGGCCGACACGTTGATCGGCATGCGCAGCAAGCCGATCACCATTCACGCCAGCCAAGCCTGCGCGAAGACGCTGCGCGAGAACATGTTCAACGACTCGCTCTGGCCCGACTTCACGCGGCTGCCGAGCGCGAAGGACCCGATCCTGCAGATCAAGCCGTTCAAGGCGGGCGCGTCCTTCAAGGTCGGCAAGTACGAGGTTCAGTCGATCCCCGTGAGCCACCCGGTGGAGTCCTGCGGCTTCGTGATCTCCGACGGCCAGCACGCGGTGGCGATGAGCGGCGACACCGGGCCCACCGACAAGCTGTGGAAGGTGCTCAACAAGACCAAGAACTTGAAGGCGGTCTTGCTCGAGACGAGCTTCCCCAACCGCCTGCAAGAGCTCGCCGACGTCTCCGGGCACCTGACGCCGCGCACGCTGGGCGGTGAGCTGCAGAAGTTCGAGCGAAACGGCGCCGCGGTGCTGCTCTACCACCTGAAGCCCGCCTTTGTGCCGGAGCTCAAGCGCGAGCTCCAGGGCATGCCGGTCGAGGTGCTCGAGCTGGGCGACGCCTTCCAGTTCTGAGCGCTACTTTCGCAGCCAGTCGGTCGCGTGGTGCTGCGCGAAGAGCGCGGCCACCGGCGACTCGCTGACGATCTCCCACACCGGGATGCCGCCGGTGCGCTCGAAGCCCTTGAACATCACGCGGCCGGCCAGACGAAAGACGTCGACCAGCTGCCGACTGTTGATCTCGTAGCCGAGCAGCAGCCGAAACGGCGCGGGCGGGAAGAAGTAGCGCTTGCGCAGCTCGGCGTGCAGCGTGGCCGGGTCGACGTCGAGCTCTTTGAAGATGCGCTGCTCGGACATCGCCGCCTGGTACGCGCGCAGCGCCTCTTCCGACAGCGCGGCGCCGGCGTTGTAGATGTCTCCCCCGCGGTCCTCGTTCTTGAGCGCTTCGTAGATGGCGTCCTGCACGGACTCGGAGAGCAGCTGCATCGCCCCGCGCATGTCGCCGCTCTTCGCCGCGCGCCGCGCGCCGTCCTCGACCACCACGGGGACGTTGACGGTCAGCGGCGCCCCGACGAACACGTTCCACGCGTGGTTGAGCCGGAAGTCCTTTCGCCGGGCGCGCTCGATGCCGAGCAGCGCGTCGGCCCGGGCGCGCGCGCCGCCAGACCGGGCGGTGCCGCGCGCGCTCTCGTTGATGCGGTCGGCGATCGCGACCTTGGAGCGCCCGAACACGTCGTCGTCGATGGTGACGACCAGCGGGGCGGGCCCGAAGCTGACGAACACGCCCGCCTCGAGGCCTTCGCCGCGCGCGCGCGCCACCGCGGCCTCCTTCTCCGCGGCGATCGCCTCGGGCGAGGCGCCGGGGGGCGGCGCGCTCATCTTCCGGTCGTACTCAGCCTCGATCTCCTTGACCGTCTTGGCGATCTGCTCGGCCGAGACGGCCCGCGCCAGCTTGCGTTCGTACGAGGAGAGCTGCCGCCGGATGTCGAGCGTCAGCCGCATCAGCGCTTCGATGCTCCCGCTCATCGACAGCGCGTCGCCGAGCAGGTTGTTGATGGTGACGCCGCCGCGATCCGCCAGGTGCGACATGCCGCCGAAGTGGCTCTTCGCCGCGGTGAGGATGGGCAGGTAGAACTCGCGCCGCAGGAAGTCGGCGATCACCGCTTGGCCGAGCAGGGCGGTGCGCCGCGTGAAGTCCTTCACGTCGACGAACAGGTGACCCATCGGCACGGTGTCGGTGACGCGCAGAATGGGCGTGTTGCCGATCGAGACGCGGTAGAGCCGGCCCGCGGCGTATTCACCTTCGACGCCGCCTTCGCTCTCCGCGCCGGTGCGCGGCTCGACCAGGCGGTGGAGCGGCAGCAGCGCGCGCTCGAGCCAGAGATCGCACGTCGCGCCCAGCGCGGCGTACGCGTACGCCTGGCGCGCCTGCGGCCGGCTCAGCCCGACGCAGGCGGCCGGCTCCTTGTCTTTGTATGACTTGAGCATCGTGGCGAGCACGTTGACCGCGTGGCGCGCCTGGTCGGAGTGCAGGTTGATCGCCCGGCCCAGCTCCTTCGACAGCTCCTTGCGCGCCTTCTCGTCGAAGAGCAGCGCCGCGAGGCGGTCGACGCGCGTCGCGTGGTGGCGCGCGTACTCGGTCAGGTCTTGCGGCAGCTGCGACTGCTCGCCGACCAGCGTGAGCTGCACGAACGCCTCGCGCACCCCGCCCAGCGCGATCGCCGCCTCCGCGCGCTTGGCCTGATCTTCGTCGGCGTTGAGGCCCGACACCACGTCGCCCAGCAGCGACTCGATGGTGGCGCCGCCCGACAGCCGCGCGAGCACTTCGTCCGAGCGCGGCAGGCCCGGCGCGAGGTCAGCGCCGTACAGCGTGCTGCTGCCCACCTGCAGCCCGGCCCGGCCGCCGAGGAGCACCATCGGCGAGAGCGCCGCCTCCACGCGCATCGCGACGTCGCTGGGCGCCCGGGCCTCCTTGAGCACCCGCTCGAGCGCGAGCCGCAGCGCCAGGTAGACGCCCACGCCGGCCGCGCAGCGCAAGGGCCGATCCGACGGAGGCGGCAAGCCGGTGGCGCGAATGCCCGCCTCGACTTGCGGCAGGAGCGAGGCGACCATCAGCGCCACCAGGGTCGGCGTCTCTTCCCGCCCGCGCGACTGCGCCATCTCGCTGAACGCCTTGCGGAACAGCTCGATGATCAGCGCGACCAGCGAGCGGCCGCCGCCGCCCGGCCCCAGCCACGTCGCCATCACCCCGCCGGTCAGCGCCGGGTGCATGCGGTACGCGAGCGTGGAGACCTGCCGGATGTCGGGGCCGCCGGAGGCAGGCGACAGGAAGCGCGGCGCGTCCGGCAGCGCGCTGAACTCTTCGTTCAACAGGAACGGGTCGAGCTCGTCGGACGCCACGAAGTCGCGGTGGCGCGAGAGCAGCATCAGCGCCAGCTGGCGGCCGCTCTGCAAAAAGATGCGCGCCGCGTCGGGGGCGATGTGGAAGGGCACCTTCAGATCGGCGAGCGAGGTGCCCAGCGTGAAGCGCAGGCGGGCGTGGTCGAGGCGGGGCGGGCTGACCTGGGTCGAAGCGAACGCCCGGGCGATCTCACAACGGCGCTCGGCGATTGGAGATGGCATGGAGGAGAGGGGGACGGCGTAAGGTCCCATGTTCCCATCGCTCGTGGCGACACGCCAGTTGACGCAGAGGCACTGGAGGCACTACGGGGACCCGCCATGCCCTGGTTCGCGAAAAAGCCACGCATCGCTTCCACCCCCGCGGCGGGCGCGCAGCCGTCGCGCATGGAGGGGCGTTGGGCGAAGTGCGAAGCGTGTGAGGAAATCATCTACCGGCAGGAGCTGGAGCGGAACCTCAACGTCTGCCCCGCCTGCGGTCACCACATGCCCTGGCCGGCGCGCACCCGCCTGGCGCACCTGCTCGACGAGGGGAGCTTCGAGGAGTTCGACACCGGGCTCGAGCCCGAGGATCCGCTCGGGTTCTCCGACTCCAAGCGCTACAGGGATCGGCTCAAGTCCACGCGCAAGTCGCTTGGCGAGAGCGACGCCTTCATTTCAGGCACGGGTCGCATCGACGGCGCTCAGGTGTCCGTCGGGTGCTTCGTGTTCGAGTTCATGGGCGGCTCGATGGGGTCGGTGGTGGGAGAGAAGGTCACCCGCGTCTTCGAGCGCGCGACCGAGCTGCGCTGCCCCGCCATCGTGTTCTCCGCGTCGGGCGGCGCCCGCATGCAGGAGGGCATCTTCTCGCTCATGCAGATGGGCAAGACCTCCGCCGCCATCGCGCGCTTCCGCGAGGTGAAGAAGCCCTACATCTCGGTGATGCTGCACCCGACCACCGGCGGCGTCGCGGCCTCGTTCTCCTGGCTGGGCGACTTCATCCTCGCCGAGCCCAAGGCGCTCATCGGCTTCGCTGGGCCGCGCGTCATCGAGCAGACCATCCGGCAGAAGCTGCCCGAGGGCTTTCAGCGCTCCGAGTTCCTGCTCGAGCACGGCATGATCGACGCCATCATCGCGCGCAAGGACCTGCGGCAGAAGCTGTCCACGCTGATTGGCCTGGTAAGCTGATCGCACCTTGCCACCGAAGCGCGCGACCGAGGCCCTTTCGTTTTTAGAAGGCTTGGCCCCGTCGGGCGTTCGCTTGGGGCTCGACCGCATTCACGACGCGCTCCGCGCGCTCAAGAACCCCGAGCGCGACTACCCGGTGCTGCACGTCGCGGGCACCAACGGCAAGGGCTCGACCTGCGCCTTCGCGGCGAGCTGCCTAGCGACGCAAGGTTACCGCGTCGGGCTCTACACCTCGCCGCACCTGGTGCGCGTCAACGAGCGCATCCGGATCAACGGCGAGCCGATCTCGGACGCCAGCCTGGGTGAGCGGATCCTCGAGGTGCTGCAGTGGTACCCCGAGGCGACCCGGCAGCCGCCGCCGCTGACGTACTTCGAGTTCGGCACGCTGGTGGCGCTCTGGCACTTCAACCGCGAGCGCGTGGACGTGGCGGTGGTCGAGACGGGGCTCGGCGGAAGGCTCGACGCGACGTCGGCCACCTCTCCCGCGGTCACCGCCGTGACGCCGGTGTCGTTCGATCACATGGACTATCTGGGCCACGCGCTGTCGGCGATCGCGGCGGAGAAGGCGGGCATCTTCAAGGCGGACGTGCCGGCGGTGCTGGCGCGGCAGCCGCCCGAGGCGCTCGAGACGCTCGAGAGAATCGCCCGCGAGGTCGGCGCGCCGGTGCGGCTCGAAGGGCGGGACTTCTCGCTCGAGCGGGAGAGCAGGGGCGGCGAGCGGTGGGTGTACCGGGGCATGCGCACCAGCGTGCCCAAGCTGACGCTGGGGCTCCGGGGCGAGCACCAGGCGCAGAACGCGGCGGTCGCGCTCGCCTGCCTCGAGCTGCTCGAGGACCGCGGCATCCACATCTCGAAAGAGAACGCCCGGCGCGGGCTTTCGGCGACGCGCTGGCCGGGGCGGTTGGAAGAGATCGCCGGCGCGCCGACTTTGTTGCTCGACGGCGCGCACAACCCCGGCGGCGTGGAGGCGCTCACGCGCGCGCTCGACGCGCTGTACCCCCAGCGCCGCGTGCATTTGGTGTTCGGCGTGCTCGCCGACAAAGACCACCGGCCGATGGTTCGCACGCTCTTCCCGCACTGCGAGAGCGTTCACCTGACCTCGATCGACAACCCGCGCGGGTTGGAGCCGAAGCGGTACGCCGAGGAGGCGCGCGCGCTGTGCGAGGTGGTGAAGACGTACCAAACGGTGGCGGACGCGCTCGAGGGCGCCGAGCAGGCAGCCGCCGGCGATGACCTGGTGCTCGTCGCCGGCTCGCTCTTCCTGGTGGGCGAGGTCAAGCGCCTCTTGGGTGCCCGTTAGGCACGCGGGCTGGTCGAGTCCTTGGCGCCTCGACCGGACGCTCGGTACATTTCACTCCAGATGCGGCTCCCCGATCCAGACCCAGCCCGCGCACCTTCGCACCCCACCGTCGATCAAGTCGAGTTCCGCTCGCTGTACACGAAGACCAAGTACACGGTCGAGACGGCCGATCGGTGGTCCCTGAACGTCACCCGCTACCGTCCGGTGCCGCAGTCCTTTCCTCAGCCGCTGTTCGGAGAGCCGCTCCTCTTGGTGCATGGCTTCTCGCAGAACCGCCACGCCTGGACCTCGGGGCAGTTCGTCAAGAACCTGCTCTTCTTCGGCATCGACATCCACATCCTCGAGCTGCGCGGGCACGGCAAGAGCTCGATCGAGCTGCAGAAGGAGAAGGCCGCGCGCTTCGGGCGTGAGCCCCCGCCCGACCTCGACTACGACTGGGACATCGACAGCTACTTCCTCTACGACCTCCCGGCCGGCGTCGCCGGCGTCAAGCGCATCACGCGCCGGCAGCGCATCTTCTTCTGCGGCCATTCGATGGGGGGCATCCTCGGGTACGGCTACGCGGGCATTCACGACGACTTCGAAGGGCTCGTCACCATCGGCTCGCCCGCGGACTTGGGGCGCGGCTTTCCGCTCCTTCGGTTGGCGGCTTACTCCGGCCCGGCCATCGGGGGAGCGATCGACCTGGCGCTCGCTGGCATGAACGCGCAGCGGAAGGCGACGCACGCGTCGGGCGAGGCGGTGCGCGGCGTGCTGCGCAAGGTGCGCCCGAAGGCCGAGCGGGTGACCGACGGGGCGCCGGACCCGCTGGTCTTCAACTACATCCCCTTGGACGCCTGGCTTCGCGGCCTGTCGAACCTGCTCGACCGCGCCGACGCGTACCCCGCGGTCGAGGCCCTGGCGACGCGGCTCAACTGGCTGTCGAACGCCCAGCGCGTGAAGGCCGCCGACATTCGCTGGCTCTTGCGCGAGGGCGGCGAGCGGGAGCCGCGGAAGGTGGTCGAGCAGTTCGCCAAGTGGATTCGTCGGCGCGAGCTCGTCTGCTACCGCACCGGCTACGACTTCAAGCGCGGGTTCTCGAAGATCAAGATCCCGATGGCGATCATCTTCGGCGACATGGACCCGCTCGCGTCGGTCGAGTCGACCCGCAGCGTCTACCACGCGGCGAAGAGCGAATACCTCTTGTGGCGGCCGGTGAAAGGCAACAGCCACCTCGAGCTGACGATGGGGCACGACATCCGGCAGATCTGCTACGACATCAAGAACCTCATCGAGTACGCCCGCACGCACCGCAGCCAGTCGCCCAGGCTGCCTCGGGTGACGTAAAGGGGCGGTCGCTCTGACTCCGTGACAGAATGAGGGCCCGAAACGCGGTGCGGCCGCCGAAAGCCGCTCCGATAAGGAGAGCTGCCCATGACTCGGGCCTGGGTCTTTGCCCTCGCTGTCCTCGCGCCGTCGATCGCGTGGTCGCAAAACAAAGTCGACCTGAACACCATCAACCGCGTCGAGGTGAAGGGCGGCACCGTCGAGATTCACGGCACGCGCAAGGCCAACTTCACCACCTTCTCGATGTCGGACCCGCCGCGGCTGGTGATCGACATCTCCGAGGCGGTCTTCTCCGGCGTGCCCGAAGAGATCCAGGTCGGCAACGGCACCATCACCGCCATCAAGACGGCGAGCTACGGCTCTCAGGCCGCCGCGATCGCGCGCGTGCTCATCGGCTTCGAAAGGGAGGTCGAGACCGACCTGACGACCGCGCAGGGCAAGTTGGTGGTGAAGGTGCTTGGCCAGGCGCCGCCTCCGGTCGCCGAGGCCCCGCCGCCGCCCCCGCCCGCCGATGAGAAAGCCGCGCAGGCCGAAGCGGCGCAGCGGTTGATCGAAGAGAAGAAGGCGCAAGAGCTGGCCGCGAAAGCGGAGGCCGAGCGGCTGCGGCGTGAGAAGGAAGAGGCCGCGGCGGCCGCCAAGGCGGAGGCAGAGGCCCGGGCGAAGGTCGAAGCCGAAGCGAAGGCGGCGGAGAAGGCCGCCAAGGCCGAGGCGGCGCGGCTCGAGCGGGAAGCCGCGGCGAAAGCGGAAGCGGAGGCCAAGGCGCAGGCCAAGGCCGACGCGGAGGCGAAGCGGCGCGCCGAGGCCGAGGCGCGGGCGCAGGCGAAGGCCGAGCAAGAGGCGGCGGCGCGCGCGGCGGCGGAGGCGAAGGCCAAAGAGCGGGCGGAGCGAGAAGCGGCGGCGAAGGCGGAAGCCGAGGCGCGGGCGCAGGCGAAGGCCGAGCAAGAGGCGGCCGCGCGCGCGGCGGCGGAAGCGAAGGCCAAGGAGCGGGCGGAGCGCGAAGCGGCGGCCAAGGCGGAGGCCGAAGCGAAGGCCAAGGAACAGGCAGAGCGGGCCGCGCAAGCCAAGGCCGCTCAAGAGGCCGCCGCAGCAGAGAAGGCGGCGCGCGCCGAAGCCGCCCGTGCTGAAGCAGCGCGCGCCAAGGCGGAGCGTCCGGCGGCCGCGCAGGCGGATGCGAATGCGAATGCGAATGGGAGCGCCACCTCGGCCGCGGGCGACAAGCTCACGCTGGTGCAGGGCCCGCCGCCGGCTCCGAGCGTGCGGCCGGCGGTCGGCGACAGCGGCAAGCACCGCATGTTGACCTTCGTCGGCTTCAAGCAGGATCCCGGGGCCACGCGCATCTACCTGCGCACCACCGAGCCGGTCCAGTACGCGGTGAGCCAGTCCGACGACACCACCATCGTGGTGACGCTCGAGAACACGCGCATCAGCCAGGCCAACAACGCGCGGGCGCTCGACACCTCGTTCTTCGACACGCCGGTGGCCACGGTGACGCCCGGCTCGGGCGCGGGTCAGTCGGTGCGCGTCTCGATCAAGCTGAAGGCGAACGCACCGTACCGGACCCGGCAGGAAGGCAACGAGCTGTACGTCGACTTCCCGCGCCCGTAACCCTCACAGAGTTGTTGCGTTCGGCGCCCGGGTGCGTTTTGCCTTGGGGCCTCGATGACGTCTGCCTTTGGGGTGGCGATCGCGCTGCTGTGCGTGGGCCAGCTGCCGGTCGCTTCCAGCACCGAGTTGCCCGGCGGACAGCAGGTGGAGTTCTCCGCCGACCGGCTCCTGTCCGAGCAGAACAAGGTCATCCTCTCCGGGCACGCGGTGATGCGCACCGAAGGCGCGGTGCTGCGCGCCGACGAGATCTTCTACGACCAAGTCCAGCAGGTCGCGACCGCGAAGGGGCACGTCACGCTCGCGCTCACGGTGAACGGCCTGTACGCCGCGGTGGCCGACCAGGTCTCGATGAAGCTGAAAGACGGGTTGGTGTCCGACGTCTACGTCGACGGCGGCCTGGTGATGAAGAAGTCCGGGGTGTCGCCCGAGCAGCTGCTCGAGGCCGACACGCAAGACAAGCTCAAGGCGATCGGGCAGACCTCCATCTCGCTCACGGGCACGCACCTGAAGCGGGTCGACGACGGCGGCTGGGAGATCGACCGGCTCTCGTTCACGCCGTGCGACTGCGATCCGAAGGAGCCGAGCTGGCGCGTGCAGTCGAAGCGCGCCTACCTCGACCTGGAAGATCAGCACGCCGAGCTGCTCTTCCCGACGGTCTACGTCCGCTCGGTTCCCATCTTCTGGCTGCCGTGGCTGTACCTGCCGCTCAACGAGCGGCGCTCGGGGCTGCTCGTGCCCAGGCCCAACTTCCAAGCGCAGAACGGCTTCACGATGGACGTGCCGTTCTTCGTCACGCTGGGCGACAGCTACGACCTCACGCTCACGCCGGGCTACTACTCAGGCGCGGCGCGGCCGCTCCCGGGCAACGGCGTGAAGGGGCCGCGGCTCCACACCGAGTTTCGCTACACGCCGACCGCCCGCATGAACGGCCGCGCGACCTTGGGGCTGCTCTACGACCTGCGCGAGCCGCGCAATCCCTTCAACCTGTTCGGCCCCGGGCGGCCCGACACCGACGTCAGCCGCGCGGACCGGCTGGCGAACGCGCTCGCCCCTCAGCGCATTCGGGGGCTGCGCTCCGAAGGCTCGCTCCAGCACTCGCACGACATGGGCCGCGGCTGGTTCAACCGGGTCGACGCGTCGTACGTGTCCGACGGCTACTACGTGAGCGACCTGGCCGCGGACATCCTCGCGCGAGAGGCCGCGTACCTGCGCTCCACCGCGCAGGTCTATCACCGGGCCGACTGGCACTGGGCCGGGCTCGACATCGGCATGCGGCAGGACTTGAGCTACGGCACCAGCATCTTCGGTGAGGTGGCGCGCGGCCCGAACGGCTACCTGCGGCACGGCCCCAATCCGCTCCACCGGCTGCCGGCCGTGACCTTCGACGTGCCGGAGCAGATCATCGCGGGGGCGCTGCGCGGCAGCGTGCGCGCGACCTTCACCCGCTTGTCGACCAGCAATGGCTTGACCGGCGACGAAGGAACGCTCGCCAACGAAGGTCGCGCGACGGTGCAGACCGCCGAAGGGCCGATCCAACTTCCGTACTACTGCCTCTCTCAGCTGCTCTACTCGCCCAACCCGCCGTGGGCGTCGCTGTGCCCGCCCGGCACGCCGATCGCCGGAGAGGGCGGCACCGAAGGCGACCGCGTCTACCAACCGGGAGAGCGCGAGCCGCGCAATCGCCTCGACCTTCGCCCCCGCCTGTCGACTTCGATCCCGGCGAGCCGCTTCGCGACCGTCGCGCCGTATCTGGCCTATCGACAGAGCTTCTACTTCGGCGAGCTGTCGGGGCGCGCCGAACAGCGCGGCTACCCGATGATGGGGCTCACCGTCGACTCCGAGCTGTCGCGCAACTTCCGCAACGACACGCTTCGCCACGTGGTGACGCCTTCGACCGAGCTCCGCTACGTGCCGTTCGTGCTCGGAAGTCAGCCGGCGCCGTACGACGAGGTCGACGCCGCGATCGGAGAGAACCGGCGGCTTCTGCAGATGGTCGCCGAGGTGCGGCAGAAGCTCTTGTGGAAGCGGCCGGGCGGCCCCGAGTTCTTGCGGTTGGATTTGGGACAAGAGCTCAACCTGCTCGCGCCCACGCCGCGGCAGCGCGTCGCCGACACCTACGCGCGCATCAATGTCAGCCAGTGGCCCGCGACCTTCTGGACCACCGTCCGCTTCGACACCGGGCGCGATCGCAAGGGCGAGCCGATCACCGGGCTCGTCAACCAGCTCTCGGCCGGCTTTCAGCTCGACAACGGAAAGGCCGGCCTCTGGGCGAGCTACGACAACCTGTTCAACGAGGGCTCGTATCGGACCAGGCAGGGGCTCGACGAGCTGGTCGGTCCCCCGGCGCTCAACTACCTGGTCGAGCACGCCGAGCAGTTGACCGGCGGTGTTCGCCTTTCCCTGAAGAGCGGGTGGGGCTTTCGGTACGAAATGTTGGTTCCCAGACAACGGATTGAAGGCGCGCAACCCGCGAATCCGGCGGCGGTTCTGGGGGACCCCGACGGTGAAACGCCGAGCAGGTTGATACCGCTTCAACACGCGCTCAGCGTCTCGTACGGACCGGCGTGCGATTGCTGGCGCGTCGAAGCGCACGCCATTCAAGGCATTAGCCAGAAGTCGGGCCTGCGCACCGTGCCGACGTTTGGCGCGACCCTCACGATTTCCCGGTTTGGGTCGTTCGGTGCCGGCGGATGAATCGGTCGTGCACAGGTTGTTCTGTGTATCCGACTCTCCAGCCAGAGCAGCCGGGCTGAGAACTTTTCTAAATCGGTTCACTCCCGGTCGCTTGTGGCAGGACCGCCGTTTGTTAGGAGTGCGACCCCTTTACGAGTGTCCAACCGGCTCGAAGAACGATGTCTGACATCGGAAAGAAAATCGGCCAGCGCATTCGAGATCTTCGCACCCAGCGCCTAGAGCGCTGGACGCAGGAAGACCTCGCCGAGCGGGCCAAAATCTCCGTCTCGTTTCTGTCGATGATTGAACGGGGAGAGCGCGTTGCCCACGTCGAGACCCTCGCCGCGCTCGCCGAGGCGCTCGGTGTCACCTTGGCGGAGCTCTTCTCCAGCGCCAACGACAAGGCGGCCGAGGGCGAAGAGCTGATTCGGCCGCTCTACGAGTTCGCGCGCGCCCGCCAGCTGACCCCTCGCGACGTCGAGAAGCTGCTGGGGGTCGCGCGGGCGATGTTCGCCAATCCCAACAACGCGAACTGACGGACGCTCGCTCCCCGGGCCTGCTACTGTCCGGCGCGTGGCGCGCCGACGAAGCGGACGACCGAGCAATGCGCCGGCCGACGAGGCGCGACGCGAGGCGCTCCTACGCTCCGCCGCGCGGGTGTTCGCGAGCAAGGGGTACCACGGCTGCCGCATCGCCGACATCGCGCGCGACGCGGGCGTGGCCTACGGGCTCGTCTACCACTACTTCCAGAACAAGGAGCAGCTCCTCCAGTCGGTGTTCAAGCAGAGCTGGGAGCCGCTGGTCGCGCGCGTGCAGGCGGTCGTGCACTCGAGCGCGCCGGTCGACGCGAAGGTCCGCGCGCTGGTCGCCGAGGTCTTCGCGGCGTATCGCGCCGATCCCGCGGCGGTGAAGGTGCTGGTGGTGGAGATCGGCCGCAGCACCGCGGTGGGGCGCTCGGAGCGCGGCGGCGCTTTCTTCCACGTGCTCGAGCTCGCGCGCCAGATGTTCCTGGACGCGCAGCACAAAGGCGAGCTGCCGCGCCCGGTGAACGCGGCCTTGTGCGCGGCGCTGCTCTTCGGCGCGCTCGAGATGTCGCTCACCGCGTTCATCGTCGGCATGGTCGAGCCCACGCCCGAGCTCCTCGCCGCGGCCGAGACGCAGGTCGCCCAGATGCTGCTCGGCGGGATGCTTCACTCGAACTCGAGCCGCAACACGCTCTCGGGGTCCACCCAGACGCCGTCGATCTTGACGCCGAAGTGGAGGTGAGGCCCGGTCACGCGGCCGGTGCCGCCGACCAGGCCGATCTTCTGCCCGCGCTTCACCTTCTTCCCGACCGGCACGAGGATCTTCGACAGGTGGAAGTACGCGGAGTAGAGGTCGGCCCCGTGGTGCAGGAGCACGGTGTTCCCCGCGGCGTAGCAGCTGCGCGCCATCACCACCGTCCCGTCGTTCGCCGCGTACACCGGGTCGCCGGGCCGCCCGTCGATGTCGAGCCCGTAGTGCTGGCTCTGCAGCTTGCCGTTGAAGACGCGCCGGTCCCCGAAGGGCGCCGTGAAGCGCGCCTGCCGCGGCCAGCCGAACGGGCTCCGAAAGACCCTCGGCACGCTCGGCTGCGCGAAGGCCTTGGCGAACGCCACCCGGTCCTCCTTCATCCACCGCTTCACCTTGGCGGGCGGCTCGATGTACTTGCCGGCCACTTTCAGCTCGCGCTCGGGGAAGTTGGGCGCGACGACCTCGACCATGCCCTCCAGCACCACCGCGCCCGACGACTCCTCCTCGCCGTCGCCCAGCTGCACCTTGAGCGGCAGCTCGCCGGGCGGGGTCTCCACGGGGAGCCCGGTGACGGCCTGATAGCCGCCCCTCGGCAACGGCTGGAACTTCAGCGTCCGCGCGCCGAGCGTGCCTTGGGGCGCCGACGCGACGTCCTTCACCGTCACCAGGATGGCGTCGCCTGGGCGTGCGCGGCCGGGCTGCACCGCGAGCGTCTGCGCCACGGCCGCCGTGGCGAGAAGGCAGCTGAGCGCGGTGCCCGCACCCTTGACCCGTCGGATCGCCGTCGTTAGCGTGCCGCGCCTCATCGAGCCCATTGTCGCCGCTCGACACAACACAAGGAAGACGCTCCATGAAGGTGCTTGTCGCAGACGATCTCTCCACCGAGGGTGTGGCGATTCTGCGCGCGGGTCAGGGGCTCGCGGTCGACGTCAAGGTCGGCCTCAAGCCCGCCGAGCTGAAGGCGATCATCGGCGAGTACGACGCGCTGGCGGTCCGCAGCGCCACCAAGGTGACCGCGGAGATCATCGAGGCCGGCAAGAAGTTGAAGGTCGTGGGCCGGGCGGGGGTGGGCGTCGACAACATCGACCTCGAGGCGGCCAACAAACGCGGGGTGGTGGTGATGAACACCCCCGGCGGCAACACCATCACCGTCGCCGAGCTCACCGTGGCGATGATGATGGCCATCTCGCGCCACCTCGCTCAAGCGACCGCCAGCATCAAGCAGGGCAAGTGGGAGAAGAAGAAGTTCCAGGGCCGCGAGCTGTTCAACAAGACCTTGGGCGTCATCGGCATCGGCAACATCGGCTCGGTGGTGGTCGATCGGTGCTTGGGCATGAAGATGAAGGTCATCGCGTACGACCCGTTCATCTCCGCCGACGCCGCCCGGCAGCTGGGCTGCGAGCTGGTGACGCTCGACCAGCTCTATGAGCGGTCCGACTACATCTCGATCCACGTGCCGCTCACCGAGCAGACCAAGAACCTGGTCGGCAAGGACGCGCTGGCCAAGATGAAGAAGGGCGCCTTCCTCATCAACTGCGCGCGCGGCGGCATCGTTGACGAGGTCGCGCTGCACGAGGCGCTCGGCTCAGGCCACCTGGGCGGCGCGGCGCTCGACGTCTTCGCGCAAGAGCCGGCGAGCCCCGACAACCCGCTGTTGAAGCTCGACAACTTCATCTGCACGCCGCACCTGGGCGCGTCGACCGAAGAGGCGCAGCTCAACGTCGCCACCGCGCTCGCCGAGCAGATGGTCGACTACCTGTGCCACCAGACCATCCGCAACGCGGTCAACGTGCCCTCGGTCTCGCGCGAGGTGCTCGAGAAGCTGGGGCCTTGGCTCACCCTCGGGCAGCGGCTCGGCGCGCTCGCCGGGCAGCTGGGGCCGGAGGGCGTCACCACGGTGGAGGTCACCGCGACCGGCGAGCTGCAGGACCAGCCGCTCAAGCCGCTCACCGTGCAGATCCTGAAGGGGCTGCTCTCGCAGGTCTGGGGCGAGAGCGTGAACGAGGTCAGCGCCCCCGCGCTCGCCAAGGACCGCGGCATCTCGATCGTCGAGCTCAAGCGCGCGAGCCCCGACGAGTTCGCGTCGACGCTCGGCGTCCGCGTGAAGGGCAAGACCGAGGTCTTCGTCGAGGGGACGCTCTTCGGCCGCCGCGAGCCGCGCATCACCCAGGTGAACCAGTTCGACATCGAGGCGGTGCCTCAGGGAATCCTGGTCGCGATTCACAACCAGGACGTCCCCGGCGTCGTCGGCAAGGTCGGCACGCTCTTCGGCGACGAGCGCGTCAACATCGGCCGCATTCACCTCTCGCGCGACCAGGCGCGCGGCGAAGCGTTCTCGCTCATCAACCTGGACAGCGAGCCGGCGACCCGCGTGCTCGACCAGCTCAAGGCGATTCAGGGCGTCAAGACGGTGCGGCTGATTCGCCTGTAGCCCTCCTTCAGCGCGTCGCGGCCTTCGCCGGCTGCTTGGGGAAGTTCCGCTCGAGCACGTGCTTCGCGCTGGCCCGCAGGCGGGCCGACTCGGCCTTCTCGGCCACCGCGAGGAGCGCCGTCTGCGCCTCGGGCGTCTTCACCTCGTCGAGCAGCTTGAGCACGCGCGACTTCATGTCGTCCCCGAAGTCACGGTTGTCGAGCACGAAGCCGCGCACCCAGTCGATCCCCGCGGGCGACGACTTCACCGTGTGGTTGTCCCAGAGGCGGTAGATCACCAGGTTCGCGAGCTCGTTGTTCCCGGCGGCCGAATCGAGGAGATCCCGAATGCGGCCAATCACCTCGGGGTTCTCCACCGCGCCCAGCGCGCCGGCCGCGGCCTTGTGGAACACGTAGCCGCGGGACTTCTGCTGGTTGATCGCCATGCCCAACGTCGCCACCGCCGCGTTGGAGCCAATGCGCGCGGTCCCGGTCGCGAGCGCGGGCAGGAAGTTCAGGTCGACGTCTTTCTTGGCCAGCTCCGCGAGCAGGTATTGGTGCCCCTCGGGGGAGTCGATCTTGCCGAGCGCCGCCATCGCCGCGCTTCGCACGCGCACCCGGCCGAAGGCGTCCTCCGGCAGGTCGGTCGGCCGGCGCGCGAGCGCGAGCACCACCGGCCCCAGGCTCGACGGCAGCCGCTTCCACTGGGTGTCCCCCAGGCGGTGGAGCACCGCCGCCCGCACGTAGGGCGACGGATCCAGCGCCAGCGTGTCGAGCAGCGCGCCCATCGCCGCGTCCGACGGCGTGACGAGCTCCTTCGCGTCGGGGTTCACCAGCTCGCCGAGCAGCGTCAGGTTCGCGAGCAGGCGCCACACCGGATCCGGGTCGCGCCGCGCCGCCTGAATCCACTGCTGCTCGGAGATGGCCTTCGGCTCGACGCGCGCCAGGGCGACGCCGTCTTTGTTCCAGTTGATCCACTCCGGCGCGCCGGGCAGCTCGACCGTGGTCGAGACCGTCTCGCGATCGACGGTGAGCAGGACCTCGCGCGCGTACTTGGGCTCGGTGTCGCGGTGGACGACGACCGGCAGCTTGAACACGAACGGGCCGCGCTCGGTCTTGTGGTTCGGCCGCTGCCGCACCGTGAGCGTGAGCTTGCCTCCGCTCCACTTCCACTCGGGCGTCAGCACCGGGTAGCCCCTCTTGCGGAGCCACGCGCTCTGGAAGCCGGCGAGCGCCTTGCTCTGCCCCGTCGCCGCGCCCATCGCCGCGAAGAAGTCCTCCGAGCGCGCGCTGCCGTGCGCGTGCTTCTCCAGGTAGGCCTTGAGCCCCTTGCGGAACGCGTCCTGGCCGACCCACAGCTCCAGCATGCGCAGGACGTGGGCGCCCTTGACGTAGGCGACGTTGTCGAAGCCGTCCTCCGTGCCGACGGCGCCGCCCACCAGCGGGCGTGACCGCGGCCCATCCTCGGTGCGGAAGTAGCTCACGAAGGTGTCCGCGGCCCGGTCGACCTCGACGTAGTCGTTGTCGAAGTAGTGGTCTTCGGCGAGCGCGCCCAGGAACGTGGCGAACCCTTCGTTCAGCCACAGGTCCGACCAGGTGCGGCAGGTGACCAAGTTGCCGAACCACTGGTGCGCCATCTCGTGCGCGACCAGCCCGACGATGCGCGACTGCCCCGCGATGTGGTTCGGGTGCTCGAGCACCAGGCCGTTCTCGCGGTTCAAGACGAGCGAGGTGTTCTCCATGCCGCCCCAGAAGAAGCGCGGCACGGCCACCTGGTCGTGCTTGGCCCACGGGTACTTCACGCCCAGGTACGTCTCGAAGAACGTCAACGCGCCCTGCGTGGCGTTCGCCGCGATGACGGCGCGGCTGGCCTTGCCTTTGGGCACGTGAATCGCCGCCGGGACGTCGGAGAGCACCGGCACGGTGTCGAACACGCCGACCGCCAGCGCGACCGCGTAAATGGGGTGGGGCTTCTCCTGCCGCCAGTGCACGCGCCGGAGCGGCTTGTCTCCTTCGGAGAAGGTCTCGTCGAGCACCTTCGTGCCGTTCGAGAGCACCTGGTAGCGCGGGTCGACCACCGCCACGAGCTCGGTGGTGGCCTTGTCGTGCGGGACGTCGTGCGCGGGGAAGAAGCGCTGCGCGTAGTTGGGCTCGAAGTGGGTGAAGAAGAAGGGTGGGGCGCTCGGGTCGTCGTTGTCGGTGACGGTGAACAACCCCTCGTGGGTGGTGCCGGCCTTGCCGGAGTAGACGATCTCCACCGTCGCCTCTTTGCCGGCGGCGAGCGGCGCTGCCGGCTTGACGCGCAAGAGCCCCACGCGCCGGGCCGGATCGTCTTCTTGGCTGAACGTCGCGGGCTTTCCGTTCGC
>CAZEDU010000018.1:0-9366 GCA_964511185.1 uncultured Myxococcaceae bacterium | reverse complement strand
AGCTCGAGCTGGACCAGGGCCCGCGCGGGCTTGAGGGTCACGGTGGTCTTGTTCGCGAACGCGCCGTCGTTCTCGAGGCGCGTCTCGATGCGGTAGTGCAGGGCGTCGTACGGGCGCGGCGCGGAGACGGGCGCCGCCGCGGCGAGCAGCGAGAGCAGGGCGGAAAGCAACTTCGGACCTCCGGTCGGTTCGTTCGAAAGTGGCCGGCACCCTAGTGCCAATCCGAGGCGGTCGGCTACTCGAGCTCCAGCCCATCAGCCCTCGCCCGTCCGCTCGGTCACCTCACGCGATCGGGCGAGCGTCCTTACGTTTTCTGCATGCCGCGCTCTTATTCGTTCGACCACTTCCAGGCCGCCAAGCCGGACATCAGCAAACGCCCACGCCCGGGCGAGAAACCTCCCGTCGGCGGCGCGCCTCGGCCTCCGTCCGCGGGGCTGCGCTACGGCAAGCGGCACGCGAAGACCGAAGAGCTGTACCACGCGCGCGAGATGGAGAAGCAGCTGGAGGCGCTCGCCGAGGAGGACGACGCCCTGGGCGAGGAGAGGGCGCAGGCGGCCGAGCCGCGGCCGATCGGGCGTGCGGGGCCGCTGACGGGCCCTCCGATCGGCGCGCTGCCTCCCCCGCTCGAGCAGCCGCCCAACTTCCTCTGGCGCGACGCGCTGATCGACGGCCAGCGGCAGATCGGCGGCTTGTGGCGCGCGTCGCGGGAGATCTGGGCGATGGGAAGAAGGCTGGCGCGCCTGCCGTTTGAGTGGGGACGATGGGCCGTGCAACGCTACGTGCCGTTCTCGTCGCAACGCGCTTGAAGAAGACCGCATGGAGCTGACGCTCGCGTCGTACAACGTTCACAGCGGCATCGGGACCGACGGCCGCTTCGATCTGCGGCGCGTCGGCCAGGTGCTCCAGGAGATCGGCGCCGACATCGTCGCGCTCCAAGAGGTCGGGGACTTCCGCGGCAACACCGATCGCGAAGCGCACGCGGAGCATTTGTCCGAGCTGCTCGGCATGCCCATGGCCTTCGGCCCCAACGTGGTCCGCAACGGCCGGCGCTACGGCAACGCCATCTTGAGCAAGCTGCCGGTCCTCAAGTCACACAACTACGATCTCTCGTTCAAGAAGCGGGAGCCGCGAGGCGCCCTGCGCTGCGATCTCGAGCTGTTGCCGGGGCGCGTGCTGCACCTGTTCTGCCTGCACTTGGGGCTGTCGATCGGCGAGCGGCGCGCCCAGGAGACCCAGCTTCTGTCCGCCGACATCTTCCGCGACGCGGTGCGCAGCGATCCGGTGATCGTCTGCGGCGACTTCAACTACTGGTGGAGCGGCCCCGTGCCCGCGCTGGTGCGCCACTCGATTCGCGACGCCGCGCTCGAGCTCGGGCAGATCTCGCGCACCTACCACTCGAAGCTCCCGTTCCTGAGGCTCGACCGGATCTTCGTCGACCGCGGCGTCCGGCCGATCCGCGTCTACGCGCACCGCTCGAAGCTGGCGGAGCTCGCGTCCGATCACTTGCCGGTCGTCATGCGCTTCGAGGCGCCGATGGAAGAGGGGGTGCCGCGCTCTGGTCCCGTCGAGCTCGTGTCCGAAGCCGCGCCGCTCACGCGCACCGGGTCGCGCTGACGGGTTGTCGCCCCGAGGTCGGGTGCCTAGCTTGGCCGCGTTGCCCGACCCCGAACATGCGCGACCCCACCTCGAACACGCCCGCTTCGTCGAATCGTCAACCCCCGGGGGCGACCTCCGTCTCGCGCACCTTCACCGAGCTGGCCGAGTCGTTCGCCGTGCTCGTCTCGGAGCACGGCAAGCTCCTGCGCATCGAGGCGAAGCAGGGCGTCGAGGCGCTCGCCCAGCGCACCGGCGCGGTCGTGCTCTTCTCGCTCGTGCTCACCGCCGGCGACCTCTTGGCCTGCGCCGCCCTCACGGTCGCGCTGGCGCCCACGGTTCCCGCGGTGGCGACGCTGGCGCTCCTGGCGGCGCTGCACGTCCTGGCCGGCGCGGTGGGGCTGCGCTGGGCGCTGCTGCGCGCGCGCCCGCCGCTCTTCGATGACTCCTTGCGCGAGCTCTCGCAGAGCGCCCGCGCCTTGGCCGCCGTCGGGCCGCCCGTGGACGGCCGCTGACAAGGACACAAGCCGATGGCGTTCTACCCGGATCCTGTGAATGCAGACGAGGTTCGACGCGAGATCGCGCACGCCCGCTCGCGGCTGATGCGCGCCGCCCGCGACGTCCGGCACGAAGTGGCCTGGCGCAGCAGCCTCACCGAATGGGTTCGCCGCAGGCCGGCCGCGCTGTTGCTCGGCGCCTTCGCGGTGGGGTGGCTGCTAGCGCGCCGCCGCAGATGAAGAGAAGGAACGACAACGTCACTGGAGGAACCGCCGATGAATTACGAGAACGCGCAGCACGACTTTCAGGCCCGCGCCCGCGAGCTGCAGGAGCGCATGGGGCCGCAGGTGGAGCAGGCCCGCGCCGCGCTCCAGGACTGGAATCACCGCGTGGTGTCGTTCGTGCGCGAGCGCCCGGGCACGGCGCTGATCGCCGCGCTCGCCGTCGGCTACGTGGTCGGAAAGCTCGTCTCGCGCGATTGACCTTCTCAAGCCGTCCAAGAACTGGAGCGCCGATGGAACCGCAAGGCAACGGGCACAACCGGCACGCGAGCACTCAGGTCGGACAGCGGGTGGAGAACCTGAGCGAGTCCGCGCGCGCCCTCTTCACCGAGGCAAAAGGCACGATGAACGAGCTCAACGACTTTCTCGATCTGAGCGGCCGGGTTCGGCGCCACCCGTACCGCATGCTCGCGATCGCCGCGGGCGTCGGCTACGTGCTGGGAGGCGGGCTGTTCACGCCCGCCACGGGCCGTCTCTTCAAGCTCGGTCTGCGGCTCGCCGCCATCCCGCTCGTCAAGGACGAGCTCCTCGCCATGCTCGATGGCGCGGTGCGCGGCTACACGCAGGCCACCGAGTCCAACCGTTCACCGCCGTCGTCGACTTAAAGGAGAGGTCCGCCATGTGGAACATGAACAAGCTGAAGGCGCTCAAGGGCATCGATCGCGACGCTCTGCTCGACTACCTGGGCCTGGAGACCAAGCGCACCACGTCCGACTACCTGATCGGCACCGTCGGCGTGTTCGGCGTGGGCATGCTGGTCGGCGCGGGCATCGGGCTCTTGTTCGCCCCGAAGAGCGGCAACGAGCTGCGGCAGAACCTGCGCGAGCGCATCACCGGCGGCCCCGACCAGATGGCCGGCCAGTTCCCGCCGGCGATGTCGCAGAGCGATCGCCCGCCGCGCGCGATTTGACGTTTGGCGGTAGCATCGGTCCGTGGCGAAGCGGGCCCGGGCTGGTGTCAAGAAGAAGCGAGCGGCGGCGCCCGAGGCCCTTGCGCGCGCCCGCTCGTTCGAGACGTTGGAGAGCGCGTACGCCGCGTGGCTGGAGCTCAAGCTCGAGCACGCGGCGGCCTCCCGCCAACTGGCCGACGAGCGCCGCCGGCTGGAGGATCAAGGCGCCTTCCTGGTCGGCGCCGTCAAGGCCGCCGGCGACGCGCCCGAGGCGCCGGCGCGCGGAGCCCTTGCCAAGCGGGGCGGGCTCGACCGGTTTCAGCGCGAAGCCGAGGCCAAGCTGGTCGAGGCGCGTCACGCGCTCGAGCAACGGCAGCAGGAGCTCGAGCGGACCTACTCGCGCGCGCTCGACGAAGCGCGGGCGCTGGTGCGAGAGCGGGTCGAGCGGTTCGCCCAGAAGCTCAAGCCCAAGCTCACCTTGATGCCCCGCCCGCTCGCCGGCGGGAGACGCATCCTCCACCTCGCGCGCCCCTCGGCGGACGAGGCGGTCTTGGTCTTCTTCGTGCTCACCGGCAGCGTGCCGTCGCGGTACGGCTACTTGTTCGACGACGCCACCGACGACCTCTCCACGCAGCCTCCGGTGCTCTACGCCGAGGAGGGCGTGACGCAGACGCGGCCGAGCCCGCGCGAGCTGAAGGCGCTCGTCACGCAGCGCCGCGAGGTCATGCCGGTGAAGGGCGTCATTCCGGCGCTGGTGCCGAGCCCCGGCGGCGAGGCCGACCTGTTCGTGCTGCGCCAGCGCGGGCCGGTGATGGAGGTGGAGCTCGCCGCGGAGGACGCGCTGCGCTCGGTGCTGTCGGCGGACGAGGCCGAGCGCTTCGCCGGGCACCTCTTGCGGCTCAAGCTGGAAGGTCGGCTGGAGCTCGCGCTCGAAGCGGGTTGACCCGAGCCGCTACCCAGAGGACTGCTTGTCTTCCTCTTGTTTGCGCAGATCGTCCTCGCGCGTCGGGTCGCCGATCAGCGCCTGCACGGCCTGGCCGTCGCGGATGTGCTCGGAGATCACTTGGGCGATCTTCTCCGGTGTCATCGCCCAGTAGTACGTCTCGCCCGGCCAATTCATCAGCTGAAAGTCTTCACGCGAGAGCGGGTCGCGCTTCTTGCCCTCGTCGGGGCGCACCACGACGTTCGGCCCTAAGTGGCACAAGCCGTAGCAGCCGCCGCGGTACACCTCGCACTGCTGCGCAAGCCCCGCCTTCTGCACCTCTTCGCGCGCGGCGGCCGCGACTTGGTCCGCCCCCATGCGGCGGCAGTCGACGCCTTTGCACACCGCGAGGCGGTAGCGGGCCATGCGAGAAGGCTATCGGCGTCCGGCCTTCGACAGAAAGGGGGACAAGGTAGGCCGGGTGACTTCAAGCCTTCAGGGCGAAGGGCTCGGGGCGGGAGAGAAGGCCTTGGGTTGACGCCACAACCAGGCGGCCAGCATCAAGGTCGGAAGGATCGACAGCGAGCTGAAGATGAAGAACCCGCGGTAGCTCCACGCCTCGACCATGAAGCCGGAGAAGCCGCCGATCAACTTGCCGGGCAGGTTCGCGAGCGAGCTGAGCAGCGCATATTGCGTCGCCGTGAACTCGCGGCTGGTGAGCGAAGAGAGGAACGCCACCAGCGTCGTGCCCGCGAGCCCTTGCGACAGGTTGTCCGCGGAGATGGCGAGCATGAAGGCCCAGAGCTCCCCCGGGTACACCGCCATCGCCAGGAAGACCAGGTTGGACAGCGCCACGCCCAGGGCCGCGACGATGAGCGACCAGCGCAGGCCGAGCGTCGGCACCAGAACGCCGCCCAAGAACGCGCCGGCGATTCCTATCCACACGCCGTAGACCTTCGACACCGTCGCGATCTGGTCTTTGGTGTAACCCACGTCCAAATAGAACGGGTTGGTCATCACCCCGAGCATTTGATCCGGCAGCTTGAAGAGGCCGACGAAGAGCAAGAGCGCGACGGCCAGCACCGGCCCCTGGCGGCGGAAGAACTCGGCGAAGGGCAAGACGAAGGCCTGGGCCAGCCCGGGCCGCTGAACGGCGCGCTCGCTCGAGGGCTCCTTGGCGAGCAGCGCCGCCACGAAGGGAACCAGCATCAGCGCCGCCATCGCGTAGTAGACGCGATCCCAGCCGACCCGGCCGGCCAGGTAGAGGGCGCCCGCGCCGCTCGCGATGAGCCCGATGCGGTACCCCAGGGTGTAGGTCGAGGCGAGCGCGGCCTGCGCGGCGACGGGCGCGATCTCGATGCGGTAGGCGTCGACCACCGCGTCCTGCGTCGCGCCGGCGAAGCTGGTGACCGCGACGAAGACCACGAACAGGGGCAGCGACGTCGTCGGGCCGAAGAACGCCATCGCCGCGAGCCCGGCCACCACGAAGAGCTGCGAGGGGACCAGCCAGCTGCGCCGCCGCCCGAGCAGGGCGAGCCCGGGGAGGTGCGAGCGGTCGATGATCGGCGCCCAGACGAACTTCAAGGTGTACGTCATCGTGGCCAGGTAGATGAGCCCGATGGTCCGCAGCGCGATGTCGATCTCGCGCAGCCAGGTCGCGAGCGTGCTCGCCAACAGCAGGAACGGCAGACCGCAGCCGAAGCCGAAGAAGAAGAGCGTCAGCGCCGAGGGGGTGCCGAAGGCATCGAGCACCCCTTTGATCCCCCGGCTCGAGCTGGCGCCTACTTGAGGAATCGGGTCACCGGAATCGGGTTGTGGGTGTCGACTTCGATCTTGTTCGCCTTGCGCAGCCCGTCGCCGATGCGCGCGTGCGCTTCCTTGTGCACGTGGTGCGGCGCGGCCGAGCCGTCGCGTTTGAACCAAGGATCCGACGGGTGCGTCACCGGCGGCCCCTTGAGCAGCTTCGGGATGTCGTAGACGAAGCTCTGCCGGTTGTACTCCGACGGCGTGTGCACGTACGTGTCCATGCGAATCGCGTCCTTGGGGCACGCGTCGACGCACAACCCGCACACGATGCAGCGCAGCTCGTCGATGACGAACGCGGTGGGGAACTTCTCGATCACCCGCGACTGCGACGCGGGGTCGTCCTTCTCGTACTCACCCGCCTCGATGTAGATGCACTGCGCCGGGCAGACGGTCGCGCACATGTAGCAGGCCACGCAGCGCGGCTTGCCGTCCTCGCGCGGCACCAACCGGTGCAGCCCGCGGTAGCCTTCGGGGTAGGGCATCTTCTCTTCGGGGTACTGCACCGTCGAGACCAGGTTGGTGCCCTTGCGGTCCACCACGCTGGTGTTCTTGTCGCGATCGCCGAACAGGTTCCGCAGGAAGTGGCGGGTGGTCACCGCGAGCCCGCGCAAGAGCTCGGGCAGGTACATCCGCTCGCGGATGTCTTCGGTCGGGTTCTGGCTCGCCTTGTAGTAGGCCATGGTCGAGAGCAAACCTAGTGGTGGGCCGTGCGCGCGGCATGCGGCACGGGGGCGTGGGCGTCGGCGGCTTCGGCGGCCCGCCGGGGGATGAGCGTGAGCGCGGCGACGATGCCGATCTCCAGCATGCCGACGAGCGCCAGCATCCGGTAGGAGCCGTCCCACAGCACCAGCGCGCCGGTGAGGAACACGTTCGCCAGGCCCGCGGGCAGAAGGATCTTCCAGCCGAGCGCCTGGATCTGGTCGTAGCGGAAGCGCGGGAACGTCCACCGAATCGCCAGCTGCAACCAGCACAGCAGGAGCACCTTGATCCAGAACACGGTGCCCAGCGTCGCGCCGAGCAGCCAGCCGTGCTCCTGGAACAGCGGCAGGCTCCGCAGCCACTCCTCGCCGAACGGTAGGTGGTAGCCGCCGAAGAAGATGGCGACCAGCACGCCCGAGAGCACGACGATCTCGACGAACTCCGAGATCATGAACATGCCGAACTTCATGCCGGAGTACTCGACGAAGTAGCCGATGATCTCCGACTCACCCTCCGGCACGTCGAACGGGGCGCGCTTGGTCTCGGCGAAGGCCGCCGCGAAGAACAGCACGAAGCCGACCGGCTGCAGCAGGATGCCCCACGCGGGCACGCCGAGATCGAAGCCGCTGGTGAAGCGCCACAGGTACTGCGCCTGCGCGTCGGTGAGGCCGAGCGTGTTCGCCGCCGCGCCGATGACCTCGGTCACGCCCGGGTCGCTCGCGAGCTTCACCGTACCGAAGGCGAGCATCATGCCGACCAGCGACAGGCCGAGCGCGACCTCGTAGCTGATCATCTGAGAGGACGCGCGCACGCCGCCCAGGAGCGCGAACTTGTTGTTCGACGACCAGCCGGCGAGCGAGGTGCCGTACACCGCCAGCGACGCGATCGCGAAGATGAAGAGCAGGCCGAAGTCGGGCGTGGCCACCACCATGTCGACCATCTGGCCGCCGACCGTGACCGACGGCCCCGCCGGCACGATCGCGAACAGCGCGAAGACCGGCGCGAACGCCAAGATCGGCCCCAAGGTGAAGAGGACCTTGTTGGCCGACTTCGGAACGAAGTCCTCCTTGGTCAGCATCTTCAGGACGTCCGCCGCGATGTGCGGCAGGCCGAAGAGCGAGCTGTCCTTCAGCCCCGGCAAGCCGAGCCGCGCCCGGTTGGGCCCGATGCGGTCCTGCATCATCGCGCTCCACTTGCGCTCGGCGAGCGTGAGCAAGGTCGCGATGACCATGACGAACAGCAGCATCAGGAACAGGATGTTGGTGAGCCGCCCCAAGCCCGGGGAGAGGCTCTCGGCCAAGCCCGCGAGCCCGTAGGCCGCGGCCATGCCGCCGAAGAGCACGCCGAGGATGACGCCGAACGCCGCGGTGATGGTCAGTGCGCGCATGGCTTAGATGCCCCTCACTCTCGGCGCGCCGAGCTCGCGATACCCAGGGGGCCGCCCATCGGCGGAGGTCGGCATCGGCTCGATGCCTGGCCGGCGCTGGGCGGCCGGCGCCTGCCCGTCGAAGTCGAACGAGGCCAGCTCCTTCACCTGCCCGGCGAGCGCCCGGAAGACGTCCCGCGCGGACGTGTGGCCCATCTCCACGCCCACGTGCGACGAGAGCGCGCAGGCCCACTTCCAGTGCGGCCAGCTGTCGCCGCGCGGCGGGTACGCCTTGCGGAAGCGCTGCGCGATGCCGTCGACCTGCACGAAGCTGCCTTCGTCTTCGGTGTGAGGGGACGCCGGCAGCACCACATGCGCCTGCGCCTGCAGCGGCGTCTCGTTGAACGTCTGCAGCACGAACAGCTCGAGCCGCGCCGCGCGCGAGGCGAGCTGCGCGGGGTCGACCGGCACCTCGCCGCCGACGGCGTAGAGCGCCTTCACCTGGCCCGAGTCGATCGCGGTCTCCAACTCGCCGAACGGCTTGAGCGCAAGCCCCAGCCCGGCGGCGATCCACTCCAGCCCCTTGCGGTTGGGGTTCTTGTCCGCGGTCATCAGGTAGTGGTCGGCCTCGCCGTCCGGCCGGCCGCCGACGTACACCGCCGACACGCGCAGCGCGTTCTTCGCGTAGGTCAGCGCGGCGAGCAGGTCCTCGTTCGATGCGACCGGCGAGGCGAGCACCGCCAGGCCCGCCGTGCCGGCGAACGCGTGGAGCTTGGGGGCCGCCATCTTGAGCGCCTCGTCGCGGGTCGCCTCGCGCAGGTCGCTCCCGCGGCCCAAGGTCGCGTTCAGCACGCGCGGCCGGTTGAGGTACTTGTACGAGAGCCGGCCCTGATCACACATCCAGCTCTTGTTGATCGCCTCGTTCTCGCGGGGCCGGTAGCGGTAGGTGTCCTGCCCCATGAAGTCGACGAAGGTGCTGCAGCCGCGCGAGCACCCGGTGCAGACCGACGGCGCCGCCGAGAGGAACCAGGCCCGCGCCCGGAAGCGGAAGTCGCGGTTGAGCAGCGCGCCGACGGGGCAGATGTCGACGGTGTTCCCGCCGAGCTGCGGCTCCTTCGGCACCTCGTTCATGAAGCGCACGCAGCGGGTGCACAGAATGCAGCGCTCTTGATCGAGCACCACGGTGGGGCCGAGCACCTTGCGCTTCGACTTGAGGACCTTGCCGCCCTCCAGCCGCGACGGCCGGAAGTCGTAGCGCATGTAGTAGTCCTGCAGCTTGCACTCGCCGGCCTGATCGCAGATCGAGCAGTCG
>CAZEDU010000017.1:54140-55659 GCA_964511185.1 uncultured Myxococcaceae bacterium | reverse complement strand
CGTCGAGCGTGGTCTCCAGGCCCTTGGCCTCCTCGACCGTGATGACGCCTTCCTTGCCGACCTTCTCCATCGCGTCCGCGATGATGTTGCCGATGGTCTCGTCGCCGTTCGCCGAGATGGTCCCGACCTGGGCGATCTCCTTCTTGCCCTTGGTCGGCTTGGCCATCTTCTTCAGCTCGGCGGTGATCGCCGTGACCGCCTTCTCGATGCCGCGCTTGATCTCCATCGGGTTGTGGCCCGCGGCGACCAGCTTGCTGCCCTCGCGGTAGATCGCCTGCGCGAGCACGGTCGCGGTGGTGGTGCCGTCGCCGGCCACGTCGGAGGTCTTCGAGGCGACCTCCTTCACCATCTGCGCGCCCATGTTCTCGAACTTGTTCTCGAGCTCGATCTCCTTCGCCACCGTCACGCCGTCCTTGGTGATGGTGGGGGAGCCGAACGACTTCTCGATCACCACGTTGCGGCCCTTGGGCCCCAGGGTGACCTTCACCGCGTCCGCCAGAATGTTGACGCCGCGCAAAATCGCCTCGCGCGCGCGGACGTCAAAAACAATGTCCTTAGCCATGATTCACCTTTGAAAAAGTTGGGGGGGAATTACTTCTCGATCACGCCGAGGACGTCTTCTTCGCGGAGGATCAGGTGATCCTCACCGTCGATCTTGACCTCGGTGCCGGCGTACTTGCTGAACAGGATGGTGTCGCCGGCCTTGATGTCGAGCGGCCGAACCGCGCCGGTGGTCTCGTTCACCTTGCCGTTGCCAACGGCGATCACCTTGCCCTCGAGCGGCTTCTCCTTCGCCGTGTCGGGGATGATGATGCCGCCCTTGGTCTTCTCCTCCTCGGCGACGCGCTTCACGATCAGGCGGTCCTGAAGGGGACGAATCCGCATGTTCTGCTCCTTTATGGTTTCGGTGGTTGAGGTACTGACAGCCGCGCCTTTAGCACTCATGGGGTACGAGTGCTAAGGCATGAGCGCGCGGATAATAACCACCGCGATCCGACCGTCAAGACGGCCCGGTCGCTTTGTAAATCGATGACATCACTCGAGGAATAGCCTCCTTGGGCGTGCGCGGAGGCCCGATTTCCTGGTGCCTTCGTCGCCCGCGCTGACACTCTCGACCACCGAGTGCCAATCGCCGCCCGCGGGGGGCTGGCACTCCCCGGGTTGGAGTGCCAGTGTAAGTCATTGGAATGACAGGGCTAATTTTGCAGCTTCGCGGCGTGGTTGCTACCGTTTTGGGGTCGCCAGGAGGATCAATTGAGCGATCTGGTCGCGGGGTCATCCCTCAAGGAATTCTTCAAGCTGCTGTTAGAGGACGCGATCGCCCGGCAGCGCGTCACGCTCGCGGAGGTCACCGAGTTCTATCTGGTGAACCTGCTCGCCGAGTTCGCGGCGGCCGAGAAGCTGTTCAACGAAGAGATCGGCGGCCGCAAGGACCACGAGCCGCTGGCCGTGCTGTACCACAAGGCCTTGCAGCAGGACCGGGAGCAGAAGATCCGCACCCTGCGCCGGCTGGGGGACA
>CAZEDU010000017.1:25928-54130 GCA_964511185.1 uncultured Myxococcaceae bacterium | reverse complement strand
GCGTGGTCGGCCCCGAGTACTACATCGAGATGGGCGGCGCGGCGTACGGCCAGGTCGCCACGCTGTCGCCGACGAGCAACTTCGCCATCGCGTACCAAGAGCTGCACCACAAGTTCCGCGCGCTGGTCGAGGTGCTCGAGGAGATCTCCGCGCGCGGGCTGGTGGCGAATGGGCCCAGCGGCACGCTCAAGGTGTTCGAAAGCTGGGCGCGCACCGGGAACGCTCGGCTCGGCGAGGTGCTGGTCGAAGCCGGGATGGTCGTTCCCAAGGGGCTGCCCAACTAGTGGTCGGGCGAATCCAAGAGCACCTGGAGGCCATCTACGGCATCCGGTGCCAGGCGCGCGCGACCGAGTTCTTGGTCGACGAGGAGGCCGCGGCCAAGCTCGGCGCCACCGGCCGCGCGCCCGAGGAGCTCCTGGTCCTCGAAGAGGAGGGAGACCTGGAGCTCGCGCTCTTTCTGTCGAAGGACCTCATCGCCCGCGCGCGACAGATGGAGCAGCACCGGCCCGAGCAGATGGTGCACGCCGATCTGGAGAGCTACTGCCAGCTCGCCGAGGGCGTCTCGCACTTCGTGTACCTGGCGCACGTGGCGGGCCAGGGCCGCACGGTGAGCTTGCTCGAGCTCGAAGCGCAGGCGGAGGTCGACAAGTTCGCCAGCTGCCTGATGCACCAGTGGGGCGCGCAGGCCGAGGCGTTCGCGCGCGAGCTGATCAGCCGCCTGTTCGAGCGCGTGCGCTACCGCGAGGACCTCACGCACGACGAGCGGTGGCGCTACGAAGAAGCCAACCGCCTCGCCAAGCGGTACTGTCAGAGGCTCGTCCCACTGGTGAAGTCGCAGCGCATGGATCGGCTCTTGAGCGCGCTGCGCTACAGCTACCGGCTGGGCGCCGAGGCGAAGCTGAGGTTCTTCCAGAGCGACGCGATTTAGCGCCGCCATTGACAGGACGTGCGAGCTCTCAACGTCACCATCGCCGCCGCCGTGTCCGTGCTCTGCGGCTGCGCCACTGGGCCTCCGGCGCCGCCGCCGATGCAGAGCTACGTCCTGATGACGGCGCGCGCCTCCTATCGAGCGTACGGCGGGGAGGGCTCGAGCATCTGCGACGCCGAGCCGCGCTGGCTCTTCGACGAGCTGACCAGCATGAACGGGCTGCTCCATCGCTTCGTGAAGGAGACGACCGTCGAGAGCGGGCAGGTCTCCGACGAGCAGATGGCGTGGCTCGCCGAGGCGGCGGACACGCTCGAGCCCAGGCTCGAGGAGCACGAGCGGAACTTGAAATTGGTCGAGCGCTGCCGCTTCGTCGAAGCGCGGAGCCTCTTGCCGGTCATCGAGCGCGGCCGGGCGCTGGTGGTGGATGCGCGGGCGCGCGTGGGCGAGGCGGCGGCGGTGAAGGCCTTCGTCGAGGCGCAGCGGGCGCGCGCCGAGTGGAACGAAGACCTCGAGGTGCAGCGGACGGCCGCGCGCAGCCGCTGCCCCGTTCGGCCGGCGGTGGGCCGCGGGAACATCTACTTCGCGCACGCCACGGAGCGCGGCGAGGTGCGCTGGCTGTTCTGCGACGAGGTGTCGGTGGTGCGCGCCGACGGGGAGCGCTTCGAGCTGCGGACGCCCAGCGGGCTGTCGCGCGCACAGTTGAAGCGGGTGAAGGAGCAGCGCTACTTCGAGCTCGCCTCGAAGTACCCAGCGGCGTCGATTCACCGGCCACCCGCGCTGCCTCAGGCACCCGCGCTGTTGCAGAGCGCCGAGGCGTCTACCCCCTGACAGGTCGCTACCGCACGCGTGTGGGACAGCCGTCGAACCCCAGGAACTCCAGGGGCAAATCCGGCTGGGGTTGTTCCCAAAATGGGAACAAGTTATCTTGTGGAGGTGAAGATTATTTCCCGGTCGCTCCTGAGGAGGCTCTGGGAACGTGACGGGTGTGAGGACGCCAAGCAGCCGTTGTTGTCATGGTTCAAGGAAGTCGAGAAGGCCAAGTGGAAGAGCCCAGCGGACGTGAAGAAGCTGTATCGAAGCGCAGACTTCGTCGGCGACGGCCGCATCGTCTTCAACATCGGGGGCAACAAGTTCCGACTCGTCGTGTGGGTGAAGTACAGCATCGAGTTGGTGCTCATCAAATGGGTCGGCACGCACGAGGAGTACGACGTGGTTGACGTGACGACGATAGGGCTTCCGCCTCCGAAGAGGCCGGCAACGAAGGCGAAGAGGCGCGAGTAGGAGATTGAGATGAAGCCGAAGCTGAAGGTCATCAACAGCGAGAAGGAGTACCGAAAGGCCCTCAAGGCCATCGAGAGCCTCTTCGAGGCGAAGCCTGGCTCCGCGGCCCACGACGCGCTGGAGGTTCTGGCGCTTCTCGTCGACGACTACGAGCGGAGGACGTTCCCCATGGAGGAGCCCGATCCAATCGCGGCCATCCGGTTTCGGCTGGAGCAGGCGGGAATGAAGCCGAAGGACCTGGTCCCTATTCTTGGCTCTCGCAGCCGGGTCTCGGAGATCCTCAACCACAAGCGGAGCCTCACCGTGGACATGGTGCGTCGACTCTTCGACGAGCTCCACATCCCCATGGAGGCGCTCATCCCGCGGAAGGTGGAGGCTCGGTGACCCGCGCGCTCAGGCCCTTGAGCCGCGCGGCGCTCTCTGAGTCGAGCCCGCCGCGGGAAGCGGCCTCCAGGTAAAGCGCGATGGCGCGCTGCCGCTCGGTCTGCGCCCGCAGCGGGTCGCTGAGCTGCTCGTGCAGGTCTGCCTCTTCCTCGAGGAGCCGCGCGAGCGTGACGAGCTTGGCGGTGTCCCCCAAGAGGTCGCCCACCTCCTCCGGCGACATGAAGCGCAAGGGCCCGGGCTCGAGCCCGAAGAGGGAGGGGTAGCTGCCGTGCAGCGCGCCGAGCGCCTGCGCGTACTCGCCGCGGTCTTTCAGCTTGAACATCAGGGCGAGCGCTTCGGCGATCTGCTTGGCCAACCGCTTGATCCAGTCTCTCTCGAAGGCCGATGCCATAGGCCCTCCAAATAACGCCAAATTGGGCACCTGCCAGGTCTCGACTACAATTCCACGACCGTGGCTGGTCTGGGTCGATACGAGCTCGTCGGGCCGCTGTCTCCCGAGGCGGAAGGGGCCAGCCAGCTGGCGGCCCAGAAGGGCCTTGGCGGCTACCGCCGCTGGGTGGCGCTCAAGCGGCTGGACCCCGCGGAGGTCGCCGACGAGCTGCTCAATCAACAGTTCGTCGCCGACATCAAGACGGCGGTCGCGCTCGCCCACCCCGCCATCGTCCGGGTGGGGGAGCTGGTCGCCCAAGACGGCGCGCTGTTCGTGGCGTCGGACCTGGTGGCGGGCGTCTCGCTCTACGACCTGGCGCACTCGCTGCCCGAAGGGGAGCTGGTGCCGGCGGGGCTGGTGCTGCTGGCCGTCCGCGACGCCGCCTACGCGCTGAACTACGCGCACACCTTCGTCGATCCGTTCGGGCGGCCGCGGCCGCTCCTGCACCGGCGGGTGAGCGACCACAACCTCTTCGTCACCTTCGAAGGCGCGACCCAGCTCGGCGACTTCGGGTTGCCTTCGCCGCTCAAGCCCGCGCCGCGCGCCTCGTCGTTTCTGGCGCCCGAGCAGCTGCGGGGCGAGGCGCTCGACGCGCGGACCGACGTCTTCTCCTTGGGCGCGGTGCTGCACAGCCACCTGACGGGCCGCTCGTACGCGTACGCCGAGGTGGTGGCGCGCGCGCCTTCACAGTCGGAGTTTCCGCCGCCGTCGAAGAAGAACCCGGCGCTGCCTCCGCAGCTCGACGCGGTGCTGATGCGCGCGCTCTACCCGAGCAAGGAGAGCCGCTACGCGAACGCGCTCGAGCTGGCGCGCGAGCTCGAGAAGGTGGCCGCGGCGAGCTTCTTCTCGCGCGAGGCCAGCGCCGCGTGGGTGCGCAGCCGCTTTGAGGCGCGCCGGGCGTGGTGGCGCGATCGGGTGCAGCAGGAGGAGCAGCGCGAGACCACCGCGGTGATGCCGCTCAAGTCGCTGCTCGTCGCGGCGCCGCCGCCGACCCAGTCGGTGGAGATTCCGCTCGGCGATCTGGTCGAAGACGAGCCGACGCGGCCGCGGCAGGCGAGGCCCGCGGAGCCTCCCTCGCCGCCGCCGCCCGCCGAGGCGTTCGTCTCGGTCGACGACCTGCCTGCCACCGGAGCGGCGAAGCGCCCTTCGCGCGCGGTCGCCGACGCGGACGACGCGGACGACGCGGACGACGACCGGCCGCCGGCGCCGCGTCCGCGAAAGACCGGGCGAAGGCTGCTCGCGCTCCTCCTCGTTTTGGTCGCCGGTGGCCTCGCCGCGGCGAAGACGCTCGCGCCCGAGTGGCTCGACGCCCAGGTCCGCCGGGTGCGCGGCGCGCCGCCGCCGTTGCCCGAGCCGCCGCCTTTGCTCGAGGAAGATGCGGGCGAGCTCGATGCGGGGATGGAGGCGCCCGATGCGGGCGACGCCGCGGACGCCGGCGAGGAACCGCTGGACGCGGGGACGGTGGAGGAGGCCGATGCGGGCGCGGCGCTGACGCCCGCGCCTGCGAAGAAGAAGCCGAGCAAGGCCGACCTGAGGAAGAAGAAGCGCCGGACCCGGGAGCGCTGAAGCGTCAGGCCACGCGGTTGAGGAGCTTCAAGAGGACGATCGCGTCCTGGCGGTTCTTCTTGTTCGAGAAGAAGCGCACCAGGTACCCCGAGCCAGGCTGGCGGCTCGCCGTCTTCACCAGCGTCTCGGCGCGCGTGCGCAGGTGCTGGTTCGACCAGAAGCTCTTGACGCCGAGCTGCCGCGCCTGCGTGGCGAGCAGCAGCGGGAAGGACAGCACCTGCACGGCGCGGAGGAACGAGTCGAGGTTGACCGTGCCGTCCTTCTCGAGCTTCTCCCAGTTCTTCAAGACCTGGTGCGTCTGATCCACCAGCATCGGCATCGAGGCGGCGTTCACCAGGTTGGTCGACTGCACGGTCTTGGGGAGCGCGCGGCTCATGTAACTGAACGCGGCGGTCCTGTCTCCGGCGGCCGCCTTGCGGATGTACTCGGCGTCCTTGAGGTGGCCTTCGACGCGCTTGGCGAGGCTGACCGTGAGGCGGCCCAAGCGGGACGTGGCGTCGGTGCGCGCGGCGCGGGTGTGGATGAAGCGGCGGGTGCGCGACGGACCCGCGCCGCGGGCGAGCTTCATCGTGCGCAGGCCCGAGACCAAGAACGGCGCCAGGCCGACCATGGGCACGGCCTCCGCGATGCGGAACCAGTCTTGCCGCGCGGCGGGGTCGAGCAGCGACAGGCTCTGGCCGTGGCGCTGCCGGTCCGCCTGGCGGCCGATGGCCCGCGCGCCGGCCCAGCCGAAGATGACCGAGAAGGCGATGGCGGCCGGGATGCCGATGCCGGGGATGGGCGCGATGAGCAGGGCGGGCAGGATCAGCTTGCCGGTCCAGCGATCGATGCCGCCCAGGATGCGCTCGCGCGTGGAGTCGATGGTCTTGGGCGTGTTGCCCCACTCGAGCGCGACCTTGCCGCCGCCGCTCAGACGCCCGCCCTTGGGGAAGACCATCTTCCCGGGCGGCAGCACGTTGTTTCGCCGCCAGTCGTCGAACGAGTCGTAGACGCGCCCTTCGGCGTCGACGAACCGCTCCACCAACCCCGACTTCCGTTGGAAGTCGAGCGGCCGCGTCGTCAGCACCCGGAAGAGCGGCATGGGGATCGGCTGGTCGCTCTCGGGGCTCAGGTAGAAGACCGGAACGATTCCCACGCGGGGCTTGCCCTGGCCCAGGCGCACCAGCTCGTCGGCGATGGGGCCGAGCAGCTTCTCGTCCTCTTCGCTCAGCGCGCCGGTCTTCGGGTCGACCGTCATGCCGCTCTCGCGCGCCATCTCCTGAAGGAGCGCCTCGCGGCCCTCGTACGGCTTCGGCTCGGCGGTGTGCTTCCGGCGAAACGCGAGGTACTGCGGCTGAAACACCGTGTCGATGTGCGCGTCGTCGCTGATGAAGTGGTAGCCCTTGGACAGCTTGGCGCCCGCGAGGTTGACGGTGACGGGCACTCCGCTCGAGCGGGCCTTCGAAGCAGGCTGGTAGGTGCGCTCCACAGGGGTGCCGAAGGCCACGTGGTTCGCCGCGGCGTTGGCCACCAGGTGGCTGTCCGGGTCGACCTCGACGGGCGTGGTGAGGGCCTCGAAGGTGTCCTCGCCCGCACCCTCTCGCTCCGAAGGCGGCGTGCGCGCGTGCACGTGCTCGGCGAGCTCGGCCTGCTGCGCGGGGCGCATCGAGAGCACCGCCGCCATCACCCACTGGAGCGCGCGGCTGTCCTTCGGGTCGATGGCCGCCAAGGCCGCCTTCGCGTTCGTCGCCTCGCCCGGCCGAAGCTGCTCGTAGTGGGTGAACCAAGCCCGGGCGAGCTTCGGGGAGGCGGCGAGCGTCTCGAGCGTGCGCGCGTAGGCGGGCTGCGCGACGAAGCCCCCCATCAGGCTTCGTTGAAGGAAGGCGTCCTTCACGCGGAAGAAGCGGGGCGGCTGCCCAGGCGTCTCGACGCCGATGAGCAGCTCGTGCCCGCCGGGCGCGTACATCTGGTTGAGCGGGCCCAGCCGCTTCTGCGCGGTCATCACGTTGACCGAGAAAGTGACCGGCTTGCCTTCGAACGCCTTGCTCCGGGCGATGCTCGCGAGCGCCATCGGCAGGTAGCTCGCCGCGCCCAGCCGCGGCGCGCCGTCCTCGCCGCGCACGAACGGAGGGCCGCCGCGCACCACGCGCTCGAGCTGCTCGAGCTGGGGTTTCACCGAGTCGACCAGCGCCTCGAAGCGCTTGGCGTCGGCGGGGCCCTTGAGCGCGGTGAGCTGCTCGAGGACGACGCCGGGCTGGCGCTCGGACGGGTCGAGGAGGAAGGACCGGGTGTCGGGAGGAAGCTTCTGACGCGTGAGCGCGGTGAGGTTTCGCTTCGCGGCGGACAGCGCTTCGGCGTCGGGATTCCGCGGCGGCCGCGCGCGCCGGGTCTGCTTCGGTTGCGTGCCGCGCGGCGCGAGCAGCTGATTGCCTGGCGCCTGCGGGTGGAGCTCGAGCAGCGCGGCCCAGGTCTGCTGGCCGACCCGGCCGTCGACGTCGAGGGCGCGCTGCCGTTGGTAGGCGGTGACGGCGCGCTCGGTCCGTCGGTCAAACCGCGCGGGCATCGCCGGCTCGCTCCAGAAGCCCTGGTTCTTGAGCTGCTGCACCAACGCGCGCACGAAGGCGCCCGAGTCACCCCGCTCGAGCGGCGGCAGCGTCTGGAGCACCCGCCGCGCGAGCGCTTCGTCGGCCCGCCGCCGCTGCTGAGCGCGCGTGGAGGACAGCGAATTCGGTGCGCCCTGGTGCTCGACCCGAGATGACATGCGCGAAGAACGACGGTCCCTTCCGCTGACCAGGAGGCCAGCGAGGGATTATCGGTGCGCCAGAGGGCGCGGTTGCCGGAGGGCGGCGGGGTAAGGGCTTGGGTTTACTGGGGACAGTCCCCGCGAGCGCCCTTTAGTTGCGGAGGGAGGCGTCGACCTGGTCGAGGCCGCGGTCGATGACGGCGAGCCCCTCCATCAGCTGCTCTTCGGTGATGCACAGCGGTGGGTTCACGAAGAAGTTGTTCCAGCGGACCAGCGTGTAGATGCCGTTCTCCCGGAAGAACGCGTTGAGCGCCGGCATCGGGCCCATCTGGTCGGGGCGCGCGTTGTAGGGCACCAGCGGCTCGCGGGTCTTCTTGTCCTTCACCAGCTCGACGATGGAGAACAGGCCGATCGACCGCACGTCGCCGACGCAGGCGTGCTTGTCCTTGAGCCGCTCGAGCTCGACCTTCAGCTTCTCGCCGAGCTTCGCCGCGTTCTCGATCAGGTTGTCCTCTTCGTAGACCTTGAGCGTGGCGATCGCGGCGGCGCAGCCCATGGGGTGCGAGTTGTACGTGAGCCCGCCGTAGAACATCTGCTGGTCGAAGTGCGAGGCGACCTTGTCGGTCATCATCACGCCGCCCAAAGGCAGGTACGCGCTCGTGAGCCCCTTCGCGATGGTCATGATGTCCGGCACCACGTCGAAGTGCTGCGACGCGAACCACTTCCCGGTGCGCCCGAAGCCGGACATCACCTCGTCGAGGATGAGCAGGATGCCGTGGCGGTCGCACAGCTCGCGGAGCCCCTTCAGGTACCCCGGCGGCGGGATGATGAGGCCGTTGGTGCCGGTGACCGTCTCCATCAGGATGGCGGCGACGTTTTGCGGCCCTTCGAACTGGACGACCTCTTCGACGTGCTTGAGGCACATCAAGGTGCACTCGGGCTTGTCGCCGCAGAAGCCGCAGCGGTAGCGGTACGGGTCGAGCACGCGGCAGACGCCGGGGATGCCGGGCTCGGCGCCGAAGCGGCGCGGATCGCCGGTGAGCGTCGCGGCCCCGGCGGTGGCGCCGTGGTAGCTGCGGTAGCGGACGATGATCTTGTGTCGCCCGGTGACGCGGCGGGCGATGCGAATCGCGTTCTCGTTCGCCTCGGCGCCGCCCAGGGTGAAGAAGACCTTGTTCAGATCGCCGGGCGCGAGCTCGGCCAGGCGCTGCGAGAGCACCGCGCGCACGTCGGTCGCCATGTACGGGCTCGCGTACGCGAGGCGCGCGGCCTGCGCTTGGATGGCGGCGATGACGCGCTCGTCGCCGTGGCCGATGTTCACGCACATCAGCTGGCTGTTGAAGTCTGCGTAGCGTTTGCCCGCGGCATCCCAGAAATAGATGCCCTTGGCGCGGGCCATGGTGATCGGCTGAAAGCTGCTCTGCGCCGACCACTCGAAGATGGAGTGCTGCCGGCAGAGCCGGACGATCTCTTCCGCGGAAAGAGCGCTCGCCTCGAGCATGATTTGAGGAGGCTCGCTTACGGCGTGGCGGGCTTGGGCGGATCGAACTTGCCGGACAGCGCCTCGCGCACGTCCCGATCGAACTTCACCTTGCCGGTCGCGATCTCACGCAGCGACAGCACCGGCGGCTTGTTCTTCGAGATGTCGATGATCGGCCGGGCGCCCGCCATGAGCTGACGCGCGCGCTTGGCGCCGAGCAGCACGAGCGCGAAGCGGTTGTCGACGAGGGGCAGGCAATCTTCAACGGTGACGCGGGCCATTGAAACTTCCTTCTTTGGGAAACGAGGGCGGCAACCTACGCAGGCGATGCGCTCGGCGTCAAGCAGGCGCCGAGCCCTCGGCCGCTAGGGCCTGGACCGAAAGCCGCCGCAGTAGAACGGAAGAGGCCCCTCAGAGATCGATGACCGCGCAGGCGCTCTGAAGGCCGTCGTTCACGCCGCCCGGCCACGACTCGCGCGCGTGGACCACCGCGAACTGCGCGTCCCAGCACTCGAGCTTGGTGGCGCCGGCGTAGGTGCCCTCGAGCACGGTGCTGTCGGAGCGGCCTTCGCCGGAAGGCAGCCAGCGGCTCTTGAGCTGGAGCCGCTCGATCTGGGGTGACAGCCCGAACAGATCGAAGGTGAGCGCGCCGGCTTTGTCCGAGCGCTCCTGGTAGCTGAGGCCTATCTGCGAGACGCCCGGGGTGCCCGGCACGGCGTGAATGATCAGGTCTGCGCGAATCGGGTCGCTCGCGGTCGAGTAGCCGATCTCCAGCGTGTCGACGGCGTCCAGGTCCCGCATGGCGAGGCCCAAGTCTCTGGCCCGCTTGACCCGGAGCTGCACCGAGCCGAAGCCCTTGCGCACGCCCGCGTCGGCCTTGAAGTCGCCGAGCAGGACCGCCGCCCACTCGCCGGTGCCTTGCCGGCGGAACTCGACGCGGTACGAGAAGACGTCCTCGCTCGAGCGGTCCATCGTCACGCGCACCTCGAAGCCTGGCTGGTTGCGGTCGGCGATCGGCCCCCAGATGCGCCGATCTCCCTCGCGCTGGGTCGGAGGCCGGCTGCGCACGGCGTCGATGGGCAACAGCAGCGCGTCGAGCATCGCGTTGAAGCTGCGCGAGGTGTTACGGGTGTTCTCGTACGCCGCCGATTGCTCTCCCACCGCCAGCGCATCGGCGCGCTCGCCGAACAGGCCGCTGCGCGCCGTCCCCTCCGGCAGCTTGGACGACAGCTCGGCCTTCGACGGGAAGGCGTTCATGAACACCAGGTCGTCGTTCGACCAGTTGCCGCATCCGGCGGCGAGGAGGAGCACGCTGAGCCCAGTGAGTCGTTTCATTCGCGCACCTCTCACAGCTCGTAGCTGACCAGGCCGGCCAGCTCGAGGTAGCCAAAGTTCTTCGTCTCGTCGATCGAGTAGAGCAGGTAGTGCAGCCGCGACCGCGCGGTGAGCCCGAGCCGCTGGGTGATTCGCAGCTTCACGCCGCCCACCAGGCCCGGGCTCATGGTGCTGAAGAACTGAAGCGGCAGCTGCGTGTCGGGGAAGCTCCGCGTCATGCCGTTCCACCCGACGCGCGCGCCGACGAACGGCACCCAGCCGCCTTCGGGCCACTCGCGCACCACCGCCGCGCCCGCCGAGACGTGGCCATAGCGGTACGGCGCCACCACCGGGCCGGTGACGAGCGTGCCCTGGGTGCCGCCCAGCTGCAGGTCGACGCCGAGCGTCCAGCCGCGGCCGAAGAAGTTGTGCGAGTGGAGCTCGAGCCCCACGAGCGGGGTGGAGGGGAAGTGGCCGCCTCGGTCGAGCGGCGCGTCGAACACCGCCTGGTACGCGCCCGAGAGCGCGATGCTGTAGTGGGTGGACCAGAGCATCGCCCGGCCGGGCCCTTTCACCGGGTCGTCGGAGAACGGCGCGTCGCGCAGGCGCGCTTCGTTGAACGCGGTGAGTCGACCGCCCGCGACCTGCACCTCGCCGACGCGCAGGCGGTCGGGCAGCCGCCGCTTCACGCGGTACGTGCCCGGGGCGAGGTAGATGTTCCGCTCCACGCCCGCGAGCTTGCGCACCTCGGCCGCGACGAAGCCGCGGTCGTCGACGAGGAAGTAAGAGCCTTCGGGCGCGTCGGCGGGGAACCGGATGCCCTCTTCACGCTTCTTCGGCTCGGTGAGCACCACCTCGCCGTTGCCCGCGAGGTCGTAGCTGAAGGTCGGGTGCTGGGTGCCCGCCGAGCTCTCGGCGGTGTCCGCCACGGTCCGCTCGTACGCGTACTGGTACGCCTCGGCGAGGCTCACGCGCCCGTCGCCCGACTGGTCGGCGCCGCCGCGCAGCCCGCTCGCCAGGTGGTGCGAGAAGTAGCTGCCGCCGAGCAGGTCCGACTCCTGCGAGTCCTCGTCGGAGGCGCTCGAGGTGAGGATGACGAGCCCCTTCGCCGGGCGGGAGGCGTCGGACTCGATCTCGAAGCTCGGCGCGCGGCGCACGCCCTTGGTGCGCGTCAGCTCGCCGGAGCGGCACGAGTCGATCACCGCGATGCGCACGTCCGCCGGCGCCTGCGCGAGGCGGTTCTTGAGCGACTCGAGCGGCAGGAGCGTCTTGCCCAGCCGGAGCGCGCCGTCCTTCGCGTGACCGGAGTAGTAGAGGAAGAGCAGCGTCTGCTCTCCGCGCGCGGTGGCGTCCTTCGCCTTGAGCTCGGTGCGCGAGAGCGCGGTGAGAAACTGCTCCGCGGTCGCGTCGAGGAGGAGCGCCGCGTCTTCGGGCCGCACGCCTCCCAGCGAGACGAGCAGCCGGTGGATCTTCCGGGCGTCGTCCCGCGCGTAGAGCAGCGGCCGCGTGCCGTCGCCGCCCTCGTCGTTCCCCGCAATCACCGCGAGCCGGCGCACCGGCTGCGACGCGTGCGCGGTCGCCGCGAGCACCGCCAAGGTGACGGCGAGGAGGGGTGGGAGCGCGCGGCGCATCAGGGCTTCAGGAACGTGCGATGGAATTGCTCGCCCACCACCTCGAGCTCGCCCATGCTCTCGACACTTTGACCGGCGCGCTCGTAGCTCCTCCGCGCGGCCGAGACGACCTCGTCCACCCGAATCGGCTCGTCGGTCATCACCACCACCAGCCGCTCGATGCCCGCGCCGGTGAGCTCGAAGCTGCCGGGCAGGTATCCCTTCGCCGCGGGCATCGCCTCGCCGCCTTCCGGGTAGAGAGGGGTGACCACGCCCGCCTCGTCGACCGACACCACGACCAGGTAGCGATGGCCCTCGGGCGCGACGCCCAGGCGAAGCTGCTCGCCGGGCGACAGCGGCTCGGGCGCCTTCGGATCTCTCGACGCCTTGCGCTGCACGCCGCCTTGGCCGTTCACCACCAGCTCGACGTCGGCGGCGCCCTTCACGCGGTTGACGCTGCGGGAGGTTCCCTCCTGTCTCAAGAGCACGCTCGCGCCGACGGTGAGCGCGAACGCGGCGGCCAGCGCCGCGCCCCACCGAGGCGCGCGGCTGGGCAAGGGCGAGGGCTTGGGGTGCCGGGCCGCTCGCTCGACGCCGGCGGCGAAGCGCTCGAAGGGGACCTCGCGCTCGAACCGCCGCTGCTCGTCCTCGAGCCCGCGCAGCTTCGACTGGCAGTCCGGGCACGACTCGGCGTGCGCCCGAGGCTCCGCGCCGTCGGGGCCTTCCAGCTCGCCGGCGAGCAGGCGGCGCAGGGCGAGCTCTCCCAAGTGAGAGGTGGGGGTCATGGCTTCAGCTCCTGGCCGCCGACCTCGGCGAAGTGCGTCAGGCGCTTGCGGATGGTCGGCACCGAGCGCTCGAGCAGCGCGGCGACCTCTTCCAGCGTCATGCCGTCGACGAAGTAGTGGATGGCGGCGGCTTGCGTCTCGACGTCGAAGCGCGCGAGCAGCTTGCGGACCACGTCGCGCGTCTCGACCACGTGCGGCCCGTTCTGGACGGGAGAGCGGGCGCGCTCGGATCGTTCGAACAGCCCCCGCCAACCGGCGCGCTCGGCGCGCAGCTGGTTCAGGCAGTGGTGCGTCGCGATCTTCACCAGCCACGTGGCGGGCGACGCTTGCGCCTTGAAGCCGCTCCAGCCGGTCAGCGCGCGGGCGAAGACGTCCTGCATCGCGTCTTCGGCGGCGGCCCGGTCCTTGAGCAGGTAGAGGCAGCGGTTGAACACGGTGGCTCCGTAGCGGGTGTACAGCTCGCGCAGCTCGACCTGGGCGGCGTGTCCCTTGCCGCCTTCGATGACGCGCAGGTGCTCGGACGAGCTGCTCATCAGGGTGAAGGCCCCTCTCCACGTGAAGAGGGGCCGTGTGTGGGCCTGGGTTGGAGCTTACAGCGACAGCGAGGAGTACTCGGGGGCGGTGAAGGCGCACACGCTCTCACTGCCGTAGCTCTGGCCCGGGTCGAAGGAGAGCTGGAGGAACTGGCTGTTGAAGCTCTCGTCCCAGCACTCGTTGGCGGTGGCCTCGGCCTGCAGGTCGCCGCCCTTGGCCTTGACGTCGGAGCGGCCGGCGCCGGTCTGCTTCCAGCGGCTCTTGATGGTCATCGTCTCGAGCGCGGGGCGGGAGGGGAGGTTGTCGATGTTCTTCAGCAGGTTGAACTCGAAGGTGCCGCCGTCGTTCGGCTTGGCGACGTAGCGGTAGTCCGCGTCGACCAGCTTGCCGCTCTCGCGGTCCTTCACCTGTCGGAACAGCACGTCGATTCGAGTGTCAGTGGTGAGGCTCAAGCGCGCGTAGGTCACCGCGGCGGTGCCCACGTTGTCGTCGTGCTCGGGGAGCTTCTGCGCCTCGTTCCAGTCGAGCAGGAAGCTGCCTTCGCCGAAGTGCTCCAGCGGCTGACCGGTGGGGTCGAGCGCCGGCTTGTGCTTGCCGGTGAGGAGCTTTCGGAACGCCGAGTCGGGCTCGCTCTTGCCGCGGCCTTCGAGCGCGTACTCGTACTCGTGCGGCGCGATCTCGGTGACGGTGAACTTGTAAGTGTTCGGCGAGAGCGCGTCGGTGTGCGGGCCCCACACCGCCGTCTTGCCTTGAATGCTGGTCGGGCGGTGGTCGGTGATCGCCTTGACCAGGCCGAGCACCAGCCCCGTGCCGCCGTTCACCACCACCGTCACCAGCCGGGTCGTCTGGTAGAAGCCGGAGCGTTGGCCTTGCAGCTCCTGGCGCTCCACGCCGACGAGCGCTTGGCCCGCCTTCTCGGGGACCTCGAGCTTCACGTGGCTGGCCTGCGGGAAGCCTCGACGAAATTGATCGGCCTGCTCCAGACCACACCCGGTGAGCATCAGCGCTGCGAGCAGAAGACTGCGGCGTTTCATGGACATCTCCTTGTTCGGTGCCTCACGGGCTCTTCGACCCCCGTGCAGGGTCAGCCCTATCGACACCGCCCGGCCGAAAAACAGAAAAACGGCGCGGGGGGTGACAGTCCCCTTCGGGGACAGCCCCCGCATTCCGCCCCCTTACGCCCCTATGCCGACTCCCTCCCTGCCCTCCGAGGGGGCCTGGCGGGCCTGCATGTTTTGCCGGGGGCCGGGCCATACCTTCCCGCTCATGGAGAAACGGCATCCGAACCATCCGGGTGAGCTGTCCATCCACGCCGGAGTGGCGAGCGAAAAGCGAGACCATGGCGAGCTGTCGGCGCGCGCGCGGGCGATCGAAGTGCTCCTCGAGAACCGAGTGCCGTTCGTCGTCGGCGGGGCGTATGCCTACTGCCAGTACACCGGCGTCTTCCGAGACACGAAGGACCTCGATCTGTTCCCGCGGAAGCGCGATGCGCTGCGGGCGCTGGAGCTCCTGGCGAGCGATGGGTGGCGCACCGAGCGCACCGACGAGGTGTGGATCTACAAAGCCTTCAAGGGCGAGTGGTTCGTCGACCTCATCTTCTCCTCGGGCAACGGCGTCGCGGTGGTGGACGACGACTGGTTCCACCACGCGCGGGTCGCCGACGTGATGGGCTTTCGCACGCTCATCGCGCCGCCGGAGGAGCTGATCTGGTCGAAGGCGTTCGTGCTCGAGCGCGAGCGGTACGACGGAGCGGACGTGGCGCACCTGCTTCGGAGCGTCGGTCCGCAGTTGGACTGGGCGCGGCTGTTGCGGCGGTTCGACCGGTATTGGGAGGTCTTGCTGTCGCACCTGATGTTGTTTCGGTTCGCATACCCGGGCGATCGCGACGTGGTGCCCGGGTGGGTGATGCGGCTCCTGATGTCGCGGGTGTCGCGCTCGGTGCGCGACGGCAATTG
Source organism: uncultured Myxococcaceae bacterium (assembly GCA_964511185.1). GTDB lineage: Bacteria > Myxococcota > Myxococcia > Myxococcales > Myxococcaceae > CAZEDU01. Next base: position 39,141 of record CAZEDU010000017.1, on the reverse strand, counting down.
GAAGGAGCCGCTCTGCCGCGGCAACCTCTTGTCGCGGGTGAACTATCGGTTGGACATCGAGCACTGGGGCTATGGCGACGGACGCAGATGGGACGAACAGGATCGACGACAGGGTGAACAGAGCGAGCAAGAACTCGAGCTCGAAGTTGCGGCTGGCCGCGGCGGGTGATCTGCACTGCCGCGAGGACCAGCACGGGCGCTTCCGGCAGATGATCAAGCAGATCAACGCCGAGGCCGACCTGATCGTCTTGTGCGGCGATCTCACCGACCGCGGCACGATGGAGGAGGCGCGCACGCTCGCCGAGGAGCTGGGCGGGCTGCGCATCCCGTGCGCGGCCGTCCTGGGCAACCACGACATCGAGCAGGGCAAGCAGAAGGAGATCTGCGCCGAGCTCGCGAAGGTCGGCGTGCACTGCCTGGACGGCGATCACTACGTGTTCGAGAAGCTCTTGGGCGTGGCGGGCGTGAAGGGCTTCGGCGGCGGGTACAACAACGCCACCTTGCAGGCGTTCGGCGAGCACCAGACCAAGGCCTACGTGCAGGAGGCGGTGAGCGAGTCGCTCAAGCTCGAGGCCGCGCTCGGCCAGCTCGACACCGAGAAGAAGGTCGTGATCATGCACTACTCGCCGATCGTCGGAACGACCGTGGGCGAGAACCCCGAGATACGACCCTTCCTGGGCTGCAGCCGCTTGATGGGCCCGGTCGACCGCTACGGCGCGGAGGCCATCTTCCACGGCCACGCCCACCACGGCAGCCTCACCGGCCAGACTGACAAGGGAATCCCCGTCTACAACGTGGCGATGCCCCTCTTGCGCAAGCACAACCCCGACCAGCGCTACATCATCGTCGAGGTGTGAGGCTCGCTTTCGGCTACTGGTTCGCGAACGTCTTCAGCACGCCCGCGTCGGCCGGCGCCGCGTCGAGGAGGTCGCCCACCGCGGTCGGCAGGTCGTTGAGCCGGGTGGTCTCGACCTCCACCACCTGCGGCTTCGCGCCGCGCGCGTAGACGACGTTCGGCTTGCCCGCGACGTCCTTGCCGAGCTGCAGCCTCGCGAGCTCCTTCCCATCCGCCCCGAAGAGCGTCGCGCCGCGCGACTGGGCGTCGATGCCGAACTTCGCCCAGTCCTTCGGGTTCTCCTCGCCCGCGGCGGTCGCCTTCAAGCTCGCCAGCGACCAGAGCAGCGAAGAGATCTTCCAGCGCTTCGCGGGGCCAGGCTCGGGCTCGGTCACCTTCCACTCGTCGGCCGCGTTCGCCGGCCGCTCGACGGTCATCGTCTTGCCGTCGGCGAGCTGGAACTGGATGCGCGTGACGTCCTCCTGCTTGAACGAGAGCACCGACCTGTCCTTCAGGTCGGCGGGGTTCTTGTCCAGGTGGCCCAGCGCGCTCGCCGGCAGCTCCGCGAGCAAGGCCGCGCCGTCCTGCTCCCGGAGCGCGAACACCTTGTCGCCGGTGTCGCCGGACGGCCTGCCCAGGCGAACGCGCGCGGCGCCGCCCTCCAGCTGGAACGTCGCGTCGATGAGCGCCGGCTCGAGCCCGAACGACTTGCGCGCCTCGGGCGTGTCGCTGGGGAACGCCACCGCCCGCTCCGCCTTCAGCCCGCTCAGCATGGTGGCGACGGCGGTCGCGTCGGCGAGGGTGGAGAAGGGCCGCGCCAGCCGCCACTTCTCGCCGTCCCGCTCGAGCCGGTACTGGTTCGCCTTCGACTTGAGCTCGATGCTCTTCACCTGCTGCGGCTCGAACGCGAGCACCTCCTTGTCGCGCAGGTCGTACGTCGTCTTCTCGAGCGCCCAGCGCAGCCCGCCTTCGCCGACGTAGACCTTCTTCTCGGCGTTGCGCATCACGTACACCGAGCCGTCGAACGTGTTCTCGATGCCGCCGTGGAGCGTCACCTCGCGCCGCCGGGACGGGTCGTCGGCGCCCTGGCCGTTCTCCTCGGGCACGTAGCCGAACGCGGTCACCGTGAACTGCGGCGCCTTGAGCCCGTACTTCTCGAGCGTGGCCTCGTCGGGGTTCTCTTCCAGCTCGGCCTTGAACTTCGCGGTCTGCAGCTGGCTGGTGATGCTGTCGACCGTGAGCTTGTCGGCCTTGGCCTGAACCGGCGAGGTGATGTGCCACGCGTCGCCGCGCTTCTCGAGCGTGGTGGTCTCGCCCTTGGCCTTCACGGTGATGGACGTGAAGGAGAACTGGAGCGCGCCGCCGTCCGCGCTCTTCTCGCCGGGCTTGGCGTACGCGAACACCCGCTCGGTGCTCTCTTTTCGCTCCGCCTCGGCCTCGTCGACCTTGGCGACGCCGAAGAAGGCGTAGAGGCCGAACGCGCCGCCGACGAGGATCAGCGCGCCGAGCGTCAGGAGGGTGCGAGTGGTCTGTCTCATTTGTTTCGCCTCGAGAGCCAGATGGCCAGGCCGACGCCGATGAGCGAGAGCGGCAAGAGGTCCATCGAGAGGAAGCGGATCTTCGCCATCAGCTCGTCGGTCAGGTCGATGGTCGAGATGTCGCGGTCCGGCGGGCGGATGGTGATCTTCTTCACCTGGTTGCTCGCCCACGCGATCGCGTTCATCACCATGTTGCGGTTCGCCTCGTGGCCCCAGTTGGCGTCGACGAGCAGCTCCGAGTCGCCGAAGACGACGACGCGCGCCTCGTCGAACCGCTTCTCCGCGGCGCTCGAGGTGTTGCGCGTGCTCGCCACGACGACCGGAATCGAGCCCTGCTTCTCGCCCTGGTCGGGGCGGGGCTTGCCGTCCGGCGTGCTCTCGACCCACGCGAACGGCGAGGTCAACGCCACCGGCGTCGCGGTGACGCCCGACGCGAGCCCTTCGTGCAGCACCGACAGGCCTCGAACGCTGGGCAGCTCGAGGTTCATGCGCAGCTGCTTGAGCAGCCGCGTCATCTCGTGCTCGGCGAAGAACGGGGTGACGATCACGTAGGGGTTGGTGGGGTTGACGCGCTCGTCGGCGAGCAGCCCGCGATCGACCTGCACGCCGTACTCGGCGAGCAGCGCGTCGAGGCCGGGCTCCGCGTCGCGCTCGGCGAAGTAGAGGAGCCGCCCGCCTTCCTCGAGGTACTTCTTCAGCGCGGCCTTCTCGCCGTCCGAGAACGGGCTCTTCGCGCCGGCGATGACGAGCGCCGCCGCGTCTTTCGGGATCTCGTTGTTCTTCTCGATCAGGTTCAGATCTTCGGGCGCGTAGCCTTCCTGCAAGAGGCTCTTCTTCAGCTCGGAGATGGTGGTGAGGCTCTCCTCGGGAGAGCCGCCCACGGGCTCGCTGGTCGCCCACTCGCCGTGGCCGATCACGAAGTAGACCTTCTGTTCTCCCACCGCGTTCAGCTTGATCAGCGCGTTGGTCAGGTCCTGCTCCGAGATGACGTTGAGCATGGTGTGCGAGCTGTTCTCACCGGCGCCGCGCGTCAGCACCACCGTCGTCTGCCCCTCGCGCAGCTGGTACTTGCGCGCCAGGTCCGGGTGCTTGCGCGGATCCTTGAACTCGTAGGTGAACTTGTCGGACTTCTCGCGGTACTTCGCGAACAGCTGCTCGAGCTGGTCGTAGACCGGGTGATTGGCGGGCAAGAAGCCGATCGCGGTCACCGGCTCCTTCAGCTCCTCGAGGGTCGACCGGGTCTGCTCCGCGAGCGAGTAGATCTTCTTGCTCGTCAGGTCCCAGGTCTTGTTGCGCTTGACGGCGATGTAGTTGATCGCGAACAGCGCGCCGACCGCGAGCACCGCCATTAGGGCGGTGGTGGTGAAGAAGAAGCTCGCGCGCGCGCCCTGCGACATCGGCCGCGACCCGCCTTCGGCGGTGGTGGCCCGCCGCGCGTCCGCGTTGAGCAGCCGGTTGTAGTTGGTCGCGACGTAGAAGCCGATCAGCGCGACGCCGAGCAGCGCCTTGATGCCGGTCGTCACCGGCGAGCCGGAGGTGAAGAAGAGCGTGATCGGGCTCGAGAGCAGCACGAGCAGCCCGATGCCGCCGAAGATCTTTCCGAGCGTTTGCATGTCAGGGGTCTCCGTGCGGAAGGGGTTAGGTCCAGCGCTGCGCTTCCACCGCGCGGTGGGTGAAGAGCAGCGACAGGCCGATGATGGAGAGGAAGAAGACGAGCGACTTCACGTCGAGCACGCCGCGCATCAGGTTCTGCAGCTGCGTGTCGAAGGTGATGTTCTGCACCAGCGCGCGCCACGGCTCCTCGAGGTTGCGGGCCAGGTTGCTGAGCAGCATCCACGGCAGCAGCACCGCGAAGGTGAGGAACGCCGCGAGCATCTGGGATTCGGTCAACGCCGAGATGAACATGCCGATCGCGATGCAGGTCGCGCCCCAGAGGAGGAGCCCGCCGTAGCCGAGCGCCACGGTGGACCACTCGAGCGCGCTGCCCGACTCCGACGCGCCGAAGAGGGCGAGGATGACGGGGTACACGATGGTGAGGCCCAGCGTCGCGCTGATCACGACCAGCCCGCCCAGGTACTTGCCGAGCACGATCTCGATCGCGCGGACCGGCGTGGTCATCAAGAGCTCGAACGTCTTTTGCCGCCGCTCCTCCGCGAACAGCCGCATCGAGAGGAACGGCGCGACGAACAGCGTGATGACCAGCACCACGCCCCACAGCTGCACCACCACGCCGTCGGTGAGGTTCTTGAAGATGCCGTAGCCTTCGGGCATGCGCGCCCAGGTGAACGCGCGCGCCATCTCCTGCACCTGCTTGAACGTCTGCAGCATCGCGATGAAGAAGAACGACGAGATGAACGCCATCGCGGTGAAGACCACGTAGGCCCACGGCGTGGTGAAGTAGATGGACAGCTCTTTGCGGGCGATCGCCAATGCGCTTCGCATGGTGTGTCTCTCCCTGAGAAGTTAGGCCGCGGTGAGGCGGTGGAAGACGTCTTCGAGCCCCGCTTCGCGGTTGGGCTCGGCCAGGTTTTCGATGGTGTCGTACGCCGCCATCTTTCCGCGGTGGATGATGAGGACCTTCTGGCAGGTCGCCTTCACCTCCGAGAGGATGTGCGTCGACAGGATCACCGTGTGTTGTCCGGCGAGGCTGCGAATCAGCTGCAACACCTCACCGCGCTGCCGCGGGTCGAGGCCTTCGGTCGGCTCGTCGAGGATGAGCACCGGCGGCGAGCGGAGCAGCGCCTGCGCGAAGCCGACGCGCTGCCGGTAGCCCTTGGACAGGTTGAGGATCAGCCGGTCGATGACGTCGGTGATGCCGAGCGCCTGGCAGACGCGGTCGATCTCGGCGTTGAGCTCTTTGCCCGGCACGCCCTTCAGCCGCGCGACGAACTTGAGGTACCCGCGCACCGACATCTCGGGGTAGAGCGGCGGCGTCTCCGGCAGGTACCCGACCTGGCGCTTCACCTCGAGCGGGTTCTCGAAGATGTCGAAGCCGTTGATCCGCGCGGTGCCTTCCGAGGGGGGAAGGAAGCCGGTCAGGATCTTCATCGTGGTCGACTTGCCGGCGCCGTTGGGCCCCAAGAACCCGAGGATCTCCCCCTTCTCGACCTGGAAGTTCAGATCATCGACCGCGACGCGGTCCCGGTACCGTTTGGTGACGTGCGTGACTTCGATCATCGCCATGTGAGGCTCCTTCGTGGTTCCACTGGGCGCCCGTGGTGCGACGCGGGGCGTGAAATCGTCCGAGCGAAAGCGGCGCGCATGATAAGGGTCGAGTCCGACCTGTCAACCGCGCCCAAACGACTGAATATAGGGGCTATTCCCGAGAAATTGGGCAGTCGTTACGGGCGAGTGCTGACCGGGTGGGCTTGGCCAAAGGGCTGCAATGGGCCTATTGGGCTGAGGCCCGCTGGCCGCGGCTTTCGAGGCAGGTGCGCATGGCAATCGTGGTTCAGAAGTTCGGTGGGTCGTCGGTGGCGACGGTGGAGAAGATGCGCAAGGTCGCCGACAAGGTGCGGCAGCGGCGCGCGGAAGGCCATCAGATGGTGGTGGTCGTTTCGGCGATGGGCGACACCACCGACGAGCTGCTCGGCTTGGCGAAGCAGATGTCGGTCGACCCGCCGCGCCGCGAGCTCGACATGCTGCTCACGTGTGGAGAGCGCATCTCGATGGCGCTGTTGTCCATGGCGCTGCAGGAGCTGGGCGTGCCGGCGATCAGCTTCACCGGGAGCCAGAGCGGCATCATCACGACGGACGCGCACTCGCAGGCGAGCATCGTCGAGGTCCGGCCGGTGCGAATCCTCGAGGCGCTCGGCGAAGGCAAGGTCGTCATCGTCGCCGGGTATCAAGGGGTGTCGAAGCGCCGCGAGGTGACGACGCTCGGGCGCGGCGGCTCGGACACGACGGCCGTGGCGCTCGCGGCGGCGTTGGGCGCCGACTGCGAGATCTACTCAGACGTCGACGGCGTCTTCTCCGCCGATCCGCGCATCGTGCCCGACGCGAGGAAGCTCGAGCGCATCGGCTACGACGAGATGCAGGAGCTCGCGTCCGCGGGGGCCAAGGTGCTCAACGCGCAGGCGGTGGAGTTCGCCAAGGTCAAGGGCATCGCGATTCACGCGCTGAGCACGCACACCGCAGGCAGCGGGACGGTGGTGCGCGCGGACGCGGAGCCCTCCGGCGTCAAGGCGGTGACCGGCGACGTCGAAGTCGGGGTGGTCGAGCTGCGGGCGGCGGATCGGCTCGAGGCGGTGTTGAAGGAGATGGAGGCCGCGGGCGCGCGGGGACGGATGGTGTCCTTCGACGCCGATGGGGCCGTGATTGTCTTCCCGCTGCAGGACGTGCACGGCTTCGAGGCGCTGAAGTCGCAGCTCGGCGCGGTGATGGGCGAGGGCGGGCGCGTGCGGGATGACCTGGGCACGGTGACGTGCGTGGGCAGCGGCGCGAACACCACGTTCTCGATCTTGCCGCGCGCGCTTCGGATCGCCGGTGAGATGAGCGCGCAGGTGCAGGCCGCGCAGGCCTCGGCGCTGGTGGTCTCGTTGCTCGTGCCTCGCGAGAACGTCGCGGAGCTCACGCGCCGCCTCCACAGCGCTTTGCTGGGGAACGCCACTGGGGACTGTCCCTGAAAGGGACTGTCCCCGGGTTGACCAAGATCTGACGAGAGACGACGGCCCAGCCCGCCTCAGGGCTCGCAACATCCGGGGACAGTCCCCGTTGGGGACAGTCCCCTCCCGTTCCCGGGCAAAACCTCCGGCGCTCGATTACCCATTTCTTCGTGCGAGCCACGCCCGAGGTCCCCGACATCCTCAAAGTCGCGGTGCGCGCCGAAGACCCTCTGGTGCGCTCCGCCCTCGAGGCGCTCCTGCGCGAGCAGCCCGCCCGCTTCCAGGCCGTGGCGGACGCCGCGGCGCTCGCCGACGTCATCCTGTGCGACGTCGGGCTCGACGCCGAGGCCGGCCTCCGTGCGCTCCAAGGGCAGGCCGCCCGCTCGGAGCCCGTGCTGGCGCTCGTGTCCGAGCTCGACGATGTGCCCGCCGCATTGGCCGCGGGCGCGGCTGGGGCGATCAAGCGCGATCACGCCCCCGGCGCCGTGACGGGCGCGCTCGAAGCGGTGGCGCAGGGCCTCGCCGTCCTCGATCCCGAGGCGCTCGGCGTCCTCCTCCCGGCCGCCCGCGAGGACGCTCCCCGCGAGGCGTTGACCGCGCGCGAGCGCGAGGTGCTGCTCCTGCTGGCCGAAGGCCTCTCGAACAAGGCCATCGGCGAGCGGCTACGGATCAGCGAGCACACCGCGAAGTTCCACGTGAACGCGATTCTCCAGAAGCTCGGCGCGCAGCGCCGTCTGGAGGCGGTGGTGCGCGCCGCGCGGCTCGGCATCATCGACCTTTGAGAAGCGACCTGCCCGAATGGGCAGGCCCCGCGCTGCCTGGTCGGGCGATGTGGCGCGCGCCGGGGGCCGGTTAACTCCCCCTCATGGCAATCAAAGCAATCGAGCTGTCAGAGAGCATCGCGTCGGCGGTCGAGCTCGCCGGCAAGAGCGTGGTGCGCGTCGAGGGGCGCCGCGGGCGTTCCTCCTCGGGTGTGGTGTGGGCCGCCGGGCAAGTCGTCGCCGCCAGTCACGCCGTCGAGAGCGACGAGGGCGTCACCATCGCCTTCGCCGAAGGAAAGGAAGCGCGCGCCAAGGTCCTGGGCCGCGACCCCAGCACCGACTTGATCCTGCTCCAGGCCGAAGGCGGCGCGCCGGCCACCTTCGACGACGGCGCCGCTTTGAAGGTCGGCCACCTGGTGCTCGCGTTGGGCCGCCCGGGCAAGACCGTGCGCGCCACCAGCGGCATCGTGAGCGCGCTCGGCACGGGTCCTTTCCGCACGCGCTTGGGCGGCGAGCTCGACCGCTACTTCGAATCCGACGCGCCGCACATCCCGGGGTTCTCCGGCGGTCCGCTCATCGACGTGGAAGGACGCGTGCTCGGCCTCAACACCACCGGCCTGATGCGCGGGAGCTCGCTCGTCATCCCCACCCCGACGGTTCGCCGCGTCGTCGCTCAGCTTCAGCAGCACGGCCGCGTTCGCCGCGGTTACCTGGGGGTGAGCTCGCAGCCGGTTCGCCTGCCCGACGCGGTGCGCGCCGCGACCGGCGAGGCGCTGGGCCTGCTCGTGCTGGCCGTCGAGCCTGGCGGCCCCGCGGACAAGGCGGGCATCGCCTTCGGTGACACCGTGCTCAAGCTCGGCGGCGACGACATTCAAGACCTCGCCGACCTGCAGGCGTTCTTGCGCGCGGACAACGTCGGCAAGTCGGTGCCGGTGAAGCTCTGGCGCGCGGGCCAGGTGCTCGACACCCAGCTCACGGTGGGGCAGCGGCCATGACCTCTCTGCAGCAGTTCTCGGACGACCTGGAGGCGCTGGTCGAACGCTCCGCGCCGGGCGTGGTGGCGATCGAGCACCGCCGCGGTCACGGCACCGGCGTGGTGCTCGCGCCGGACGGCTACGTGCTGACCAACGCCCACGTGGTGCGCGGCGCCAAAGGCGTCGAGGTGCGCTTCTCGGATGGCGCGCGCGCACACGGCGACGTGGTCGGCGCCGATCCGACGAGCGACCTCGCGGTGGTCCGGCTCGACCACGGCGATCTGCAGGCGCTCTTGCTCACCGACTCGGCCACGGTCCGCGTGGGGCAGGTGGTCATCGCGCTCGGCCATCCCTTTGGCTTCGAGCGCTCCGTCTCCTTGGGCGTGGTGAGCGCGCTCGAGCGGAGGCTGCCTTCCCGCGACGGCGCGGTGCTCGACGGCTTGATCCAGACCGACGCCGCGATCAACCCGGGCAACTCCGGCGGTCCGTTGGTCAACGCCCGCGGCGAGGTGGTCGGCATCAACACTGCGATGCTGCCGTTCGCCCAGGGCATCGGCTTCGCGATTCCGTCGTCCACCGCGTCGTGGGTGACCCCGCTGCTCATTCAGCATGGCGAGGTGCGGCGCCGCTACCTGGGCATCGCGGCCAAGAACGAGGCCTTGAGCCCCGCGCTCGCGGCCGAGCTCGGCCAGAGCAAGGGCGTGCGCGTGCTGCAGATCGGCCCGTCGACGCCGGCCGCAGAGGCCGGGCTGCAGAGCGACGACCTGTTGCTCGCCGTCAACGGCAAGACGATCGGCACAGTGGAGGATCTCCAACGCATCATGGCCCTGGAGAGCGCCCCGGAGCTCGACGTCGCGCTGTGGCGCCGCCAAGCCTTGAGCTCGACGCGCGTCAGGCCCACGCTCCGGAAGGCCGCGTGACCGCCCGCTGACCGGGCGGGCGTCGGGCCGCTTCAGCCGCAGGCCTTCCTCGCCGGGAGAAACGCGCCCACCTTGCCTCTCGCGACAAGCCCAGGAGGTGAGGATGGAGCGCGTGGCTTTGGTGACGGGGGCGTCGGGCGCGTTGGGGCAGGCGATCGCGGCCCACTTGGCGGAGAAGGGCTACCGCGTCGCGCTTCACTACCGCGGCCGTCCCGCACCGGCGGAGAAGCTCGCCGACGCGCTGCGCGCGAAGGGCGCGCGGGTGATGACGGTCCAGGCGGACATCTGCGACGACGCGCAAGTGCGCAAGATGATCGAAGCCGTGCAGCACGAGCTGGGGCCGCTGAGCGTGGTGATCAACAACGCAGGGCTCCTGCGCGATCGCACCATCACCAAGCTGTCGTCGGAGGACTGGGACGTGGTGCTCGATACCAACCTCCGCGGCACCTTCCAGGTCTGCAAGGCGGTCGTCTCGGGCATGCGGGAGCGAAAGAACGGGCGCATCGTGAACATCAGCTCGATCGTCGGCGCGATGGGGAACTACGGCCAGGTGAACTACGCGGCGTCGAAGGCCGGCCTCATCGGCTTGACCAAGTCGCTCGCCAAGGAGGTCGCCCGGGACAACGTCACGGTGAACGCCATCTGCCCCGGCTTCATGGACACACCGATGGTCCGCTCCGTCCCGCCGGCGGTCCAGGAGAAGCTCGTCGCGCAGATCCCGCTCGGCCGCTTCGGCGAGCCGGCCGCCGTCGCCGAGGCCGTCGGCTACCTCGTCGGCACCGGCGGCGACTGGGTCACCGGGCAGGTGCTGCACGTCAACGGCGGCATGTACATGTAGCGGCTTGAACAACGCGACCCGCCGAAGAAACGGGTGACCGCCAGCGGGCCAAGCCCTTAGCTTCCAGCCCGTGCCCCGCTTCGGCCTCGCGCTGCTCCGACTCTCCGCCTGCCTCGCGCTCCTCGCGTGCGGCCGCCCGCCCTCCGACGTTCCGCTGCGCGTGCTCGAAGGCGACGACGGGCAGGTCTTTCTCCTCGTGCCGTTGTTCCTCGAAGGCACCGGCCCCTACGAGTTCGGGCTCGACACCGGCGCGACGCGCACCTCGGTCGACGAGACCCTGGCGCGCGGGTTGGGCCTGGTGGAGACCGGCCGCGCGCGCGTCGCCGGCGTGGGCGGAAACCTCGACGCGCCGATCTTCCGGGTCGAGTCGTGGCTGCTCGGCTCCGAAGTCCCGCTCGTGCCCTCGCAGGTGCTCGGCTTGGCGCTGGGCGGCCCCGACGGGCTCGCCGGCTTGCTCGGCTCGGACGTGCTCGCGACGTTCGGCGCGGTTCGAATCGACTACGACCGGGGCGTCTTGACCGTCGAGTGAGCGCTCCCACTCGACGTGGCGCGTCACGTCGCTCGCGATGGTCGCGTTAAGCGTCCGCTATTCCAGCCTGCCTGAACCGGTTTTCGCGCCAAGAGGCAGGAAATGGTCACATTTCCAAGGTTAGTTGCAGGTATTCGCAAATATGAATAAAAGAGTTGAGTGTCCACTGCCGCGCTCGCATCGCCGCTCTCCCGCCGGGCTTTGCCTCGGGTCGAGCTGTACCGGCTGGTGGGCGATGAAGACCGGCTGGCGCTCTTGGCGTTGTGCGCAGAAGAAGAGCTGACCGTCGGTGAGCTCAGCGAGCTGACCGGCGAGAGCCAACCCAACGTGAGTCGAAAGGTGGGGCCGCTCCGGCAAGCGGGGCTGCTCAACGCGCGCCGCGAGGGGACCAAGACGCTGTTGCGCGTTCCGGCCGAGCTCAAGTCCGCCGACGATCCGGTGCTCGCCGATGCGCTGGCCGAAGGCCGCCGGTTGTGCATGAAGGACGGGAGCCTCGCGCGCGTGCCGCAGGTGGTGGGCGCGCGGGACGCGGAGGGCCGGCGCTTCTTCGAGGCCAGCCCCAAGGCTTCCGCGAAGGGCGCCGAGGCCGACGCGCGGCCGGGGACGTGGCTCGCGCACCTGTCGGCGCTCTCGTTGCTCCTCCCCGAGCGACACCTCGCCGTCGACGTGGGGACCGGCGAGGGCGCGCTGCTCGATCTGCTCGCGCCGCTGTTCGATCGTGTCATCGCCGTCGACCGCAGCCGCGCGCAGCTCGCCCGTTGCGCTCAGCGCGTCGCCGAGCGCGGCTTCGCGCACGTGAGCCTGCTCGAGGGCAGCTACGAAGACGCCGCGCTGCTCGAGCGGGTGAGCCAGCACGGCGGCGCCGACTTGGTCGTCGCCTCTCGGACCCTCCACCACGCCGCGCGCCCGGGCCAGGCGGTCCTCGCCTGCGCGCGCCTGCTCAAGCCGGGCGCCCACTTCCTCGTGGTCGACTACTCGGCGCACGACGACGAAGCGATGCGCGCCGCGCAAGCCGATGTCTGGCTCGGCTTCCCCGCGGGCGAGCTGGAGCAGTCCATGCGCGAGGCGGGCCTCCAGCTCGTCGGCGCGCGCGTCATCCCCGCCGCCCTTCATCGCGAAGGGCCTGACTCTCACCTCGAATGGCGTGCCTGGTTGGCCCGCCGACCCGCTGTCCCCCTCACTCGTCGTTAGGAGCCGTCATGGATCACCGCACGCAGTTCCCCGCATACAAAGTCGCCGACCTCTCGCTCGCCGAGTGGGGCCGCAAAGAGATCCGCATGGCCGAGAAGGAGATGCCCGGCCTGATGGCGATCCGCGAAGAGTACAAAGGCAAGAAGCCGCTCAATGGCGCGCGCGTCGCCGGCTGTCTGCACATGACGATTCAGACCGCGGTGCTGATCGAGACCTTGAAGGAGCTCGGCGCCGAGGTCACCTGGACCTCGTGCAACATCTACTCGACGCAAGATCACGCCGCGGCCGCGATCGCCAAGGCCGGCGTGCCGGTCTTCGCGTGGAAGGGCGAGACCCTCGAGGAGTACGACTGGTGTCTCGAGCAGCAGATCTTCGCGTTCGAGGGCGGCAAGGGCCCCAACCTGATCCTGGACGACGGCGGCGACCTGACGCTGTGGATCCACCAGAAGCACCCCAAGCTCTTCGACGGCCCCGATGGCATCCGCGGCCTGTCGGAGGAGACCACCACGGGCGTGCACCGCCTCTACGAGATGTCCAAGCAGGGCAAGCTCAAGTGCGCGGCGATCAACGTCAACGACTCGGTCACCAAGTCGAAGTTCGACAACCTGTACGGCTGCCGTGAGTCGCTGATGGACGGCATCAAGCGGGCCACCGACGTGATGATCGCCGGCAAGGTGGTCGTGGTCGCGGGCTACGGCGACGTGGGCAAGGGCTGCGCGGCTTCGGCGCGCGGCCTGGGCGCCCGCGTGATGGTCACCGAGATCGACCCCATCTGCGCGCTGCAGGCCGCGATGGAGGGCTTCGAGGTGGTCACCATGGAGGAGGCCGCGCCGATCGGCGACATCTTCGTCACCGCCACCGGCTGCTGCGACGTCGTGCGCGCCGAGCACATGAAGGCGATGAAGGACGAGGCGATCCTCTGCAACATCGGTCACTTCGACTCGGAGATTCAGGTCGGCTGGCTGGAGAAGAACCCCGAGGTCCGGGAAGAGAACGTCAAGCCGCAGGTCGACCAGTTCATCT
>CAZEDU010000017.1:25300-25918 GCA_964511185.1 uncultured Myxococcaceae bacterium | reverse complement strand
CGACGGCAAGCGCATCACGCTGCTCGCGCGCGGCCGCCTGGTGAACCTGGGCTGTGCCACCGGCCACCCGTCGTTCGTGATGTCGAACTCGTTCACCAATCAGATGATGGCGCAGCTCGCGCTGTGGGAGTCGGCCAGCTCGAACCAGAAGCGCTTCGAGTCGGGCAAGGTCTACGTGCTGCCCAAGGAGCTCGACGAGAAGGTCGCGCGGCTGCACCTGGGGAAGGTCGGCGCCAAGCTCACCCAGCTCACGCCGCAGCAGGCCGAGTACCTGGGCGTGAAGGCGCAGGGCCCGTTCAAGCCCGAGCACTACCGCTACTGAAAAGTCTTCATATGGATGGCTCGAGCGTTCGGCCGCGCGGCGTCCCGCCGGCCGAGCGTTCGAGCGGTCCGCCCTGCGCGGCCGGCGCGCGCCACAGATTGCCGGCATGGCCTGGCGACGGCCTTCCATCTTTCGCGTGGCGCGGCTGTCCGGCGCGGTGCTGCTCATCGCGGCGGTGCTGGTGCTCGCCGGCTTCGTCCTGGCGAAGCTGGCCATCGTGACGTTGGCCGTGGTGGTCGCGGCGCTGCTCACGTGTCTGCTCTGGCCGGTGGCCAGGCGCCTGGAGCGGTGGCGGT
>CAZEDU010000017.1:0-25290 GCA_964511185.1 uncultured Myxococcaceae bacterium | reverse complement strand
GCCTGGCGAGCTTCCTCGCGGTCTTGGGAGCGGTCGCGCTGACCGCCGGCGCGCTCTCGTGGATTCTCCCCGTCGCCATCTCGGAGGTGGCGGCCAACCGCGAAGAGCTGGTCGGAAACGCGAACGCGCTCTGGTCGAGCATCAGCGAGCGCCTTCCTTCCGGCTGGCGCCGCGCCGCCGGGAACATCCCTGCGCTCCTGCAGCGCAACAGCGAGCGAATTCTGTCCGGCGTCGCGGCGGGGTTGGTGACGGCGGGCCAGGTGGTGAGTGGTCTGCTGCTCGCGCTGGTGCTCACGTTCTTCTTTCTCCGAGATGGCGGACAGCTCGCGCGCCGCGCCTTCGCCCGCCTTTCGGACGAGAAGCGCGCGGTCTTCGAGCCGGCCCTCGAGCGCGTGTGGACCACCTTGCGGGGCTGGATTCGCGGCGCGGCCCTCATCGCGCTGGCGGACGCGTTGGGCATCGGCATCGGCCTGGCGCTGCTGGGGGTGCCGCTGGCGCTCCCGCTCGCGCTGCTCACGTTCATCGCGGCCTTCATTCCGGTGTTGGGCGCGACGGCCGCGGGCGCGGTCGCGGTGCTGGTGGCGTGGGCCACGGGCGGAACCACCGACGCGTTGATCGCGCTGGCGATCGTCGTCGGCGTTCAGCAGCTCGAGGGCAACGTGCTGGAGCCGATCGTGATGGGCCGGTTGGTCCCGCTCCACCCGGCGACGATTTTGGTGGCGGTCGCGGCGGGCGCGATTCTGGCGGGAGTCCCTGGCGCGTTCGCGGCGGTGCCGCTCACGGCGGCCGCGGCGGCCTTCGTGCGAGAGGTGTATCGGCGAAGCGAGCCGAGCTCCGGGAGGGGCGCGCGGCGGGCATGGAAGGTGGAGGCGGTGGAGGAGCGGCCGCAGCCGCACTGAGCGCATGCCACGGCCGAACGCGATGGTTACCTGGCGGGTATGGGTTTTCGGGAACGACGCCGGCCAGCCACGGGCCTGGGGCTCGCCACGGACCTGTACGCGCTGACGATGGTCGACGCCTACCTCTCCGAGGGAATGCTCGGCCGCGCGGTCTTCAGCCTCACGGCCCGCCGTCTCCCCGAGCGCCGCGCTTTCCTCCTCGCCGCGGGCCTGTCGGACGCGCTCGACGGGCTGGAGAAGTTCCGGTTCTCTCCCGCGGACCTGGCCTACTTAGACACGCTGGGCCTCTTCAGCGAGCGCCTGCTGGCCTACCTCGAGCGCTTTCAGTTCACCGGCGACGTCCGCGCGGTCCCGGAGGGGACGCCGGTCTTCGCCCATGAGCCGCTCGTCGAGGTGGCCGCGCCGCTGCCGCAGGCGCAGCTCGTCGAGAGCCTGGTGGTCAATCGGCTCCAGCTCCAGACGGTGGCGGCGTCGACCGCCGTCCGCATGATCGAGGCGGCGCGGGGCCGACCGCTGGTGGACTTCGGCATGCGCCGCGCCCACGGCATCGAAGCGTCCGTCGAGGTCGCCCGCGCGGCCTACCTGGCTGGCTTCGCCGGCACCTCGAACGTCCTCGCGGGCAAGCGCTACGGCATCCCGGTGTTGGGCACCATGGCCCACAGCTTCGTTCAGGCCTACCGCGACGAGCGCGACGCGTTTCGCGCGTTCCTTCGCCGCTTCCCGCGCGCGACGCTCCTGGTCGACACCTACGACACGCGCGAGGGCGTTCGCCGCGCCATCGAGCTGGCGCGCGCGCTGCCGCCGGACGCGCACCCGCGGGCGATTCGCCTCGACTCAGGAGACCTGGGGGCGCTGGCGCGCGCGTGCCGGGCGCTGCTCGACGAGGCGGGCCTGCGCGACGTGGAGATCTTCGCCAGCGGCGGGCTCGACGAGCACGGCATCGATCGGCTGGTGAGCGGGGGCGCTCCCGCTCCCATCGACGGCTTCGGCGAGGGCACGGCGCTCGCGGTGTCCGAGAGCGCGCCGAGCCTCGACGTCGCCTACAAGCTGGTCGCCTTCGCGGGCGAGCCGCGCATGAAGCTCTCGACCGGGAAGGTGACCTACCCGCACCCGAAGCAGGTCTTCCGCTGCGAAACGGACGGCGCGGCCACCCACGACGTGCTCGCGTGCGAAGGCGAGTCGCTCGACGGCCACCCGCTGCTTCAGCGCGTGATGCAGGGCGGCGCCCGCCTGGAGGCTGGCCGCGAGCCGCTCGAGTCCGCCCGCCGCCGCGCCCGCGACGAGGTCGCCCGGCTGCCGCCTCGCCTCCGCGCGTTGGGCCCGAGCGCCGGCGCCTACCCCGTTCGCTTGAGCCCGCAGCTGGAGCGCGAGACCGCCCGCCTCGCGGGGCTGCTCCGCGCGCGGCACCTCCAGGCGCCGCCCGCCACCGGGGTGGCGCCATGAAGTACGACCGAAACACCGCCTTGATCGTCGTCGACATGCAGAACGACTTCGTCGATCCAAAGGGCGCGTTGCACGTGCCAGGCGCCGAGGCGCTCTCGGGGCCCATCAATGCAGAGATCGATCGCGCGGTGGCGGCGGGCGCGCCCGTGGTCTTCACCCAGGACTGGCACCCGCCCAGCACGCCGCACTTCGAGAAAGACGGCGGCGCCTGGCCCGTGCACTGCGTCCGCGGCAGCTGGGGCGCCGCGCTGCACCCGGCGCTGCGCGTGCCGCCCGGCGCCCTGCTTCTTCGGAAGGGCGTCGAAGGGGAGGACGGCTATTCGGGGTTCTCGGTCCGCGATCCAAAGACGGGCGCGGTCGGCTCGACGCACTTGGCGCGGTGGCTTCGGGAGCGGGGCGTGGAAGCGCTGGCGATCGCGGGCGTGGCCACGGACTACTGCGTCCAGGAGACGGCGCTGGACGGGGTGGGGAAGGGGTTTGGAACCACCGTGCTCACGCCGCTCGTGCGCGCGGTGGAGCGCACGCCAGGCGACGGCGGGCGCGCGCTCGAGGCGCTGGCCCGCGCCGGCGTGAGGCTCGAGGCGCCGTGAAGCGACGTCAGCCGTCGCACGACCAGCCGCGCGCTTCGACGATCTTTCCCTTCTGCGTGATGACGAAGAGCGCCTGGCGGGTGGCGTAGAGCCGCGCGCCTGGGAAATCCTCCGGCGTCAGGTGGGGGATGCCGACCTGTTGCCACGCGCCCACCGGGCCCGTTCCATCCGACACCAGGCGCCACACCCCAAAGTCCGTCAGCGCGAACGAGTGGTGGCACACCGCCGCGAAGTCCTTCGCCTCTCCCGCCTCGAGCGGGAGCGAGGCGCCGATCTGCACCTGGCTGGGCAAGGAATAGATCGCGCCGCCCTTGAACCCGACGCGCCCGCGCGGCCCGTCGTGCCACACCTCGAGCGGATCTCCCGCGTTGATCTCCGGCAGCTCCTCGACGCGCCAGATGACCGAGCTGTCCGCCTTGAACCGGAAGATGCGGCCCGAGGTGAGCAGGTACCCCAAGGTGTAAGGCGTCTTCCCGCTCGCGTCCGCCTGCGGCGGGATCGCCGTGAACGACGTGATCGGGCTGCGCGTGAGCGGCACCGACTTCACCTCGAACACGGGCAGGCGCGAGAAGATGGTCGACGACTCGAAGTCGTAGCCGGCATCACCATCGTTGAGCCACGCGGTCGCGTCGACCGCGAGCAAGGCGTCGAAGGCGGTCGCGAGGAGCAGCGTGCCGCCGTCGGGCAGGGACTGCGTCGCCGCGTTGAAGGGCTTCTTGAAGTCCTCGGTGTCGGTGAAGCGGCCCAGCAGGCGCAGGCGAATCTCGCGCGTCGGGAGCGGCGTCGCGTCGAGCATCACGGGGGGGAAGTTCGCCTCCTCCATCAGGTCGGGCGTGAGCAGCGCGCCGTAGGGGCGGCCCTCGACGTGCGTGGTGAGCGGGAACGCGTCACCCGTCAGGCTGACCAGCCCGGCCCCCGGCGACTGCACGAACAGCGCCGCTTCGCCGAGCGTGCGCGGATCGCCGTTCGAGCTCCTCGGCTCCCCGTAGAGGAGCGGGTCCAGGTAGGCCAGGAGGCCACCGGTGTCTCCGATGATCCCCCGCGGGAGCCGGTCCAGCAGCACCGACCTCGTCGAGAGCCGATACTCGTCCATCCACAGCTCGCCGTTCGGGCCGGCCATCGCGCGGCGCATCGGGTTCGAGCGATCGTGCAGCACCGGGGTGAAGTAAGAGCCGGCGTCGGGAATGTTCCGGTCGCTCTGATCGCCGATGGAACAGCCGTTGGTATCGAACTGGATGGAGATGAGCGCGCCGCCGTCCGGCGCGGCGCAGCGGACCTCCAGGTCGAAGTAGTCGTTGCTCCCCGACCAGAAGGGATAGGCCCAGAACTCTTCGAGCGTGGCGCCGTTGGCGCAGGCGGTGCAGGCGAGCTTCGACTCCACGTATGCCATCTGAAACCCGGCGGCAGGCATGCACGCGCACGCGCTGGGAGGGCAGTGCGCGTCTTGCCCCGGTCCGACCACGAGCAAGTGGTCTCGAGGGGGCGTCTCCGCCTTGCTGCGCGCTTGAACGAACAAGCCGGTCCCGCTGCTCAGCTGGGCGATCCGAAAGCGCAGCGGCTCCATGTCGAGCTTGCCAGGCTCGGCGTCGAGCTCGCACGGCAGGTTCGGCAGCGCCGTCGGTTTCCAGCTCGTGCTCACGGGCCAGCCGCCGTCCGCGAGCAAGCCGTCTTCCCCGACGCTCACGTAGTAGACGCCCTGAGGCGTCGCCGCGACCAACAAGCCCTCGCTGTGGTGTCGAAAGCCCACCATGTCGTTGATGGGCAGGGGGCCGCCGTCGGTGCCTCGCAAGAGCTCCGGCGGGCTCACGGAGAGATCGCTCCCGCGAACAAACGCGTACCGGTTGGACGAGAGCATCACCGCCGACGGCTCCGAGAAGGACATCAGCCGAAGGCGATTCGGCGAGTGGCTCAGCGCCTGGCAGCTCAGGCTCTGCGGGCCGTAGGTGCACAGCCCGCCCGACGTCGAGAGGACCAAGGTCTTGTCTTCGAGCTGGGCGATGGCCTGCGCGGGCACCGAGACGCCCACGCGCTCGAACTCGAACTGCCGCTCCTCGACCAGCTCGCCGGCGCCGCCGTCACAGGCCCAGCCGCCATCGGCGAAGACGCGCTTGCCCCGCACCAGGTGCGCGCGGGTCAGGCTGCCGTTCGAGATGAACGCGAGCGTCTGCGAGTCCACGGGATCGTTCGGGTCGCACGGGCTGAACTGGTCGTACGGGTTCGAGATGGCCAGGTGGGTCGGCAGGGTCGTCGACAGCTGCGGGTTCACTTGCTCGAAGATCAGGCTCCCCGCCTGCGCGTTGGGTCGAAGCCCGTCGAGGCTCGCGTTCAGGCAACGCCCTTCGATGCCGCACCGCCAGACGTTGGGGCAGCCCGCGTCGGGGCCGCACTCGCAATCGTCGTCGCTCACGCAGGCGTAGCTCGCGGTCTCGCCGCGCGGGTGGCACACCTGCTCGCGGCCGCAGCGCCAGTCGGGCGCGCAGTCCAAGTCGCTCTCGCACGCGCGCGCCTGCTCCTCCGCGGGATCGAAGCAGAAGCCGTCGAGGCCGCAGCGCCACGGCCCCGGACACGCCGCCTCACCGGCGTCGCGCTCACAGCGATACGCGCGCGCCTCCGACAGGTCCTGGCACGACCGGCAGCCCGCGCCGACCGCCGCCGCGCCCACGACGAGCCAGAGCAGGCGCTTCATCGCCACACCCCCACCAGCGCGAAGCCGTTCGGGCTGGGCACGAACGCCACCTTCACCTCGCGCGCGCCGCCGACGGCGTCCTTGGGGTTGAGCAGGAAGCCGGTCGTCGCCAGCCCGATCCCGGCGAGCGCGACCGCGAGCCCGAGGGTCCGCTCGGTGCCGATGAAGCGCTGGTCCTCTTCGTACTCCGCCTGCGACCTCAGGCGGCCGGGCGTGCTGGCGCCCCGCTCCAGCTCCTGGCCGAGCACCATGTCGCGCGAGAAGCTGTCGAGCGCCGCGGCGCCGCCACCCAACAGCAGCAGGCCGCCGGCGGCCATCAGCGAGTAGGGGAGGACCCGCGAAGGCGGCGGCGGCAGCGGCGTGGCGGTGGCCTCGGCGACGGCGAAGGGAATCTGACCGGAGAGCTCCTCCAGCGTGTTGGCGATGCGCACCGAGCGGCCGATCGGCTGCGCGCGGTTGGCGTCGAGCGTCTGCAGCGTGAGCTGGTACGCGGCGCCGATCTTCGCGAGCACGCCGTTCATCACGAAGCGCGCGCCCATCGCGCCGGCCAGCTCGGCCAGGCAGTTGCTCTCGTCCGCGCAGCCCATCAGCTGGCGCTGGCGCTCGTGGCCCATCAGCGCCTGGATGTCGCGGGAGGAGAGCACGTCGAACAACCCGCGCGCGGAGATCTCGGCGGTGATGCTCTCGGTCAGCGCGCTGGCGACGGAGGGATCGAGCCCGCCCGCGGCCTGCAGCTCGGTGACGGCGAGCTTGGGCTTTTCGGTGGTGGTGCCAGGAGCCGGCGTGGCCGCGAGCACGGCCCCGACTGCGATGAAGACGAACACGTGGGTGCCCCCTCGAAGCGCCAGGATGGCTTGGGCGCGAAGGCGAGGGAGATTACCAAGCCGGCGGCGGCTACGGCATCACCATCAGCATCCCCATCATGCCCAGCTCGGCGTGGTCGAGGATGTGGCAGTGGAACATCCACATGCCGGGGCGGTTGTCGAACTCGATGGCGAGCCGGGCCTTCTGCTTCGCCCCGACGTTGACGGTGTCCTTCCACTCGCGCAGCGCGGGCGGCTTGCCGTTCACGTCGATGACCTGGAAGAAGAACCCGTGTAGGTGGAACGGGTGGTCGTAGCTGGTCGTGTTGTCGATTTCCCAGATGACGCGCTCGCCCACCTTGGCGTGGAGCGGATCGGATTCGTGGTGCGTCTTGCCGTTGATGCCCATCACTGCGCCGCCCGGCGCGCTCTGCTCGGTGAGCTTCACCAGCTCGACGCGCGCGCCGGTGACGTCCGTGGCGGGGATGTCTCTCAGCGGGCTCGGCAAAGGGGGCGCCTCTTTCTCGGGCGGCGGCAGGTCGGTGACCGAGAAGGTCATCAAGTCCACCGGCGGCTGAAGGGCGTTGATGTGGAAGCGGTCGGCGTCGAGCGACTGAAACGCGACCGGCCCGCCCGGCTGCGGCTGCGGGAGCACGTAGAGCTCGACGCGCTCGCCCGGCGTCAGCGTGACCGTGTCCACCGCTTGGGCTTGGGGAATGAGCCCGCCGTCTCCGGCGACGCGCCGCCAGCTTTGTCCCGGCAGCTTCAGCTTGTGGAAGCGGGTGCGCGCCGCATTGATGATGCGCCAGCGCTGCGGCGCTCCGACGCGCGCGCGCAGCGTCCGCGGCGGCTTGCCGTTGAGGAGCACCAGGTTGCCCTCTCGCCCGAAGTAGTCGCCGAACCAGCCGTTCTGATTTGCCGGCGAGAGCGTGCCGTCGTCTTCGAGGCTCACGTCGCTCAGCATCAGCACCAGCTCGTCGCCCAGCTTCGGCTCCGCCGGGTCCTCGACGATGAGCGCGCCGTACAGCCCCGCCCCGACTTGCGCGCTCGAGCGCACGTGCGGGTGGTACCAGTACGTGCCCGCGTCGAGCAGAGTGAACTCGTAGTCGAACGTCCCGCCGGGCGGCACCGGCGCCTGCATCGCCTCCGAGCCGTCCATCGCGGCCGGCACGCGCAGCCCGTGCCAGTGAATCGTCGTCGGCTCCGGCAGGTGATTGACGAAGTGCACCTTGAGCCGGTCGCCCACCTTCGCGCGGATGAGCGGGCCGGGCAGGGTGCCGTTGTACGTCCACACCTCGGTCTGCACGCCAGGCCGGAGCTCCAGCTGGGTGGGCCGCGCTTCCAGGTTCACCGCCACGACCGTCTGCGCCGGGTCGTTGTCTGGCGCCTCGGCCATCTTCAGCTCGGCGTCCCACCCTTCCGGCTGGAGCGAGGCCTCCTCGGTCTCGTCGGGAGGAGGTCCGGCGCGGGAGCAGGCGAGCGCGAAGAAGATCGAGAAGAGAAGCCAGCGTGTCGACATGCCGTGGTTCCGCAGCAACGTGCATTCCAAGTGTGCCGCCATCGGCGTCGTCGCGCCAAGCGCGCAGCAATTGCGCGCGGGGGCGCTCCGTCGCACGGCTTGCGCCCACCGTGTGCGTGTCTCCCCGTGCTTCTGTCCGAAGGCGCGCGCTGGTCTGCCGTTCGCAGACGCTCACGGCGTGCGCCCTGAACCCGCTCCCTATCGCGTGCTCTTCGCCACCGGCTTCTTGCTCGCCTGGGCCGGCGTGCTGCATTGGATGCTGCTCGGCCTGGGCGTGACCCAGGAGTACCGGTCGGTCTTTCACGCCATCACGCAGATCCAGGCCGTGATGATGGCGTTCGCCACCGGCTTTCTGCTCACGTTCATTCCGCGCCGGACGCAGACCGCGCCTCCGCCGCGCCTGCTCGTCTGGGTGCTCGCAGCGGCGCTCGGCTCGGTCGCGCTGTTCGCCTGGCTCGAGCGGTGGGCGCTCACGCAGGCCGGCTGGTGGCTGGTGGTCGGATCGCTCATCGTCTTCGTCGCGCGTCGCCGGCGCGCCGCGGGGCCCGGCCTTCCGCCGAGCTTCGTCTGGGTGCCGGTGAGCTTGCTCGCGGCGCTCGGCGGCTCGGTGCTGGTGGCGCTCGGCGGCGCGATGGGCTGGATGCGGCTGCACGACGTGGGGCGCGCCGCCCTGCTGCAGGGCATGTTCACCGGCCTGGCGATCGGCCTGGGCAGCTTCCTGCTCCCCATGCTGACGCGCGGCGCGCCGGCGCAGGACGTCCCGGGGCCCAAGCTCCATGCCCTCGCGGCGGTGCTCTTCTTCGCGTCGTTCGGCCTCGAGCCGCTCGGGATGCCGCGCGTCGCGTTCGCCGCGCGCGCTCTCATCGTGCTGGCGGTGCTCCTGATGGGCCGCGTCTACCGCTGGCCGACCCAGCCCGGCCTTCACCGCACCCTCGCGTGGATCGCCGTGTGGATGCTGCCCATCGGCAACGCGCTGGTCGCCTTGCTGCCCGAGTACAAGCGCGCGGCGCTGCACGTCCTGTTCATCGGCGGCTTCGGGCTGATGGTCTTCTCCGTATCGGCGCACGTCGTGCTCGCGCACGAGGGCAGGCCTCAGGCGTTGAGCCAGAGCCCATGGGTCGTACGGGTGATGGGGCTTCTGTTCGGCGTGGCGCTCATTTGCCGCGCGCTGCTCGACGTGGACGCGGAGCGGTTCACCTTGTGGATCGCGATCGCGGCCGGCGCGTTCTTGGCGGCGACGTTGGCGTGGGTCTGGCTGATCGTCGGGCGGACGTGGGTGCGCGAAGGGTTGGCGCGGGCAAGGGGCGCGGCTGGCCTCGATGGAGGGCGTTGACGGCTACAAGCACGCGCCGGCCAGGCAAAGCAGAAAGCCCATGTCCGCGCAGTCGACGCACGCGTTCCCGCCGCTGCCGCACGCATTGAGGCTGCTGCCGGCCTGACAGACGTTGCCCGCGCAGCACCCGCTTGGGCACGACGTCGCGTTGCACACGCAGGCGCCGCCGACGCACTGCTGGCCTGGCGCGCATGCCGATCCGGCGCCGCACAGGCACGCGCCACCGCCGCACGAATCCGCCAGGTTCGCGTCGCACGCCACACAGGCCGCGCCCGCCGCGCCGCAGGCGGAGAACGCCGTCCCCGCGGCGCAGCTGTTGCCGGCACAGCACCCCGACGGACGGCCGTGCACACGCAGCTGCCGGCCGAGCACGTCTGACCCGCGCCGCAGGCGGGGTTGGCGCCGCAGCGGCACGCGCCCGCCGTGCAGTTGTCGGCCACCGTCGACGACGCATTGCAGTTGGTGCAGGCGCCCCCGCCCGTGCCGCACGCGCCCGTCTGGTTCCCCGCGGCGCACGTGCTCCCCGAGCAGCACCCGGCGCAGGTCGCCGCGTCGCAGACGCACGCGCCGGCCACGCAGAGCTGCCCCGCGCCGCACGCCGCGTTGCTCCCGCAGCGGCACGCGCCGCCCGAGCAGTTGTCCGCCTTGTTCGCGTCGCACGCCGAGCACGTCCCGCCGCTGGCGCCGCACGCGCTGGTCTGGTTGCCGGCCAGGCAGCTGTTGCCCGAGCAGCAGCCGGCGCAAGAGGTCGAGTCGCACACGCAGCTGCCGGACTGGCAGCGCTGGCCCGCCGCGCAGGCCGCGTCGCTGCCACAGCGGCAGCTCCCGCTCACGCAGTTGTCCGCCACCGTCGACGACGCGTTGCAGTTGGTGCACGCGCCCCCGTTGGTGCCGCACGTCCCCGCCGCCGCGGCGTTGCAGGTGTTGCCGGAGCAGCAGCCATTGGGGCACGAGGTGGCGTCGCACACGCACGCGCCGCTCACGCAGCGCTGACCGGCCGCGCAGGCGCTCCCTGTACCGCAGCGGCAGTTGCCATTGGTGCAGTTGTCGGCCTGGGCGCTGTCGCACGCGCCGCAGCTGGCGCCGCCGATTCCGCAGTTGGCGAGCGTGTTGCCCACCAAGCAGGTGTTGCCCGAGCAGCACCCGCCACACGAGCTCGCATCGCAGATGCACGCGCCGCCGGAGCAGCGCTGTCCGGTCGCGCAGGTGCTCCCGGTGCCGCAGCGGCAGCTGCCGTTGGTGCAGTTGTCGGCGCGCGTGGCGTCGCAGGCGATGCAGGCGGCGCCGCCGGTGTTGCAGGCGCTCAACGCCGGGGTGGTGCAGGTGCTGCCGGAGCAGCAGCCGTTCGGGCAGGTCTGTGTGTTGCAGCCGGTGCACACACCATCGAGACACTGCTGCGAGCCCGGGCAGCTTTGGCAGCTGGCGCCGCCGGCGCCGCACGCCGCGGTGGAGTTTCCTGGCAGGCAGGTGTTGCCGGAGCAGCAGCCGCTGGGGCACGACGTGGCGTCGCACACGCAGGTGCCGCTCACGCAGCGCTGGCCCGCGCCGCACGGGCTGTTCGTGCCGCACTGGCATTCGCCCGCGGCGGTGCAGGTGTTCGCGCGCGAGGCGTCGCACGCCGCGCAGGTCGATCCGTTCGCGCCGCAGTAGGTCGGGAAGCTGCGAGCGCGGCAGGTGGTGCCGTCGCAGCAGCCGCCCGGACACGAGGTGGCGTCGCACACGCAAGCCCCCGCGAGGCACCGCTGACCGACGGCGCACTGCGCGCCGTTGCCACAACGGCAGCTGCCGCTCGTGCAGCTGTCGGCGCGGTTCTCGTCACACGCGACGCAGGCGACCCCCGAGGTCCCGCAGGTGGAGAGGGAAGGCGTGCGGCATTGGCCACCGCGGCAGCAGCCGCTCGGACACGACTGCGCTTTGCACACGCAGCTGCCGCTCACGCAGCGCTGGCCGACCGCGCACTGGGCGTTGCTGCCGCACCGGCAGGCGCCATTGGTGCACGCGTTGGAGCGGTTCGGGTCGCACGCGACGCAGGCGACGCCGCCGACGCCGCAGCGCTGCAGCTCCGGCGTGGGGCCGCAGGTGCTGCCGGAGCAGCAGCCGGTGGTGCACGTGGCGTTGCAGCCGGCGCACACGCCGTTGTTGCAGGTCTGATCCGACGGGCA
This sequence comes from uncultured Myxococcaceae bacterium, assembly GCA_964511185.1. Classification (GTDB taxonomy): domain Bacteria; phylum Myxococcota; class Myxococcia; order Myxococcales; family Myxococcaceae; genus CAZEDU01. The sequence goes on along the minus strand of CAZEDU010000017.1, from coordinate 13,855 downwards.
CGGCTCGCAGGCCGCGCCGCCGGCGCCGCACTGGACGCCCGCGTCGCCGGGGCGGCACTCGTTGCCGGCGCAGCAGCCCGAGCACGAGCTCGAGTTGCACACGCACGTCCCGCCCACGCACCGCTGCCCCGCCACGCAGGCCGCCCCACTCCCGCAACCACAGACGCCGTTCTGGCACGTGTCGGTGAAGAGCGGGTCGCACGCGCCGCAGTCTCCGCCGTCGAGGCCGCCATCGAGCCCGCCGTCCAGCTCGGAGCCCCCGTCGTCGCCGCCGTCGGGTGGCGGCGCGACGCCCGTCGGCGAGAGGAACACCGGCAGCTCCACCTCGCGGCCGCGGACGATCATCACCGCGCCTTCGCCCGAGACGACCGGGACGCCTTGGGACAGCCCCTCGACCAGCACGTGGACGCTCTGCCCTTCGAGCGCGTCGTCGAGCAGCACCCGCAAGGATTGAGGGCTCGGCAGCGGCTCGCCCGGATCATCCGGCGCGACGACCGGGCCGAGCGTCGACCCGTCTTCGGGGAAGAACGTCGCGCGGACCTGCGCGAAAGGCACGGTCTCACCGTGCTCGATGCGCAAGAGCACCGCGGTGCCCGACGCGGTCGAAGGATCGCCGCAACCGAAGGCCGCGAGGGCGGCCCCCAAGGCGACGAGCGCCCAGCGAAGGGGGAGAGACTCGATGAGGCGATTCATGGACGCAGGTTCTTCTCACCCAGGGTGGCCGGGGACGGCTTGGGTGAATTCGTGACGACCAGGGCGGCGCCCGCACCGGCCGCGAGCACGCCGACGCCGGTCCAGAACCACCACTTGTTGAGGATGCTGTCGGGCTTCGCGGTGTCGCTCACGCGCTCGGTCGAAGGCGCGGCGGACACCGCTTGGCTGGTGGGCTGGCCTGGCCGCGGCGCCAGGCGCGCCGACGCGGCCCCAGGCGCGGTCGGAACGTCGGGCGTCCCCAGCGGCACCACGTCGACCTCCGCCGACAGGCGCTGCTGCCGCTCCTCTTCTTCTTTGCGCATCATCTCGGCCATCAGCTCGCGCGCGACCTTCTCGTTGGGGATGGGCTTCTTCGCCTGCGACAGGTACCGGCCGTAGAAGAACGCCGCCTTCTGGTACTGGTTCATCTGCCGGTGGCACTGCGCGATGTTGAAGAGCGTGGCCGCCACCGGCTCGAGCCGGTACGCCTCGGTGTACGCGGCGAGCGCTTCTTCGAACTGACCCAGCTCGTAGGCCTTCTTCGCCTTCTTGTGCGAGGCGCGCGCGTCCTTCTGGGCCCGCGTCAGCGGCTTGGCGGCCCACGCGAAGTCGGGCGCCACGAAGGCCAGGAGCACCAGGAGCGCCGCCGCCTTACGGGCCGTAGGGATCCAACACGTCATCTCGGTTCAGCTCCTGGGTGCGCTTCGCGGGTGCGGGCTTGGGCGGCTTGGACGCCTTGGCGGGCTTCACGGGCGGGGGCGGCTTGGGGGCCGGCGCCGCGACGGGGGGGGCCGGTGGCTCGACGGCGACCGGGTCGCTCTTCTCGGGAACGACCTGTTGAGGGAGCGTGGTGTCCGGCGGCGCCTTCGGCAACGTCGGCGCCGCTGCCGGTGCCGGCGCGGGCGGGTGGCTGGGGCGGCGAAGCGTGAAGTGCGCGGCGGCGGCGATCGCCGCACCGGTGATCGCGATGGCGCCGAGCATCAGCCAACGGCCCCGCGCCGGCTTGAGCGCGAGCGCATCGGTGGTCGACAGCTCCGGCGCGTCCGACAGCGGCAGCGCGCTCAAGGCCGCGTCGAGCGCGTCCGGCGGTGAAGCGGGGTCGCGCTCCACCGGGAGCGGGAGCGGCGTCGCCTCGGCGCTCGGCGGCGCGGGCGCGCTCTCCTCCGCCTGGACGTCGATCAGCGCCGTCACCGGAGGCAGCTCGGGGAGCGGCGCGGTCGCGGGCGCCTCGAGCGCGAGCGGCCCGAGCAGAGCGGTCTGCCCATCAGTCGCCGGCGCGGCGACGGACGGCTTCGGCTCCGGCTCGGCCGCGCTCGGCTCGGGCACCGAAGGCAGCGGCGGCGCGCTGGGTTGGGTCGACTTCTGGTCGATGATCCACGCGCGCTCGTCGTGCAGCGGATCACTCACCTCGATCGGCGACGGCGTCGCGGAGGCGGCGCCATCCATCGTCGGCGCGGCGGGCGTCCAGGACGCGGCGCCCCTCTTGTTCTTCTTGCCCTTCTTTCCTTTGGTCGGGACGGGCGGATCGCTGCGCGGCGCCGGCGCGGCTTCCTTCTTCTGTCCCTCGAGCAGCTTGCGCGCGCGCGCGTTGTTCGGGTCGACCTGCAGGGCCTGCTCGATCAGCTTGAGGCCACCTTCGGGGTCGCCGTTCATGCGCAGCCACAGCCCGGCCTCGAGCAGCTTCTCGGAGCGATGACTGGCCGACGACGGCACGGGGCTCAGGTGAGGAGGGCGGTGCATGGGCCAGTCGTCGCTTGCAAATCCTGAGGAATTATCCGCACAAGGCGAACCGCAGTTGTCCGGCCCACGGGTACGTATTTCACGGAAAAATGACAAGCGCGTCCACCTGGACTGAAAAGGAGCTGTTCAGTCCCGGCGGATCACCTGGAATCCGCGGGGTTGAGCCTCGACCGGAGCCACCATGACCGACAGCGCGCTGCTTCGAGGGCTGGGCGCGACGGGGCTGCTCATCGCCTCGAACACCTTCATGACCTTCGCCTGGTACTACCTCTTGAAGCAGCGGAGCTGGCCGCTCCTCCTCGCCATCGCGGCGTCGTGGATGATCGCGCTCCCGGAATACCTGCTTCAGGTCCCGGCGAATCGGTTGGGACACCTGGGCTTTGGCGGGCCGCTGTGGGGGCGCGCCTAGATCCGCCGCTTCGTCTCTTGCAGCGGGCGCCGGCAGTCGGGCGTGCTCATCGGCAGCTCGACGAACTCGCACATCTCCGAGAGCCGGCTGTAGATGCGCTCGCTCACGCGCTCCCGCAAGATCTCGGCGCCTTGCCCCGCGCCCTTGAGCTCCGCGCTGGACAGGTGCTTGTCCGCGCGCACGACGGAAGGGCGCTCCCAGGCGAGGGAGTAGTTCGTGGCGAACAGGGTGGTGCGGCCGGCGTTGTAGCGGCGCGCGATCAGCTCATCGAGCGTCTCGAGCTCGAACGGGCTGCCGCGCCCCTTGCCGAGCTCGTCGATCGCGAGCACCTCGACCTCTGACAGCGGCCCGATGATCTCGCCGCCGCTCTTGCCCTCTTGGAAGCCGCGCCGAATCGTCGCGAAGAGCAGCGAGATCTCCACGTACTTCGCCGGCGCGCCGACCTCGAGCGTCAGGTGCGTGAGCACCGAGCCGAGCAGATGCGTCTTGCCCGTCCCCACCGGCCCCGCCAGCACGAAGCCCTTCATCGGCTCACCTTTGCGGTAGCCGAACGCGAACGCGGTGGCGACCTTCTTCGCCCGCTCCTGCCCTTCGCTGTAGTTGCGGTAGCTGTCGAAGTCGACCTTCCCGGCGAGCACCGCCGGCACGCCCGCCTCGTTGAACAGCTGCACCCGCTTGCTCACCACGCGGCAGGCGCACGGCGAGAGCACCTCGTACGTCTTGGCGCCCACCTTCTGGCTGAACGTCTCTTGCTGCGTGACGTAGACGTAGCCGGCGCCGCCGCACCGCCGGCACGCCTGCGCGCACGCGCAAGGCTTGGCCTGCGCGCGGTCCTTCACGCGCTCCACCAGGTACATCTTGCCGTTGCAGGTCGAGCAGCTTCGCGGGGCAGCCTGGGCAGCTTCCATCGGCATCACCAAAGGGACGTCAAGGCGAGACGGCGTTGAAGCGCGGCCGAGCGGAGAAACCGTCGCGACATCTGGCGGGCGCGCTTCGACATGGGGGCGGCGTTCTGCGCCATTTGCCGGGCTTCGCGCAAGAGCCGGAGCCGCTCTTCGAACGGCAGCGCGCGCACCAGAAGGACTTCGAGCCGCTCTTCCAGCCGGCCCAGCTCCGCCAAGTCCGCCGGGAGCGCCTGGAGCGGCCCCTGGAGCTGCCGCTCGACGAAGGCCGCGAGCCCTGGGTGTGCCTTGGCCATCTTCTTGAGCGCGGCGCGCAGCTTCTGGTGGCGCGTCGCGTGGGCGGGCTCGGCCTCCTCCGCCGCCGGCTCGGTCTTGCCCGCCGCGCGCCCCGCGTACCTTCGATACTCCGCCTCCACCTGCTTGCGGCACGCGCGCAACGAACGAAGCGGCGCCTCGCCGGGCACGGCGTGGAACAGCGCCGACTCGGCGGCGCGCCGAATGCCGCGCGCGACGATCTCGAACGGAATGCCGCGCGACTGCCACTGCCCAATCAGCTCGACGTCGAGCGGCGAGAGCATGAGGCCCGTGCCGCGGTGCGCGAGAAAGCACTCCGAGACGAGCTCGGCGTAGCTGGCGCTGACCGGGAGCAGGCTCACGTGCGTCTGTTTACCAGAGCCAGCCGACGAGAGACCGTCCCCGAAGGGGGTCACCCAGGGGAATCGCATCTCAGGAGACGGGCTCTAGGCCGAGCAGGTGAGCGAGGTATTTCTCGCTCCACCCAGCTTTCTTTCTGCGGGCTTGGATGCCTGCTTTCGTTGTCTTGTCGGCCTTTAAGAGATTGAGCGCGACGTGGCGCAGCATCGCCACGTTTTCAGGCGCGTTGTCTTTGCGTATTCGGGATTCGTCCTCTCGGAATGCGACGTCGAGAGTCCAGTGCAAGTTGTTTTCGATTTCCCAATGACGACGCACCGCCGCACCAAAGAGCTTGGCGTCGTTTCCGGGCAGGCTGCTGATGAAGTAACGCACTTCCTTCGTTGTTTCCCCACCCGCCACGGTCCGCTCCGCCTCGACCATTCCCACGCTCGAGAGGCACGCCCACTTTTCAGCGCGCCGTACCGCATCGACCTTGCCGGTAATCCAATACCTTCGCAGCTCGAGCCGGCCGTGGTCCTTCTCGAGGGTTTCTTCATATGAGTGAGGGACAGTCTCGAAACGTTCCTCGCGTGCTTCGTCGAAGAGTCGCTCGACTTCGGCCAGCAGTGTCCCCTGATTGCCTTTCAGGCTGATGACGTAGTGCCCTCCTCTGTCGACGATTTGCTGGGCGATGTCTTGCTGGCACCCCATTGCATCGAGCGTGACAATGCAGCCTTCGACGCGAAGCAACTCGAGCAGCTTGGGCACGGCAGTTATCTCGTTCGACTTGTCGTCGGTCTTCACTTGGCCAAGCACGACGCCATTTCGGGTCGACCACGCGCTCACCATGTGAATCGCCGCCTTCTTCGCCGCACGGTCGAAGCTGCGCCGAAGCGTCTTGCCATCAATCGCGACGATGTCGCCATCGGTGGCCTCGGACACCGCCTTCATCCAACTCATGAAGCAACGAGAAAACGTTTCTGGGTCGAGTGCGGCGAAGACACGCCCAAATGTGTCGTGCGAGGGAATGCCATTCGGCAGCTCGAGGAATTGCTTGAACCAAGCCTCCTTCTCGTTGCCGAACAACTCCAGCTCTACCCAGTTATCGACCCCGCAGATGAAGCCACAGATGGCGATGGCGAAGATGTCGTTCAATGAGTGGAGTCGAGTTCGCTCCACTCGTGGGTCGACGATGACCGAAAAGTGCGCCAGCAGGGCTGGGTCCTTACCTCGAGAGTCGCTCATCCCGAGGTTCGATCACGTCCCCCATCTCGGAAACAAGTCCTCGAGCCCCACAGCTCCACCCAACCCCGCTAAGCGATCGATTTCACTCACCAACGCCCTCACTTAGATGCGATCGCCCTGGGGGGTCACCTTGAAGAAGTAGCCTCGGGGGGCGGCTCGGCCTCCCAGGTACCACTCCACCGGGCCGTCCCGAGCTTTCCACGACCGACCCAACCGGCCCAAGTCGCAGGCGTTTCCTTGGGCGCATGGCTCCGGCATGGGCGCTGCTACCGGGTGCGCCATCGCACTCACCTCAAGGAGCCCGCATGGCGCCCCGACCTCGAATGCTCTTGATGCTCGTCCCCTTTCTCGCCGCTTGCGGTGCCTCGACCGCAGATCTGGAAGGCTTCGAAGACGCCGCCGAGTCGTCCATGGGGCTGACCATTCCCGCTGGCAATTTGGTCGCCAACCCTTCGTTCGAAACCAACGCCGACGGATGGACGGGTTGGCGTTCGATGTTCGAGCGGGTCGCGCGCCCAACGTCCGCGCCGCACGGCCAGTACGTCCTCTGGGTCGGCCGCGTCACGGGCGCCGAGTACAGCATCGATGACGCGGCCCCGACCATTCGCCAGAGCGTGCCGGGCACGACCTACGTCGCCTCGGCGGCGGTGCGCGCGTCGGGGAATGCGGACGGCAAGCCGTTGACGCTGGTGCTGCGCGAGACCGACGCGGCCGGGCGCGTCCGCCACCACTCGTCGAGCCCGGTCTTGCTCCGCCGGTCCTTTCAACTCGTCTCCGTCGAGGCGACCACCACGCTGACCGGATCCGTCGACGTGTACGCTTTCCAAAGTCGGGCCACGTCGGGCGATGGCTTCTACATCGACGCCATCACCGTGAGCGCGAAGTCAGACACGCCCACCCAGCCAGAGGCCCCGACCGCGCCGCAGGAGCCCTCCACGCCCCAGCCTCCCGCGGTCGACTCGGAGACCCCGGCTGCTCCGCCCGCCGCCACCGGCTGCGGCAGCGACCCCGCGCCTCCTCAGGGGGGCGGCAAGACGTACTTCGTCTCGCCGAACGGGAACGACAACAACAATGGCACGACGGCGCCCTTCCGGACGCTGCAGCGCGCGGCGAACGTGATGGCGGCGGGCGACACCATCGTCGTGGAAGACGGAACCTACGCCCCGCCGTCGTTCTCGCGCGCCGGAACGGCCACCAACCTCATCTGGTTCAAGGCGCGCAACAAGTGGGGCGCCAAGATCCAAAGCTTCGGCCCGAGCGGCGTCAGCTTCAATGGCTCTGCCGCCTTCATCCGCTTCGAGGGGTTCGACATTTCCGGCATGCGCCGCAACCAGGACTCGGGGAGCGCCGAAGCCATCTTGGTCTACGGCTCGACTTCCGCCTGAGGCCAGGCAGCCCCGCGATCGACTCCGGCGCCCCGGATCCGCAAATCACCCATGACTTCAGCGGCTGCGGCCGGCCCCGCGGAGCCGGGCTCGACCGCGGTGCCTACGAGCACTGACGGGTGTTACGCTCGTGGGGGCATGCGCAGCACACTCGCCGGCCTGCTCGTCGCCTCCTGTGCCGGGTGCACGGCCGGCTCCGACCTGATCATCGAGGTGTCGAGTGAGATCGAGCCGCTGCAATCTCTGGCCCTCGCCGTGCTGGGCCCCGAGGGGGGCACGCTCACCGAGCGCGAGATTCGAGGCGACGGCGACTCGGTTCCACTGCCCAACCGAATCGAGCTCGCGAAGAATGGGCGCGCAGACCTCATCGAGCTGCGCCTCTGGGGGCTCGCGACGACGCTCGGGCGGCCTTCGCGCAGGTGACCATCGACCTGGCGGCCCAGACCGACCCGGTGAAGGTTCGCCTTCGACCGTTGGGGCCGGAGGCGAACGGCGACGGCGGCGAGACGTTTTGTCCCGGCGGCCTCTTCGCCGACGGCCGCTTCGATCAAGGCGTCGGCGGCTGGTACGCCTATCGAAGCCAGGTGCGCGCCGTCGCGGGTGGGCGCTCCGACGCCGGTTTCTTCGCCGAGATCTGCCTCACCGAGCCGTCGGCTCAACACTTCTCGATCAGCGAATACCCGCCGTACCGCATTCAAGCGCCCGCGCCCGGCTCGCGGTACTCGGCGCAAGGGTGGATGAAGTCCCCCGATGGCGGGACCTACCCCGTCGGGGTCTCGCTGCGCGAGTGGAGCCCGACGAACCAGCCGCTCGGCACCCATTCGGCCGAGACGACCACCACCCAAAGCTGGCAGCCGGTCACGGTCGAGTACACCGCGGTCGGCAGCGACGGCGGCATCGAGGTCTACTTCTACATGGTGGGCAACCCGCCCCCGGGAACCTGCTTCGAGCTCGACGACGTCTGCTTGAAGCGACTCGACTGAGCCACGCGTGGGATCCCCAAACGGCCAGCAGCTCGTCACTTGCCCTGTTGCCCAAGCTCGAAGGCGGCGTCCTCCGGGTGGTCGATGGTCCCGACCGCGGGCGAAGCTGTCGCATCCAGCGAGAGCCCGTCGTCGTCGGCACCGGGGAGGCCTGCGACCTTCGCCTCACCGACCCGAAGGTCTCGCGCCAGCACTGCGAGCTGCGCATCGGCGCCCATGGCTTTCTGGTGCGCGACCTGGGCAGCCGCAACGGCACCTACTTCGAAGGCTCTCGCGTGGGAGAGCTCGCCGTGCCCCCCGGCGCGCTCCTTCGCGTGGGCTCGACGCACCTTGCCGCCGTGGTCGATGGAGCGGCGACGTCGATCGAGCCCAGCGAGCGGACGGCCATCGGCCAGCTGGTCGGCAAGAGCCTGGTCGCGCGCCGGTTCTTCCGTCTACTCGAGAAGGCCGCCGAGTCCGCTGCCCCCGTGCTGCTGGTCGGCGAGAGCGGGACCGGCAAGGAGCTCGCCGCGCAAGCCATTCACGCGCTTTCTCCGCGCGGGGGGGGGCCCGCTGGTGGTGTTGGACGCCGCGGCGCTGTCGCCCACGTTGGCGCACGCGGAGCTTTTCGGTCACGAGCAGGGCGCCTTCACCGGCGCCAATGCCGCGCGCGCGGGCGCCTTCGAACGCGCACACGGCGGCACCTTGTTCATCGACGAGATCGGCGAGCTCTTGCCCGAGGTTCAGCAGGTGCTCTTGCGGGTGCTGGCGAGCGGCGCACGCAGCTCAAACGGATGCTTCGAAAGCACGGGTTGCTCTAAGGCGCCGGCAGCTCGATGCGCGCGAGCGTCGGCGGGGGTTGGGGGCGCAACGCGAAATACGAGACCGTCGCCGCGGCCCCCACGATCACCACCGCTCCGACGATCCACGGCCACCGCGCTGCTCCAGGCCCAGGGGTCGCCGTCGCTTGGGGCTCCTTGAACGCAAAGGCCTCGGACTTCGAATCGGGCGGAGCGGCTGGCTGGGCGCGCTTGAGCTGGGCGAGCGGCTGTTCGGCGCCTGGCCGCAGCGGGTGATCCAGCGCCGCGGCGATGAAGCGCTCGAAGTACTCGATGGTCAATGCCGTTCGCCCCAGAGCGCGGTGGCACTGGGCGATGTTGAGCAGCAGCGACGGCTCCCCGCTGATGCGGTACGCGCGCTCGAAGGACTCCAGCGCCTGCTCGAGGGCGCCATCCTTGAAATGGCCAGCGCCGCGCTTGGTCCACTCCGCCGCTTGCTCCCGCGCGGTGGGCGCGCCGGTTGCCACCGTGCTTGCGACGAAGAGCGCGACCGCCAGGGACATCATCGACCGTCCTGGAAGGGATCAACGAGCAGGCCTGGCGCGATGCCGGCGGGCTCGGGCTTCACGCCGCCCTTTTCGGCGCGCGCCTTGACCTGCTTGTTCGGCCGGCGGCTGACGGACTGGACCCTCTCGCGTTCCGCGGTTGGAGGCGCTGGCACCTCGGTCGGAGGTGTCGGTGCCGGCGTCACGGCCATCGCCGGTTCCGGCCCCGCAGGTGGAGGCGCGCTCGCAGGGACGGATTCAACCTCGACGTGCCCGCGGCCGATCGCCCACGCTGCGCGATGGCCAGGAAGGCGACCAGGGCGAGCGCCAACCCGCGACGCCTGGGGCGACGGAGCGGCATGACGCCGTCGGGCAAGGTCCGCCAGGCGCTGGAGTGAGCGACCTCGCCTTCGGTTGTCGCAGCGGAGGGGACCTGCTCGTCGAGCGGCGCAACGGAACGCACCCAGCTCGAGAAGCGATTGCCGTCGTAGCGCCCGGCCAGGAGCCGCCGAAGGTCCTGCTCGAGCTCGCTCGCCTTGGCGTAGCGCTCGCCGCGATCGCGGGCGATGGCCTTGAGGATGAGCTGATCGATCTTCGGGTCGAGCCCCGCGACCCGCTTCGACGGCGGAACCACGGGCGCATGCAGGATGTTTTGCAGCAGCTCGAGATCGTTCCGCCCCGCCAGAGGCCGCGTCCCCGTGAGCAGCTCGTAGAGCACGACGCCCACCGCATAGATGTCGACCCGCTCGTCGAGCATCGCGCCGCTCGCGCTCTCTGGCGGCATGTAGGCCAGCTTCCCGCCGACGTTCGAGGTGCTGGGCCCCGCGCCCACGGGCCGGGCCAGGCCAAAATCGAGGAGCTTCACCGCGCCATCTCGGCAGACCATCACGTTGCTGGGTGACAGGTCGCCATGCATGAGCCCGCGCGGATGCTCGGGCTCCCGCAGGGTATGGGCGGCCGCCAGCGCGCCGGCGACCTCGGCCACGATGAAGACCGCCGGCTCCACAGGCAGTCGACCGCCGAGGCGCGACAACAGCTCTCGCACTGTCCAGCCTTCGAGCAGCTCCATCGCCATGTACGGCTGCCCGTCAATCACCTCGAGCTCGTAGACCTGCACGATGCCGCGGTGCGAGAGCCGGCCGAGCGATCGACCCTCCCGCAGAAACGCGCGCACGAAACGCTCGTCTCCTGCCAAGTCGGAGCGAATCAGCTTCACTGCCACGTCGCGCTTGAAGCCACCGGCGCCGCCGACGGTCGCGCCGTAGACTTCGCCCATGCCGCCGGCTCCGAGACGGCGCACGAGCGTGTACTTTCCGGGTTTGCGGAGAGCGCCCGGGACCACGGCACCATTCTAAGCCGTATCCGCCGGAGAGAGCGCACCGCCGCACATGCGCTCACACCCGGCTTCGATGGGCTGAAGGTGAGCCAATCAGACCGGATTCATTGATGGAGAGCCAACCCAACTTCGCGAGCAGCTGACTCACCCGCCAGCCCAGGTCCGGCTCGTGGGGCAGGTATGAGAAGCGCGCCGAGCCGGGCCACGCGTGGTGGTTGTTTTGCAGCCCCTCTCCAAAGACGAGCCACGCGACGGGGAGGTTGTTGCGGGAGTTGTCGGCGAGCGCGAAGGTGCGACCCCCCCGCGCGTGGCCAAGCGCGTTGACCGCCCAACCCTGAAACGGGTGTGAGAGAAAGCCCATCAACCACGCTGGCGCCGCCCACCACGTGCCGAGCGCCCAAACGAGAAGAAGCCCCATCGAAGCGTGCAGCAGGTAGGGGAAGAACCAGAGGCCTTTTCGGCTGATCCAGCTGACCGGAAAGTCGAGGTCGGTGACGAAGCGCAGGTACTTCTCGTCTCCTCGAACGAGGCCCTGCATCGTCTCTTCGTAGCTTCGAGTCTGCTTGAGCAACACGCGCAGGATGCCGCCGCGCACGGGGCTGTGCGGGTCTTCGGGTCCGTCGGAGTAGGCGTGGTGCCGGCGGTGCATACAGATCCACGTTTTTGGATCCATCGCCGTCATCCAAACGCCGCCGTAGGCCACCAGGCGATGCAGCCATGGCGCCAGCGCGAGCGCCCGATGGGTGAGCGCTCGGTGATAAATCACCGAGGTCATCGTGATGACGAAGGCATAACCGCCGACCATGAGCGCGACGCAGACGATCGTTGTCAAAGGTTGTCCCATGCGTGAGGTGAAGCCCCCGAGTGTGGGCGGACAACGTCATGGGGATGTCAGGAAGTCGTCCGCGAACAGCGGAAACCGATTCATCGGTGTCGAAGAAGAATAAAGCAGCGAAGCGTAGGGCTCTAAGTCGAGCAGCTCGATCAAAATAAAGGCCTCGCGCTTCTTCATCGAGACCTGGGTCAGGCCATGAATGAGTCGAGCGATTTGATCACGCTCTTCGACGTTCAGCTCAAATCCGCGTCGGCATAGTGATGCGCATCATCGGAGGCGACGCCATAGATACGGCCTCCGGCATCGAGCACCTGGTCCCAGAGGCGCTCGGTCGACGGGGTGGTGGCGTCGCCTTCGTTGTTCGAATCGACCGCCTCGTTCGCAACCTCAAATTCCGGAGGCGTGTTGCTATCGCCCGAGTTGGCGGAGTGAAGGTGTGTCTGTCCCTTCAGCCACGGCGACTCTGAAGCCGCTGCACCTGTTCCAAGCAAGAGAGTGGTGACGACCAGCGAGCGGAAAGCCATCTGTCATGCGCGACCTGACGCGAGCCCGATACCCTTCTTCAACCGGCACTTCCCAATGAGCCCAAGGAACCGGCGCAACCCACCTAATGGCTGACGTTCGAGATACCGCAGGGGGCCACCCCTATCGTACTGAGCTAAGAAGAACGTCTGGTCCAGTCATCTCTCAAGGAGGCAATTTCATGTTGCGCGTTCTCGTCGCCCTCGGTGTTTTCGCGCTGTGGAGCTGCGCTGAACAGCCCAAGTCAGCTCCTTGGGCGAAGATGAGCTTCGTGCAACCCGGCGTCACCGTTGAGAACAACCAGCTCCGTCTTCTCCAGCTGAAGCACAAGCTTGGCGAAGAAAAACCCATGGCCGTGTTTCAACGGCACCTCGAGGCGATTCAGGAACAAACCGGCTGGGTCGGAATTTATTCTGCGCAAGAACTTCCCGAAGCGGCCGCGTTCCTTCTCAAGCATCCGACCGACGCGCGAAAAATTTTGGTGTTTGGCGGCGTGCTCGACGACTCACTTCATCTAAGTCTCTTCACCGTCGAATGACGAAATGGTTGCGGGACTGCCGCCCGTTTACGAAGGCGGCAGTCCGGACGTAAAAGTTCTCCGCACCGATTTGGTCGGCGACGTACGCCGATGCGATCAAAGCGAGGAAGCGGTCGCATGGGTAAGTCGGACGCCAGAACATGCCGGCACCCACCGTGTTGCGTGCTTGTTCTGCGAACGAGCGGACGCGCGAAAATTGGTCCGGCCGGAAGCTCGGGTTCTGCCAAGACCAGGAGAAGCTGAGGTCGCGCACGTTGTAGGTCCCGAGGACCTCAACCGAGTGGGGCCGACTCGCCCTGGCTATCCGTGAGGAGCAGCGTGTTCTGCTGGCCCTTCCACTTCCAATCGGTCACCGACTGAGACAGCGCCGAGTAGCGCGAACGCATCGCTTCGAACTTGGGTAAGAACTGTCGAATCGTGGCGACGGTCTCGGGAGTGACCAGCATCGCTTCGAGCCACGCTTCACCCACTTCAACGACGGGGCCGGGCATCCCGTCTTCCTGGAGGAGTCGAATCGTGCCGCGCGTGAATGGCTCCCATTCGAGCACAGCCGCGTTGCCACTCCATGACGGTGACAGCGCTTGGCAGGCCGACTCGAGTTCGGCGAAGGCCAGCGCCAAGCAGGTCGACCAATGATCGGGGAGTGAAGGAAAGCCCGCGAGGGCGCTCTCCGCAGACGTCAACGCTGGCTCCCAGCTTGTCAGGCGCCGTTTTCCAGATGCGTCGCGTTCGAACGCGACGGTGAGCCGACGCCAATTTCCAGGAGTTGCCATGATGGCCGCGTCGAAAATGTTGAGGCCAATCCGGCCAAGTCGCTTTGTTTCATCCAGAGGTGGCCGCATGGCCTGAAGTGTACTCGACGGCTTTCACCTTTTGGAGGCGCATTGACCGAGCGCTGGAGTCTCATGAGGACGAGCGCAGTTAATGGCGTAACAGCGCGAGCAGCTTCTGTGCGCCGACCAGCCAAACGACAGACAGCAGCGTCGTCACGCAAAACAAGACGAAGCCAAAAACCATTCTCAGAAACCGTCGCCACCATTCGCGGCCGGGCAAACCGAGCAGCCCGCGCAGAATCGCGATCGGCACCAAGACGTAACCCAGACCGGCCGGCCCCATCACCAGCCAAAAGAACACATGAGAAATCTTCTTCGGTCATGTCAGGCGGCGGCGAAAACACCGCGAGCAACCTCGCGACCAGCGAGAAACGCTCGAGGCTGCCGATGCTGCGGTTCAGCAAGTTGCCCATCGGTTACCTCTTGGTTCTCACGGGGCTTCGGTCGAGCGCGTCGAGCGCTCGAAGGTGCCGCGCAAGCCGCGAGTCCTCGGTTCGA